>DWVL01000062.1 GCA_019120275.1 Candidatus Mediterraneibacter excrementavium | reverse complement strand
TCGAAAGGCGGGGTGATGCCATTGCAGAAATAATCATTTAAATATAAAGTTGCACCAGAAAAACGAGATGTATTATACTTAAGGAGATAAGATGGATAAAGCAAAACTACAATGGCACCCGGCTTTTGGGGCCGCTCTGCGCATTACGCTGCAGGATGAAATGAAATATCTGGAGATGTATGAAGAATATCTTCTGAGTAAGAAACCGCTGCAGATGGATATTCTTATCATAAAAAAGCTGAAGGATGTTCCGATAAGAAAGGATATTGGCCGGATATTTCGAAAACATAATGTTATAGAATATAAATCACCCGGTGATAATCTGAGTATCAATGATTTTTATAAAGTATATGGCTATGCATGTATTTATCAGTCTGATACAGACAAAGTGGGAGAAATTAATCCTGAAGAACTGACGTTAACTTTTGTGTGCAGTCATTATCCCAGAAATATGGTCAGGCATCTGGAACATATCCGGGGAATCCGTACGGAATATCAGGGAAACGGAATATACTATCTGGTTGGTGATCCCATTCCGATACAGCTTCTGATCCTTCCGGAACTGTCTGACAGGGAGAATTTCTGGCTGCAGAGTATGCGGACGGATCTTCGGGCAGGTGGAGAGATACGAAAACTGATGCAGGAATATGAGAAACACCGGAAATCGAAAGATCATGCTGCGGTGATGGATCTGATCACAAGAGCAAACTGGGAACAAATGGAGGTTGAGAAGAAAATGTGTGACGCGTTGAAAGAATTATTTGCAGAAGAATTGAAAGAGGCGGACAGCAAAGGCCGTACAGAAGGTATGCAACAGGGAGTTCAGCTTGCAAAACAGGTTTTGAAGCTCGCTGCGCAGGGAGAGTCACCGGAAATGATATCGGAGAAATGCAGTATTTCTCTGGAACAGGTGAAGGAGATCCTTGAGTAGGAAAAAGGCTGTGAAAACCGGTAAACCTCTTGACGGATCGCGCTTTTCTCTATATAATAGCATGTGCATAAAATCCAAAAGCAAAGGCTGTGACGGAGACAGTAGGTCTTACCTGAACATCCCAGCGAGCCGGGGGACGGTGCGAGCCCGGCATCAGTAGAGTATTACCGAAGATCACTCCCGAGCCGCAGTCCAGAAGGCGCGCCGGATCTGTCCGGTGAGAGTAAGGGCTGACGTGAGTTCCCGCGTTAGGGGAATCCGTATGGAAGGCGCATGCGCCGGAGTATGCAGTAACAGGTGGTTAAAACGAGAGAGATATGGCTTTCGTCCTTTTACGGACGGGAGCCTTTTTTTCTGCCGGTTTGGAAAAGTATCGTATTCAGAGGCTGAGTGAACTATGCATCCGTTGCGGACGCGCTTTCGCTCGGGCCGTAACGCAGCGTACACATAAGGCTGCCAATAACGCAGCCTAAGTGCCGGCGTTACTCTACGGTCCTTAACGAATACATAGTTCACTCAACCTCATCCAATTCGCTACAGTTTCCAAACAGGCAGGAAAAAAGGACTTCCCGCCCCTCCCCGATCCGGGAAGGGACAGAAGTCCCCGCCTCTCCCCGTTTTGAATGAAGTTCCGTTCTGGAGCGGCCCTGCGCGGCGATGTGTCGACGAAGGACCGTAAAAGAACGCCGGCACTTAAAGCGCGTATTTTGCGCTTTTATGTGTCCGCTGCGTTCTGTCCCGAGCGAGAGCGTGTCCGCCGGCGATACATCGCCGCGCAGGACCGGAGACAGAAAGGAAGTTAGAAATGTACAGAAAAGTGCCAACAGACATGAACTTTGTCGGCCGTGAGAAGGAAGTCGAGAAGTTCTGGGACGAGAACCACATCTTCGAGAAGAGCATCGAAGAGCGTGAGGGATGCCCGGATTATATTTTCTACGACGGCCCGCCGACAGCCAACGGGAAACCGCATATCGGACACGTTCTCACACGTGTCATCAAGGACATGATCCCGCGCTACCGCACGATGAAGGGATACATGGTTCCGAGAAAGGCAGGGTGGGATACCCACGGACTGCCGGTCGAGCTCGAGGTCGAGAAAGCGCTCGGGCTGGACGGAAAGGACCAGATCGAGGAATACGGTCTGGAGCCGTTCATTGACAAATGTAAAGAGAGTGTGTGGAAATACAAAGGGATGTGGGAGGATTTCTCCGGTACGGTCGGCTTCTGGGCTGACATGGAGCACCCTTATGTAACGTACCACAATTCATTTATCGAATCCGAGTGGTGGGCGCTCAAACAGATCTGGGAGAAGGGCCTGCTCTACAAGGGCTTCAAGATCGTGCCCTACTGCCCGCGCTGCGGTACGCCGCTGTCCGCCCAGGAAGTTGCCCAGGGCTACAAGGACGTAAAAGAGCGCTCCGCAGTTGTCAGATTCAAAGTGAAAGACGAGGACGCCTACATCCTTGCATGGACCACCACGCCCTGGACGCTTCCGTCCAACCTGGCGCTCTGTGTGAACCCCAACGAGGATTACGCGAAAGTAAAAGCGGCAGACGGCTACACCTATTATATGGCCTGCGCCCTTCTTGACACGGTCCTCGGCAAACTCGGCGCCGCAGGAAACAAGGATGAAGGCGCAGAAAACGGCCCGGCATACGAGGTCCTGGAGACATACAAAGGAACCGACCTCGAGGGCAAAGAGTACGAGCCGCTCTACCAGTGCGCCGCAGACGCAGCCGCAAAGCAGAACAAGAAAGCATTCTATGTGACATGCGACACCTATGTAACGCTGACCGACGGTACCGGAGTCGTACACATCGCCCCGGCATTCGGTGAAGACGACGCGAATGTAGGAAGACAATACGGCCTGCCTTTCGTACAGCTCGTAGATGAAAAAGGAAACATGGCGGAATCCACGCCGTTCGCCGGACTGTTCGTAAAGAAAGCGGATCCGGAAGTATTAAAAGACCTGGACGCAAGAGGACTCCTCTTCGATGCGCCGAAGTTTGAGCACAGCTACCCGCACTGCTGGAGATGCGACACGCCGCTCATCTACTATGCGCGTGAGTCCTGGTTCATCAAGATGACGGCGGTAAGGGACGACCTGATCGCCAACAACAACACCATCAACTGGATCCCGGAGAGCATCGGAAAAGGCCGCTTCGGCGACTGGATCGAGAATGTCCAGGACTGGGGCATCAGCCGCAACCGTTACTGGGGAACCCCGCTCAACATCTGGGAGTGCGAGTGCGGACACATGCATTCCATCGGCAGCATTGCGGAACTGAAAGAAATGTCTGACAACTGCCCGGACGACATCGAACTGCACCGCCCGTATATCGATGCGGTTACGATCAAATGTCCGAAGTGCGGCAAAGAGATGCACCGCGTGCCGGAAGTGATCGACTGCTGGTTTGACAGCGGCTCCATGCCGTTCGCACAGCATCACTATCCGTTTGAGAATCAGGAACTCTTCGAGAAGCAGTTCCCGGCGGATTTCATTTCCGAGGCGGTGGACCAGACCAGAGGATGGTTCTACTCCCTGCTGGCGATCTCCACGCTGATCTTCAACAAGGCGCCGTACAAGAACGTTATCGTCCTCGGCCATGTCCAGGATGAGAACGGCCAGAAGATGAGCAAGTCCAAGGGAAATGCAGTCGATCCGTTCGAGGCGCTGGAGAAATACGGCGCAGACGCGATCCGCTGGTACTTCTACATCAACAGCGCGCCGTGGCTGCCGAACCGTTTCCACGGCAAAGCGGTGACAGAAGGACAGCGTAAATTCATGGGCACCCTGTGGAATACGTATGCGTTCTTCGTCCTCTACGCGAATATTGACGAGTTTGACGCGACAAAATATACACTGGAGTACGATAAACTGTCCGTTATGGACAAATGGCTCCTCTCCAAGATGAACACCATGGTCAGAGCCGTGGACGACAATCTGGGCAATTACCGCATTCCGGAAGCCGCAAGGGCGCTCCAGGAGTTCGTGGACGACATGAGCAACTGGTATGTCAGAAGAAGCCGCGAGCGTTTCTGGGCGAAAGGCATGGAGCAGGATAAGATCAATGCATACATGACACTGTATACAGCCCTCGTGACGGTATCCAAGGCCGCAGCGCCGATGATCCCGTTCATGACCGAGGAGATCTACCAGAACCTGGTGCGCAGCATCGACAAAGACGCGCCGGAGAGCATCCACCTGTGCCTGTTCCCGGAGGTAAATGATGATCAGATCGACACAGAGCTTGAGCAGAACATGGATCATGTCCTGAAGCTTGTCGTGATGGGACGTGCCTGCAGAAATACGTCCAATATCAAGAACCGCCAGCCGATCGGACAGATGTTCGTGAAGGCGGGATTTGACCTGCCGGAATTCTACCAGGAGATCGTTGCCGACGAGCTGAATGTGAAGAATGTTAAATTTACAGAAGATGTAAGAGACTTTACTTCATATAATTTTAAACCGCAGTTAAAGACAGTAGGCCCGAAATATGGTAAAATGTTAGGCGGGATCAAAGCAGCCCTTGACTCCGTGGACGGAAACGCGGCGATGGATGAGCTCAATGCAGAGGGCTCCCTGAAGCTTGACGTGAACGGCCAGGAGATCACGCTGTTCCGCGAGGATCTGCTGATCGAGACCGCACAGATCGAAGGATATGTATCCGAGAATGACAACGGCATCACAGTCGTTCTTGACACGAACCTGACGCCGGAGCTTCTGGAAGAGGGATTCGTCCGCGAGATCATCAGCAAAGTCCAGACCATGAGAAAAGAGGCGGACTTTGAAGTAATGGACCGCATCCGCGTAACTTACGACGGAAGCGGAAAAGCGGAAGAGATCTTCGCGAAATACGCCGGAGAGATCGCCGGGGAAGTGCTGGCCAACGAGGTCGTAAAGGCACAGCCGTCCGGATATGTGAAAGAATGGAAGATCAACGGCGAAGCGGTTGCAATGGGTGTGGAAAAGGAAGGAAAATAAAGAAATGTTCAGCAAAAGATTTGAGAAAGAAGCATTTAAGGAGACCGTAAAGGACAATGTAAGAGCCCTTTACAGAAAAACGATCGATGAGGCGACCCCGCAGCAGCTGTTCCAGGCTGTGTCCTATGCGGTGAAAGACGTCATCTTTGACGACTGGTTCGCGACGCAGAAGGCCTATGACGAGGCGGACGCAAAGACTGTTTACTACATGTCCATGGAATTCCTGATGGGCCGTGCCCTTGGAAATAACCTGATCAACATGAAAGCGTACAAAGGCGTGAAGGAAGCCCTTGGCGAGATGGGTATCGACCTGGATGTAATCGAGGACCAGGAGCCGGATGCGGCGCTCGGAAACGGCGGCCTTGGAAGACTGGCGGCATGCTTCCTTGACTCCCTGGCGACTCTGAATTACCCGGCTTACGGCTGCGGCATCCGCTACCGCTACGGGATGTTCAAGCAGAAGATCGAGAACGGCTACCAGAAGGAAGTGCCGGACGACTGGTTAAGAGAAGGCAACCCGTTCGAACTTCGCAGAGAAGAGTATGCGAAGGAAGTGCGTTTCGGCGGAAACATCCGTTTTGAGAAGGATCCGGTAACCGGAAAAGACAACTTCATCCAGGAGAACTATGAGTCTGTACTTGCAATCCCGTATGACATGCCGATTGTCGGATACGGCAATCATGTGGTAAATACACTGCGCGTATGGGATGCACAGGCGATCACGGACTTCAAGCTGGATGAGTTCGACAGAGGAAATTACCACAAAGCGGTAGAGCAGGAGAACCTTGCGAAACTGATCGTCGACGTCCTCTATCCGAACGACAACCACTATTCAGGCAAAGAACTCCGTCTGAAACAGCAGTATTTCTTCATCTCTGCAAGCCTTCAGGCGCTGATCGCCAAATATAAGAAGAAACATGACGACGTCCGCAAACTTTATGAGAAAGTCGTGATCCAGATGAACGATACCCACCCGACGGTAGCGGTTCCGGAGCTGATGCGGCTCCTCATTGACCAGGAAGGCTTAAGCTGGGAGGAAGCATGGGATGTGACCACGAAGACCTGCGCATACACGAACCACACGATCATGGCAGAGGCGCTTGAGAAATGGCCGATCGACCTGTTCTCCAAACTGCTTCCGCGTATTTACCAGATCGTGCAGGAGATCGACCGCCGGTTTCTCATCAAAGTCCGCGAGATGTATCCGGGCAATGAGCACAAAGTGAAGAAGATGGCGATCCTCATGGACGGCCAGGTGCGCATGGCAAATATGGCGATCATCGCAGGCTTCTCCGTAAACGGCGTGGCAAGGCTCCACACGGACATCCTGAAGACGCAGCAGCTCAGAGACTTCTATGAGATGATGCCGGAGAAGTTCAACAACAAGACAAACGGCATCACCCAGAGACGTTTCCTCGCACACGGCAACCCGCTCCTTGCAGACTGGATCACAGACAAGATCGGCGACGGCTGGATCACGGACCTGTCCCAGATCGCGAAGCTGAAACCGTACGTAGAGGACGAGACGGCGAGACGGGAGTTCATGGAGATCAAATACAAGAACAAAGTCCGCCTTGCGAAATATATTAAAGAGCACAACGGGATCGATGTTGACCCGCGCTCCATTTTCGATGTGCAGGTAAAACGTCTCCACGAGTACAAGAGACAGTTCCTCAACATCCTGCATATTATGTATCTGTACAACCAGATCAAAGAGCACCCGGAGATGAGCTTCTATCCGAGAACATTTATCTTCGGCGCGAAAGCGGCAGCAGGTTACTTAAGAGCCAAAGAGACGATCAAGCTGATCAACTCCGTTGCAGAGGTTGTCAACAACGACCGCAGCATCAACGGCAAGCTGAAAGTCGTTTTCATCGAGGATTACCGCGTATCCAACGCAGAGATCATCTTCGCGGCGGCTGACGTCAGCGAGCAGATCTCCACGGCGTCCAAGGAGGCGTCCGGTACGGGAAACATGAAGTTCATGCTCAACGGCGCGCCGACTCTCGGAACCATGGACGGTGCAAACGTAGAGATCGTTCAGGAGGTAGGCGCGGAGAACGCATTTATCTTCGGACTGAGCTCAGAAGAAGTGATCAACTACGAGAACAACGGCGGCTACAATCCGCAGGAGATCTATTTCAACGACTGGGAGCTGAAACGGGTGGTAGACCAGCTTATGGACGGCACCTACTCACACGGCGACCACAACATGTACATCAATCTGTACAACTCCCTGCTCAATACTCAGAGCACGGACCGTGCGGATATGTACTTTATCCTCAAAGATTTCCGCTCCTACGCAGACGCACAGAAGAGAGTGGAAGAAGCCTACAGAGATCAGAACCGCTGGTCTAAGATGGCGATGATGCAGACCGCATGCAGTGGCAAATTCTCTTCCGACCGTACGATCGAAGAGTATGTGGCGGATATGTGGCACCTTAAGAAAGTAGAAGTTCCGGCAGGCGGAGACGAATAGGAGGAATCAGGATGGATTTCGGTTACAACTATAGCTACGATTATGATTACAGCGTTCCGGCTCATTCCGGAGGAGACGAAGTTTTCAGCCTGCTGATGGGCATTTATCTGTTTGTTATCGCGGGACTGCTCATTATTACGCTTGTGGGATATATTTTCCATTCCTTTGGGATGTACACCATTGGGAAGCGTATGGGCAAGGAACGCGCATGGATGGCATTTGTTCCTTTTGCGAGAGATTATTTCCAGGGCGAACTGGCCGGCCCGATCAGACTGAAGAATAAAGAGATCCGCAATCCGGGCATCTGGAACCTGGTCCTGCCGATCATCTTCAGCGCGGTCACCGGGGTGCTGACAACCGTTATGATCGTTGGCACTGTGATGGGACTTCTTGCAGCGGATACGATGTGGAGCGCGGGCGCGCTGGCAGGAACTGTGATGAGCCTGATCATGTTCTATCTGGCGCTGATCGTATTTTCCGTCTTATATTCGGCGGTCTACATGGTGCTGAAGATCCTGATCAACCGTCAGATCTTCGCGGCATTTACGACAGACAACATGTCAGTCGTACACGCGGTCCTGTCATCGGTCATTCCGCTGTACGAAGCATTCTGTACCTTTGCTCTGAGAAATAAAGAGTTCTGTACAGAACCATGGAATCAGATGTAGATACAGGAAGCATCAGACTGGCGGCGGTGCAGGCGTTCAGGCATGAGATCAGACAGCCCTTCATAGTATGAAACTATGGAGGGCTGTTTTTATGAGAAAATATACTGCGGTGAGGGCAATGAAATCTATGGCGGTCTTTCTGCTGCTGCTCCTTCTTTTTCCTTATGTCGTATCGGTATTTGTAAATGGAGCCGGGACTGCGGCGGGCGATGATCCTTTCTGCATCCGGGTGCGCGTGGCGCCTGAGGAGGGAGAACAGGTGACGGCTGAGGTGGAGTGGACGGATTACCTGGCCGGGATCCTGGCTCTTGAAATGCCTGAAGACTGCGGCGATGCAGCGGCGGAGGCAATGGCCGTCCTGATCCGCACCAGACTGTACAGGGATGCAGAAGACAGTGGAAATCCTGTGCCGGAAGACCCTTTTCTGACGAGAGAAGAGATGCAGAAGCAGTGGGGAACGGATCACTGGAAGGAAACGTATGAAAAGTATGTGCGTGCAGTGGAGAATACCGATGGCTGCGTTCTGATGTATGATGGCGGATATGCATGGACGCCTTATTTTCTGTCGTGCAGCGGTATGACGAGGAGCGCCGCCGAAGTATTGGGGAGCAGCGAATATCCTTATGTGGATATCCGGGAATGCCCGCTGGATAAAGAAGCAGATGAGGCGATACAGACATTCACATTTTCATGCCGCCAGATCCAGGAACTGTGCCGTGATTTCCTCGTGGCGGCGGATAGCGGCGAAACAGCCGGCCAGGGATATTCGGCGGCGGATCTCGAGATCCTCTCTGACGATTCTGCGGGGTATGTGCATGAGATGAGGATCGGAAATACAATATGTACGGGAGACCAGTTCCGCGATGCCCTGTCGCTGCCATCCAGTGATTTTTCCATAACAGCGGATCAGGAGGATGCACAGGAAGTCCGCATTACAACGGTAGGAAAAGGGCACGGACTCGGAATGAGCATATGGACTGCAGAGCAGATGGCGGAAGAGGGAAAGACGTGCGAAGAGATCCTGGAGTTTTTCTTTGAGGGCGCAGAACTGCACCGCGACATATGGGCGGAAGAAATATTTCAGTATTCAAAATTGTAGACGGACGGAATAACCGGTCGCATTTCTGGCAAAAATACAGTCAGAGGTGATGACAATGAATAAAAATGAAAGACCGTCTTTCCTGAAAGGGAAAGGAGCTGCCGTAAGCATTGTACTCTGCTTTGCTGCCGTTATAGTCCTGGTCGGGGCGTATACGTTCAGCAATTACAGAAAAGATATGGAAGAGCAGATGGCCAGGGCTGAAGAACAGGCAGAAGAATTTACAGAAGAGATCGAAGGACCGGAGGAAGAGATGCCAACGGAGTCTGCGGAAGAAACAACGACCGATCAGATCGTCCTGCCTGAAGAAGAGGATGGACTGACTGGCGGGTCCGGGATGCCGGAAGACACCATGGGAACGGATGAAACAGGAACGGAAGATCCGGCGGAGGGTCAGGAGGCTTCGGCTGAAAGTGCATCAGCGGCTCCGGACATATGGTTCAGTGAGGAAAGTACGTTGGAATGGCCGGCCAGCGGTCCGGTGATCATGAGTTACAGCATGGACAAAACCGTGTATTTCCAGACGCTGGACCAGTACCAGTACAATCCGGCTATGATCGTGAGCGGTGAAGTGGGTGAGACGATCGGCGCATCGGCGTCCGGGATCGTGACGAATATCGAGGAAACTGCGGAGACGGGCACTACAGTGACAATGGATATGGGAAATGGATACAGCGCTGTCTACGGACAGCTGACAGAGGTTCCGCTCTCCATCGGGGATTATGTCAATGCGGGAGAGACCGTCGGGATCCTGGCTGAACCGAGCAGGTATTACAGTGTGGAAGGACCGAATCTGTATTTTGAAGTGATGAAGGACGGCGAACCGGTCGATCCCATGAATTTTATGGAATAAATCCGGAGCAGGCGGCCGGGAGACAAAGTTGTCCCCGCCCGCCTGCTTTTTTCTGTCTGTTCTGCTTCCTGACGCTATGCCCGGTAAATGCATTTCCCGTCCATATAGGTCTGTACGACCCGGACTTTGTCAATCTCTTCCCCAGGGATCGTGAGCAGGTCGGCGTCTAATACGGCGAAGTCCGCGTGATATCCCGGGGCAAGCATGCCGACGTCAGGGAAGCCGGCAGCTTCTGCAGCGCCGCGCGTGTAAAGAGCAACAGCGGTTTCAATATCTATGGCCTGATCTTTTCCACAGTCTGTCCCGTCGGCAGCGGTTCGTGTCACAGCCAGCCTGAGACCAGGGAACGGGTCGGACGGATCGGACCAGAAGGTGGCCGGGGCATCTGTGGAAAATCCGAGTTTTACGCCCTTTTCCAGCATCCGCCTGTAGGGATAGCATTCTTTTATCCGGTCGGCGCCAAGATTTTTCAGATAACTCCGGCTTTCCGCGTAAGGGAAAATCGGCTGGGAAACGAAAGAAATCCCATGCGCCGCTGCTTTTTCGATGCTTTCATCTGAGGGTTCGGTGACGTGCTCGATCCGGACATAGGGGATCCGGCTGTCTGTCCACGGTTTTTCCATACAGGCACGGTCCGTCATTCTTGCAACGGCCCGGCCGCCCATGGCGTGCATGGACAGCTGACAGTGATGTTCTCTGCAGAAACGGATTGCAGATTCCATCAGGCGGTCGCTGCATACAGATATGCCAAATTCATTTTCGGTGCCATAATAGGGGCGGTCCATCCATGCTGTCCTGCCGGATATGCTGCCGTCGCCGATCAGCTTCAGGCCGGCGGCAAAGATCCGTCTGCTGCGGTCGAAGTGTTCTTCTGGTATACGAAAGTTTTTGTTTTCCGCAAGAAATTCCCACATGTAATAAATGCCGACTCTCTGGCAGAATCCCCGTTTTTCAGCTGCTTTGTAAATCGGAAAGTTGTCGCCTGCATCCAGATTTCCCATATCGCAGATTGTTGTGATGCCCTGGGAGGCAAGATGTTCACCCAGCGCCACCAGGTTGGCGGTCTGCTCTTCCGGATTGCCGCCAGGCATAAAAGGAGCCATCAGGCTGCCTGCGCTCTCTTTGAGCACGCCGGTCGGCTCTCCGTTTTCATCCCGCTCAATCTCACCGCCCGGCGGATCCGGCGTGTTCCGGTCAATGCCTGCAAGCTTAAGAGCCGCGCTGTTGACACAGCGGATATGGGCGCAGGTACGCATGATCGAGACCGGGGCGTCGCTGCATCCGCGGTCCAGATCATAGCGGGTGGGAGAACGCTTCTCCAAAAGTCCCTGTTCATCGTATCCCCATCCAAGAACCCATTGATCCGCGCCCTGCCGCTCCCTGCATTTATGAACTGCCCGGACCAGTTCCTCTATGGAATTGATCTCCGGCGGCATGACGGTGATCTGCCTGCGGCAGTCGGCAAGCATTACCGGATGCATATGCGCATCCACAAAGCCGGGGATCACGCGCCTGCCCTGCAGATCTGTCTTCAGATCCTGTCGGTCTGTTTCCGGCATATCCTCTGAGCGCCCGATCCATGCGATCCTGCCGTCTTCAACGATCATGCTGTCTGCATACGGGTTTTCGGGGTCTGCTGTAAAAATAATTCCGTTAATAAAAATCTCTCTTGCTGTCTGTTTCATAATGTTCTGCACTCCTTTGGAAATTATGATAGCAGAAAGCGTGGCATTTGTCAGAAAAAATCCCGAAATATCCTGATAAATCGGAGAAAAACTTGTAATCGGGGAAGAAAAATGTTATGATGAGGAATAAATATGCAGACAGACGTTATATTTATGAACTAACAGCTCCGGAGCATGAATGACCCGTTCCGGAGTTTTTCGTTTTCCGGACAGGAATACAGACAAGAGACACGGAATGTGGTGAATGTAATGATAAAGGAGGAGAAATGATGGCTGTATCCGCAGAAGAGATTAAGAGCAGGGCGTATGAGATCCGGGAACAGATCACCGCAGACCGGCGCTGTCTGCATCGGATCCCGGAGATCGGCACCGATCTTCCGCAGACCTGCGCATATATTGCAAAGCGTCTGGACGAGATGGGCATTGCTTGGGAGGCGTGCGGCGGTCCTCTTCCGGAGCAGATGACCCGTGACTATATGGAAGCAGGTTTTCCGCGCATGGAACGTGCGACCGGGATCACAGCTGTGATCGGACAGGGGAGTCCCTGTATCCTGCTGCGCGCGGATATCGATGCGCTCCCGGTGAAGGAAGATAATGAACTGGAATACAGATCAACATGCGGGGCAGGACACATGTGCGGTCATGACAGCCATGCCGCCATGCTCCTGGGCGCCGCCCGGATCCTGAAAGAAATGGAAGACCGGCTGGCGGGAACTGTGAAACTCCTGTTTCAGCCGGGGGAAGAGACCGGCGCCGGCGCAAGGCTTATGGTGGAAAACGGCGTGCTGGAAGATCCGCATGTGGACGCTGCGTTCGGACTGCATGTACAGCCGGTGGATCCTACCGGGGAAGTCGGCTATGCTGTGGGCGTGAATTCGTCCTCGCTGGATACATTTATATTGAAAATACATGGCAGAGGCGGACACAGTTCTCAGCCGCAGCTCTGTACAGATCCGCTGATGATCATGAATCAGGTCTATCAGGCGGTCAATCTGCTGGTGACCAGAGAAGCGGATCCCGCCGCAGCAGTTGCGCTGACCTGCGGCGTGGCGAAAGGCGGAACGGCGGTGAACATCATTCCAGATGAAGCGGAACTCCATATCGGCCTGCGCACGCAGGATGTGGCGGCTGCGGAACATCTGAAGCAGCGGATCCCGGAAGTGATCGATCATTATGTGAAAGCATGGAACGGAACTTATGATCTCACGGTTTTTCATACGCCGTGTACGTATTCTGATGCCGGATTCTGCAGCCAGGTCGTACCCTATATCCGTGAGGTCACCGGGGAGGACGGGGTCCGTCAGATCCCGCCGATGAGCGGGACAGAAGACTTCGGCTATATTACTGCGGAAGTTCCGGGAATGTTTGGTTTTATCGGTGCGGGAAGACCGGGGAATGCACCGCTCCACAGTCCGCAGATGGTGCTGGACGAGGATGTGCTGCCCATCGGCGCCGCTATCCATGCGAACGTTGCGGCGTCATGGCTTGAGGAACAGAAAAAATAATAAACAGAAAAAATAATAATCGGAAGAGAGGATTACAGAAATATGGCTCCGAATTCAAAAAAGACAAAAGGCTTTCATATGCCGCATGTATTTATCATCCTGCTGCTGATCATGCTGTTTGTCGTTGTGCTCTCCTACATCATCCCGAGCGGGATGTACGACCGGCTTGAAAATGCATCCGGGATCACGGTGATCGATCCGGATACGTTCCATTATGTGGAAAATGAAACGCCGATCTCATTTATGAATTATTTCGAGGCGGTCTACAACGGATTCGTCAACGGCGCATCCATCATGGGCACTCTGTTTATCTGCTCCGGTGTGATCTACCTTCTGGAGGCCAGCGGTGCGTTCGGTGCATTTATCGGTGCGATCCTTGAACGGACAAAAGGAAAAGAATTTTCCGTTGTCTGTATCTTTTACACGATTTTTGTTGTTTTTGGAGTGCTTGGCTACGGCGAGGCTGCCTATCCGTTCTATCCTCTGGCAGTGACGATCGGCTTTGCGCTTGGATATGACCGGATGGTCGGGACTGCCCTGGCTATCGTCGGCAGCACAGTCGGTTTTACCTCCGGACTGATGAATACATTTACAACCGGTGTGGCGCAGCAGATCGTGGGACTTCCACTGTTCTCCGGGATCGGCTTCCGGGCCGTCGGACTGGCGGTCTTCTATGTGATCGGCCTCATCGGACTTTATACATACTGCCGGAAGATCCGCAGAGATCCGTCGCTCAGTCTGTTAAGCGATGAATATATGAATCTGAGAAAAGAAGACCATACTGACGGACTGGAGGAGATGACCGTCCGGCGCATACTCGGCCTGCTTGCGTTCCTCGGCGTGATCGTTGTCCAGGGATACGGATGCATCCGGCTTGGCTGGTCCTTCCCTCAGATCGGTGCGATCTACGTCATTCTCGGCGTACTGCTTGCCATTATTTTCCGCATCGGTCCAAGCGAGGCGTGTCAGATCTTCTGCAAAGGCGCAGTCCGTGTATTTGCGGCGGCGTTTGCGGTGGGCCTTGCCCAGTCAGTGGTCGTTCTCATGAATCAGGCATGCATCATGGATACGATCGTACACGGCATGTCGGAACTTCTCCAGGACAGAAGTGCAATCCTGGCTCTGCTGATCATTTTTGTGTTTGTAACATTATTTAACTTTCTCGTTGTATCAGGAAGCGGAAAGGCTGTTATCGTCATGCCGATCCTGCAGCCGCTGGGCGAGATCCTGCATATCAACCAGCAGGTGCTTGTGCTTACCTACCAGTACGGGGACGGCATTACCAACAGCTTCTGGCCGGGAAGTTCACTCGTGCAGCTGTCCATGTGCGGTGTGGATTATGGAACCTGGATCCGATTCTGCTGGAAGATTTATCTGGGATTCATTGTCAGTGCGTTTGCACTGGTCATGATCGCATACGGCATCGGATACGGGCCGTTTTAGAGGAAATTAATCTGTATACTCAAGTATAGAATCTCAAAAGAATTTCCGATTGGATGCGACTTTCACGGAATAAGGGATAAAGCCGGACCGGTGACTGTGGAGCGGTCTTAAGAAAAGTAAAAACCGGAAAATTGACTTTAGAGCCGCAGATGAGGTTGTCTGAACGTTAGTGAGTTCCTCATCTGCGGCTCTGTTTTTTGTCAATGATCCGGTTTTCAACTTTTCATTAGGCTGCGGAACCGGAAACGGGAAGGCTTTATCCCTTATTCCGTGAATCCGCATTCTGATTAAATTTTAATAATTCTCAGCTTTTCTTTCAAAGTAAGCTCTCGGATGTGCGCATACCGGACATACTTCCGGCGCCTCGTTTCCTTCATAGATATATCCGCAGTTGTTGCATTTCCAGCCAAGCGGCGCTTCATCCTTGAAAGTCTGGCCTGCCTTGTAATGGTCGAGCAGTCTCTGATAGCGTCTCTCGTGAGCCGCCTCTACCTGAGCTACGCCGCGGAATTTTGCAGCCAGTTCTGTGAAGCCTTCAGCTTCTGCCTCTTCAGCCATGCGTTTGTACATATCTGTCCACTCATAGTTCTCACCTGCAGCTGCATCGGCCAGATTTTCATCTACAGTTCCGATGCCGTGGAACTCCTTGAACCACATTTTTGCATGCTCTTTTTCCTGGCTTGCAGTCTCTTCAAAAATGTTGGCCATCTGTACGAATCCTGCTTTTCTTGCTGCAGAAGCATAGTAGGTGTACTTGTTGCGTGCCTGTGACTCGCCTGCGAATGCTTCCATCAGATTTTTTTCTGTTTTTGTTCCTGCGTATTTGGACATAATCTGCCTCCTTATAAAAATGAATTCAATGTGTATGGTACTGGGTAAAAAGGGACTGCCTTCGGAATCATTTATGAAATTCTCAAAGACAGCCTCAGTGTTTCGGGTGTAACTATATATTGCTTTTCTGTGGTAATATGATCCGCGGATTAGCCGAAGTATCTCTTCAGAAGTCCAGCGAATGCCTTGCCGTGACGTGCTTCGTCTCTTGCCATCTCATGTACGGTGTCATGGATCGCGTCAAGGTTTGCAGCTTTTGCACGTTTAGCCAGGTCAAATTTGCCGGCTGTAGCGCCGTTCTCAGCCTCTACGCGCATCTCAAGGTTTTTCTTTGTGCTGTCTGTAACGACCTCACCGAGCAGTTCAGCGAATTTTGCAGCGTGCTCAGCTTCTTCGTAAGCAGCTTTCTCCCAGTACAGGCCGATCTCCGGATAGCCTTCTCTGTGAGCGACTCTTGCCATTGCAAGATACATACCAACCTCTGAGCACTCGCCCTCGAAGTTTGCTCTCAGATCAGCAAGGATGTCCTCGCTCACGCCCTGTGCAACGCCTACAACGTGCTCAGCAGCCCATGTCATCTCGCCTGACTGCTCCTGGAATTTCTCAGCCGGTGCATGGCATACCGGACATTCAGCCGGTGCAGTCTCTCCTTCGTGAACATAACCACATACTGTACATACCCATTTTTTCATGATTTCATTCTCCTTTTCTTGAAATAATATTATATTGTTAAGACTTTTTAATGCAGTCACTGCATTCACCATAAAATAATGTAGAACTCGATTCGATCAGACCATCGAAATTCTCCGCTGCCAGGCGGTTCACTTCTTCAATGCTTTTCATATCAAGTTCCAGATCGAGCAGCCGCCCGCATTTCCTGCATAAGAAATGATTGTGCGGTGAGGTCCTTCCATCAAATCGGTCTCCGCCGTCCGGCGTGGAGATCTTGATCGCTTCGCCGAGATCTGCCAGCAGATTCAGGTTCCGGTATACAGTGCCAAGACTGATATTCGGATATTCCTGTTTCACATGCATGTAAACTTCATCGGCTGTAGGATGTTCTTTTGTCATCATCAGGAAATGTTTGATGGATTCTCGTTGTCTGCTGTACTTCAAACCTGCCAATGGGAATCCCCCTTTCATCGCATAATGAGAACGGTTACCAAAACAATAACAATAATTATTACTGTAATTAGAATATAATCTATTCCGGCAGGAAAGTCAATACCTTTTTTCAGATTCCGTAAAAAATTATGATAACCGTTATGATCCGGAAGATGGATGATAAAAAGGTATGTCGAGTGCTGTCGTTCAAAAACCGAGGCAATGGCTTGACATATCTGTATCGGATTGATATAATCTAATCGTAACAAATTTAACAAATGTGTAACATTTAGAACTTCCTACAAAAGATAAAGACACAGATATCAGGGAGGTTTTATATGGGTACAACACACATCAGGCAAAGAGTGGTCTTTTCCGCAGCTGCGGGATTGATCCTGATCCCGGGGAGTCTGCTTCACGCGAGGGCTGCTGAAAATGCAGAAGAGCAGTCGTTTATAGAAGCATCAGGGATCGAATCGGTACTGGAAGAATGTTATGAGACAGAAGTAAAAGACAATCTTAATCTCTATCTGGTACCAACAGAAGAGGGCGAGTATTTAAATATGGCATTTTCTGATACGGGTGAGGAAGACTACACCTATATCAGAAGTGCCCCGGACGAGAACAGTGACTGGGTCGGTAAACTGTATCAGGATTCAGCGGCACAGGTTCTGGAGTATCTGGACGGATGGACCAGGATACGGTCGGGCGAGGCGGAGGGATATGTTCCGGCAGATGCGCTGCTTACGGGGAACGATGCCGAAGATCGTGCTGAAGAATATGAAAATAATACGGTAACAGTCACTGCCTGCGTCCTTAATGTCAGAGACGGACAGGGCACAGATGCCGGTATCCTGACCCAGATCACGGAAGGTCAGGAATATGAGGTGACCGGCGATCCGGTCGAAGGCTGGTATCCGGTAAATGTAGACGGCGTTGAGGGCTGGGTATCCGGGAAATATGTGGAGGCTGATTCCTCATTTTCTTACGGGGAGACAAAAGAAGAGGAAGAGGAAAGGATCCGGGAAGAAGAGGAAAGAGAAGCATTAGAGGCGGCAGGCGTGCCGGTCAGCAGTTCCGGAGTATCGGGACAGGATGTGATCAGTTATGCGTGTCAGTTTGTCGGTAATCCATATGTCTGGGGCGGGACAAGCCTTACGGATGGGGCAGACTGTTCGGGATTTACGCAATCGGTGTATGCCCACTTTGGCATCAGCCTGCCAAGGACCACTTCTGAAATGGTGCATGCAGGTTATGCGGTGAGTTTTGAGGAAGCGCAGCCCGGAGATATGATCTTCTATGGGGACGGCGGACACGTCGGCCTGTATATGGGAGACGGAAACATCGTCAATGCACTGAATTCCAGAAAAGGGATCTGCATATGCAGCGCCACATATACAAATATTTACGCTGTGAGGAGAGTATTGTAAAAATATGTTTGACTGATCGGCTGCAATGTGGACGGGAATCCTGCATTTTATGAAAGCAGGATTCCCGTTTCGACATTAAAAAATAATAAAATCATCAAAATGCACAAAAATGTTTTTATTTGTAAAAAATCGTCGAAATTGACGGCTGCAGAGTTTTCAACTTATCCACATGCGGTTTAACGAAAAACGTGGAAAAAGTGAGCTTTTCCATAGAGTTATCCACATTATCCACACAAAAACATATGTTTTTGGTGAATTACTCACGTCTGGAAAAAGAACGAACGTTTTGGTAAGTTGTAATGAAAATGTGAAATTGTCGAAAAATCCCGGATTAATTATTGACTTTCGAGTATTCAAAAAACCCATAATATTCCCTGTACAATTCAGAAAATTCAGAAAAAAACATAGGCTCCGAAACCATAAAACAAAAAACATATGTTGATAATTTACCGGTCAGGGATTATAATAAAAAACGCTTAGTAATTCACTATAATAAGGAGGAAACAGAAATGGCACAGATTTCTAAAGATACAAAAATCGGCGAACTTCTCAATATTTTTCCGGGATGTGCCCCGATCCTGATGGAGATCGGCATGCACTGCCTTGGCTGCCCTGCATCTCAGATGGAGACGCTTGAGGAGGCGGCAATGGTACATGGCATTGATACAGATCTTCTTGTGGAAAAGATCAACGCGGCAATGGCGGCGGCAAACAACTGAAGATAACGGTTGGAATCATGAAAAGCTCCGGAAATACCGGAGCTTTTTTGTGCACACTACAGTGTGGATAACTTTTGTACGGCGTCTGCTGATATGATCTCGGCACAGTGCTCTTCCAGAAAGGCAAGGACGGAAGCGTCTGCTTTTTCCGGGGAGGCATATTCGGTAAGCATGTTGCAGATCTTGTTGAATTCGTTGGTGGAATGATCTGACTGCGCCAGCGCGAGCAGGAACATTCCACTGTTTTCATCTTTGTAAAGGGTGTTTGCTCCGTGGTACAGCGGTGTTACCAGCCGTGCCGCACGGATCACTCCGTCCAGATCCTCAAAGGCGAACAGGCGAACTGAAGACTGTACAGGCGCGGGAGTTTCCGCACTTTTCTTTGTCCCGGCTGCAGCCTCCTTTACCTTATTTAACAGATTAAGGAATTCTTCGGCGCCCTCGAGCTTCTCAAGCGTCTCAGAACTGCGCATATCGGAATCATTTCCCGGAGTAAATTTGGAAAACCGGGTGTCAAGTTCCTCGGGATCCTCCACTTTGGTGATGATCAGGACGATAGAGTCCGAAGATGACGGGATCGCCTCGATCATAAGAGGAATATTTTCAGCTTCAAATCCAAAATCAAAAGATGCCTGCTGCATCATATCCTGAAATAAAGATCTTGCTTTTTCAGTGCCATAGGCAAGTTCGCTCAGTTTCAGATGGCGTGCTGCCAGATCAGCATGTGTCAACGTACAACGAATCTGATTTTCATTGAGTTTCTCAATTTTCATTTAATCACATCCTTATACTATATAAGATAATATGCACCTCATATGAAAATAGATACATATTCTCATGCTCAGTATAAACAAAAATATAAAAGATGTAAAGACAAATGTATCCGGTCTTCCGCCAGATTGCTGCGGTGGAACGACTTTTCAACAAATTCACAGGGGTTATAAACAATAAACACATTGAAATCGCAGAAGGGCCTGCCTATAATGGCACTTACAAAAGACGGCATCTTCTGATAAGTAAATCTGTCAGTGAGAGGAGGAGTGTACGGAAACCGGGATCGCATGAAGCGGATGCTGCTGTCTTTTGACCTGTCGCAAAAACGGAACCGGCAGTATGTCACAATACTCCTATATGGTTCTCCGGAACGGCAGGGATCAATATTTATCGCAATCCGCACGGGAAAGGAGCATACACAAAAGATGAAGATGGATGAGCGGGTGTACAGAGAGATGTTTACGGAACTGGAAGGATATGAAAAGCGCGGTGTGGATATATCGATCGATGGATACCGGGCAAGTCCGCTGGAAATCATAACAGCTCATATGGCAAGAGAAGAAGGTACGTATATGCGTGATTATGTGCTGGGCAGAGAAGGAAATATTGAAGCGCTTAGATTCACAGATATCCATTCATACGGTCAGGAACAGAGTACCCCCTTAAATGTCTGAAAAGACCGTGAAACGTATAGAACTGTAAAAATTAAAAACTTCTTAATCAGGTAATTTATTAATGACGTGGGAGGAAAATATGGTATACTATGATTGCACATAACGCCTGATAAGGAGGTACAGCATGGACGAAAGAAGAAGAAAAAGAGCTCCGGGACGCGGCAGGCCGGAAAATACACGTGGCCGGCGGCCGGCAAAGCGGAGCAGAAGAGCAAGGAGAAGGCGGCGCAATGCGGCGATCCGCTGGCTGATCTTCATCGTTCTTGTTATAGCGGCAATCGGCGGATTTCTGATCTGGAAGAAGTACGGTTCATCAAATGAGAAGGCCGATTTAGAACAATATTATGATATCGGAGAAGAGAACGAGATTGCTGTTGTGATCAACAATAAGGTGGTCAGGGAAAATGAAGAAACGGAATCCGGCGATACGGAAGAAGCGGCGCCAGTTCCCGGAAGAGTTTATGACGGACAGTATTATCTTGAGTATTCCGTTGTCAGAGAACATATAAACAAGAGATTTTACTGGGATCCCAATGAAAATGTCCTGCTGTATACACTGCCTGACGGGAATGTTACGGTTGAAGTGGGAAGCAGAGAATATACGGATGTAACGGAACAGAAAAGCGCAGACTATGATATCCTGAAGACGGAAGGCAGAACGGCATATATTGCGCTCCCGTTCATCCAGGAGTATACGAACATGGAATACGAAGTGTATGACTCGCCTGTTGCAAGGGCGGTGATCACTTCCGAATGGGGCGAAGTTGAAACCGCAGAGATTAAGCGTGATACGGAAGTACGCTACCGCGGCGGTGTGAAGAGCCCGATCCTTACTGAGGTAGACAAAGGCGCCAAAGTGACTGTTCTCGATGATGAAAATGACTGGATGCGTGTCGGGACGGAAGACGGATTTATCGGTTATGTCAAGACGAACGCATTGAAAAACATCACGACAGAGACGACATCAAGAGAGTTTGAAGAGCCGGTTTATTCAAATATCTCAAAAGATTACAAGATCAATATGGCATGGCATAATGTGACAAACACAACGGCGAACAGGCATGTACTTGAAAACATTGCCGACACGAAAGGCCTGACGACGATCGCGCCGACCTGGTTCAGCCTAGCTGATACGGAAGGAAATATTACATCGATCGCTGACCGTGATTATGTCAATTATGCACATCAGTCCAATCTGGAAGTGTGGGCGGTGCTCCGGGATTTCCATGGCGGCATCAACTCATATGATGAAACATACGAGGTGCTCAGCTATACATCAAAACGTACAAGCGTGATCAATCAGGTGATCGCGGAAGCAATCGAGAGTGGTGTGGACGGTATTAATCTGGATTTTGAACTGATATCATCCTCGTGCGGCGAGCACTATATCCAGTTTGTCAGAGAATTATCGGTGCGATGCCGGCAGAACGGACTGGTGCTCTCGGTTGATAATTATGTGCCCCAGCCGTATAATGCACACTATGATCTGAAGGAACAGGGAATTGTTGCGGATTATGTTATGATCATGGGATATGATGAGCATACGGACGGATCTTATCAGGCCGGATCGGTAGCGTCCATAAGCTACCTGGAAAACGGCGTCAGCGATGCGCTCCAGATGGTTCCGGCTGAGAAACTGGTTGCGGGCGTTCCGTTTTTTACACGGCTGTGGTTCGAGACGCCGAAGACGGAAGAAGAACTGGCCGGGGAAGCCGGAACGGAAGCTGCACAGTATCCTAATAAGATAACCAGCACAGCTTATGGCATGGATGAGGCAGCTTCGATTGTTGCAGATGCAGGAGTACAGCCTCAGTGGGATGAAGAAACGATGCAGAACTACGCAGAGTGGGAAGCCGATGGCGGAACATACCGGATCTGGCTGGAAGACAGACAGTCGCTGGAGGAAAAGCTGAAAGTGATAAAAGAAAACGGCCTGGCCGGAGTAGCGGAATGGAGTCTCGGCATGGAAGATTCCTCTGTGTGGGATCTGATCCTGCAATATGTGAATTAAACAGATAAATGAGATGATCAGATAAGGACATCCCTTTTTGCATATATTTTATATATGTAAAGGGGGATGTTTTTATGGGTTTAAGAATGAAGGCGGCAGCGGGAATGCTTGCAGTGATCATGCTGATTATTTTGTGTCAGATACTCAGTTTAAAGCTGGAAAAACGAATTGACAATTATAACAGGACAAAAGAAACTTTTAAATTATCAGGCGATGCATTGATAATACTGGACGCAGGTCATGGAGGTCTGGATTCCGGGAAAATAGGGATAAATGATCAGGAGGAAAAGGATATAAACCTTAAAATAGCTTTAAAAATAAAAAAATTACTTGAAGAGCAGGGGATATCCGTGATGATGACCAGAAGTGCAGATGAGAGGCTTTCCGAAACACAAACAGAAGATCTGAAAGCACGTACAGAAATCATGAACAGGAGTAATGCTGCTCTCGCAGTCAGCATTCACCAGAACAGTTTCCGCGACAGCAGCGTATCCGGGGCTCAGGTTTTTTATTATCCGGATTCGGACGAAGGCAGGAAGGCGGCAGATGCGATCCAGGAAGAACTGAATGATATGCAGCCTGATAACAGGAAGGAAGTAAAAGCAAATGATACATATTATATATTGAAGAATACGGAGATCCCGGTCGTAATTGTAGAGTGCGGGTTCCTGAGCAATTATACGGAAGCTGAGAAGCTTGCGGACGACAGTTATCAAAGCGTGGTGGCCGGGACCGTGGTTCGCGGGATTCTTCAATATATAAATGATTAGAGTTTGTTTTTGCGGATATTAATGGTATAATGAACGTTATGGAGACGAAAATAAGAAAGATCGATAAGAACAAAATAGATGAAAAAATAATAGAGGAGGCTGCGGAAATCCTGCGGGAAGGCGGACTTGTCGCGTTTCCGACCGAGACGGTATATGGTCTTGGCGCAGATGCGCTTCAGGAGGAGGCTGCAAGAAAAACCTATGCGGCAAAAGGACGCCCTTCGGACAATCCGCTGATCGTCCATATTGCGGATTACGATGATCTCAGAAAGATCGCGGTTAATATTCCGGCGGAAACAGACATGCTCGCGGCACATTTCTGGCCGGGGCCGCTCACGATGATATTTGAGAAGAGTCCGATCGTACCGTACGGCACGACCGGCGGTCTGGATACGGTAGCAGTGCGTATGCCGGAAGATCCGGTGGCGGCGGCGCTGATCCGTGCAACGGGCGGATTTATCTCAGCACCCAGCGCCAATACGTCCGGCCGGCCGAGTCCTACGACAGCCGGGCATGTAGAAGAGGATCTGGGAGGTAAGATCGATATGATCCTGGACGGCGGGACTGTTGATATAGGTCTGGAATCCACGATCCTGGACATGACCGTCAGTCCGCCGATGATCCTGCGGCCCGGTGCGATCACAGCGGAAATGTTTGAGAAAGTGATCGGTCCGGTCGATGTTGATGAGACGCTTATGAGTCCGGACAGTGTGCAGGCACCGAAAGCGCCCGGTATGAAATACCGCCATTACGCGCCGAAGGCCCGGCTGATCATCGTTGAAGGAGATCTCAGAGAAGAGATCCTTGCGATACGCCAGCTTGCATATGCCGCCCACCGTGAAGGCAGGAATGTCGGGATTATCGCAACCAGTGAAACGCTTCCGTTTTATAATTACGGCATTGTTAAAAATGTCGGGACCAGAGAAAATGAGAAAACTATCGCCCGCGGATTGTACAGCGTGCTCCGGGAATTTGATGAAGAGTGCGTAGATACGATATACAGCGAATCCTTTGCTGTCCAGGGGATTGGAAAAGCAATCATGAATCGCCTTGAAAAGGCGGCTGGACATATGACGGTTTCGGCGGCGGATATCGTGCGCTGTCAGAAATACAGGCGGATCCTTTTCGTAAGCGGCACGGATTCCGCGCGAGGGCCGATGGCTGCCGAGCTGCTGAGAAACTGTGATCTGAAGCAGGAATATGTGATCGGTTCGGTCGGGATGGTCGTGCTTTTTCCGGAACCGGTCAACCAGAAGGTTGAAGCAATCATGAAGAGCGCAGGAATGAGTCTGGCAGAACACAGTTCAAAGCCGTTTGATACAGAAGAAGTCAGGGATGATACGCTGATCCTGGCAATCAGTGAAAGTGTAAAGGAAAAGCTTTCTGCAGAGTGCGGGGAAAAAGAGAATATCCGTACGCTCAATGAATTTGCCGGTGATGATACGGATATCCCCGACCCATACGGCAAGCCGCTGACAGAGTACGGCGCGTGCTTTGAGATATTGAAGAAGCTGACGCAGAAAGCAGCGGACAGATTAAACGCATTAGTGGAGGATGAAAAATGACAGGGAAAACAGTGGTGATGGATCACCCGCTGATCGCGCATAAGATCAGCTACATCCGTCAGGAAAATATAGGGACAAAAGAATTCCGTGAAGTAATAGGGGAGATTGCCCAGCTTATGTGTTATGAAGCGACCAGGGATCTCAAGACGGAAGAAGTAAAGATCAAAACACCGCTCGCGGAAACTACGGGACAGGTCCTTGCAGGGAAGAAACTTGCGATCGTACCGATCCTCCGGGCGGGACTTGGCATGGTGGACGGGATGCTTTCGCTCATCCCTGCGGCAAAAGTGGGACATATTGGCCTGTACCGCGATCCGCAGACGCTGAAGCCGGTTGAATACTACTGCAAGCTTCCGGATGACTGCGGCGAGCGGGAAGTGTTTGTTGTGGATCCCATGCTGGCTACAGGGGGATCAAGTGCTGCGGCGATCCAGATGCTGAAAGACAAAGGTGTAAAAAACATCCGCTTCCTCTGCATTATCGCAGCGCCGGAAGGACTCAGGCACATGCAGGAGGAACATCCGGATATAGATATTTATATCGGTGCCCTGGATGAAAGACTGAACGATCACGGATATATCATTCCCGGACTGGGAGATGCGGGCGACCGCATATTCGGTACAAAATAAAGACTGCATTCAGGATGTTTTAATTACAAAGGAGATGTTGAGGATGTCAGAGAAAAGATCGGACTATCTGTCGTGGGATGAATATTTTATGGGAGTTGCCATGCTCTCGGGCATGCGGTCAAAAGATCCGAATACACAGGTCGGATGCTGCATTGTCAGCCAGGAGAATAAAATTTTATCTATGGGATACAACGGATTCCCGATCGGTTGTTCGGATGATGAATTCCCCTGGGCAAGAGACGGGGAAGATCCGCTGGAGACAAAATATGTGTATTCAACGCACAGCGAACTGAATGCGATCCTGAATTACAGCGGCGGAAGCCTTGCCGGGGCAAAGCTTTACGTGACGCTTTTCCCGTGCAATGAATGTGCCAAAGCCATTATCCAGTGCGGGATCAAAGAAGTGATCTACGACTGCGACAAGTATGCGGACACGCCGGGCGTTCAGGCGTCCAAGCGGATGATGGATGCGGCGGGCGTCAGGTACCATCAGTACCACAGAACAAACAGAAAGGTCGAGATCAGCTTATGAAACGCATTTTAATGATGGTGCTCAGAAATCTGTTTATGGTGCCGTACGGCTGGATCCGGCTCTGCTACCGCGCGGCGCACGTGGATAAATATACGGAAAAAGATATGTATCAGTTCCTGACATGGATCGATCTCCGTGCCAACAGAGGCGGGAATATCCATATCGATGTGCATGGGCGGGAGAATCTTCCGGAGAAGAATGGATTTATGTTCTTCCCGAATCATCAGGGGCTTTATGATGTGCTCGCCATTATAGAAGCAAGTCCCCGGCCGTTCTCGGTTGTTGCGAAAAAAGAGATTGCCAACATCCCGTTCCTGAAGCAGATATTTGCCTGCATGAAAGCGTATATGATCGACCGGGAGGATGTGCGCCAGGCGATGCAGGTGATCATCAATGTGACAAAAGAAGTAAAAAAAGGAAGAAACTACCTGATCTTTGCTGAAGGGACAAGATCCAAAAACGGCAATCATGTCGGAATGTTCAAAGGCGGAAGTTTCAAATCGGCCACGAAAGCACAGTGCCCGATCGTGCCGGTAGCGCTCGTGGATTCGTTTAAACCTTTTGACACTAATTCGATAAAACCGGTGACTGTGCAGGTGCACTTCCTGGAGCCGCTGTACTACGATGACTATAAAGATATGAAGACAACGCAGATCGCCGCGCTGGTGCAGGAGCGGATCCAGAATGTGATCGATGCCAGCATCTGAGAGACGGACTGAGAAAAGAATTCAAAAAATACGTTGACATTGGAAAGTTCGTTTAGTATAATAAACTTCGCACATCAGTGCAGAACTGAATAAACAGCTGCGGCTTGGTTGGCGCAGTCCGATTCAGAATCAGGAGAAATACTCAAGAGGCTGAAGAGGCGCCCCTGCTAAGGGTGTAGGTCGGGAAACCGGCGCGAGGGTTCAAATCCCTCTTTCTCCGTTTGATATTATCAGCAGAAACTACTGGAATGATCCGGTAGTTTTTGTATATTCAAGGTAAACTTGTGGATAATATCATGTAAAAATACCAGATATAGTACTTACTGGTAACCTGCAAAAAAAGTTGAAAAAACTTGTAAAAAACGGTTGACAGATGGTAGAAATAAATGGTACTATATCTAAGCTGACCCGTTGGGGACAGCAAAAAAATAAAAAAGTTCTTGACAAACGAAATGAGCTTTGATATACTATTAAAGCTGTCGCTTGAGAGAACGACAGGAACCTTGATAACTGAACAATAGACAACAACCCTTGAAAATTTCTTTGAAGAGAAATGTTCTAAGAACGGTTCAAACGAACCAAACACAGTAAAAAGGGAA
>DWVL01000061.1 GCA_019120275.1 Candidatus Mediterraneibacter excrementavium | reverse complement strand
CGTGTCAAGAAAAACGTTGAACGAGGACAGGCACATATCCAGTCATCTTTTAATAATACGATCGTAACATTAACAGATACACAGGGAAATGCTCTTTCATGGGCAAGTGCAGGCGGCCTGGGATTCAGAGGTTCAAGGAAATCTACTCCGTACGCAGCGCAGATGGCAGCTGAGACAGCAGCTAAGGCAGCACTGGTACACGGACTTAAGTCTGTAGATGTCTTTGTAAAAGGCCCGGGATCAGGACGTGAGGCAGCGATCCGTGCGCTTCAGGCATGTGGCATTGATGTAGTCAGCATCAAAGATGTGACTCCGGTTCCGCACAACGGATGCCGTCCGCCGAAACGCAGAAGAGTTTAATCCTGAATGTGTTTCAACGACCGGACAGAATTGTACAAAGTAAAAAAGGCGGCACGATGAAGCCGCTGGTATGTGTATAAATTTAGGAGGATAGACATGGCAGTAAACAGAGTTCCTGTTCTTAAAAGATGCCGTTCATTAGGCATGGATCCGATTTATCTCGGAATCAATAAGAAATCTAACAGACAGCTGAAGAGATCCAACAGAAAGATGAGTGAGTACGGACTTCAGCTTCGTGAGAAACAGAAAGCAAAATTCATCTATGGCGTTCTCGAGAAACCGTTCAGAAACTATTTCGAGAAAGCAAAACAGATGGAAGGAATGACAGGTGAAAACCTGATGAGACTTCTGGAGTCCAGACTGGACAACGTAGTTTTCCGTATGGGATTCGCAAGAACAAGAAAAGAAGCAAGACAGATCGTAGACCACAAGCATGTACTTGTAAACGGCAAGCAGGTCAATATCCCGTCCTACCTTGTTAAGGCAGGCGATGTGATCTCCATCAAAGAGACAAAGAAGAGTTCACCGAGATACAAAGAGATTCTCGAAGCAACAGGCGGAAATATGATTCCGGACTGGTTGGAGGTTGATGCAGAGAACCTTACAGGTACAGTAAAGGAGCTTCCGGCAAGAGAAGCAATCGATGTTCCTGTAGACGAGATGCTTATCGTCGAGCTGTATTCTAAGTAATACCGGCTGAAGAAGCGTACCCCTTTCAACCTTTAAAAACCCAAAGGAGGGTCTGTATAGTGTTTGATTTTAACAAACCTAATATTGAAATCACGGATGTATCAGAAGACAAGAAGTATGGAAGATTTGTCGTGGAACCGCTGGAGAGAGGATACGGTACAACACTTGGAAACTCCCTGAGAAGGATTATGCTTTCTTCCCTTCCGGGAGCAGCTATCAGTTCTGTGAAGATCGATGGCGTGCTTCATGAGTTCAGCTCCATACCGGGTGTGAAAGAGGATGTGACAGAGATCATCATGAATCTGAAATCTCTGTGCATCAAAAATACTTCCGAGTCTGATGAGGCGAAGACAGCATATATCGAGTTCGAGGGAGAGGGCGTTGTAACAGGCGCTGATATCCAGGCGGATTCAGATATCGAGATTGTTAATCCGGAACAGGTCATCGCTACACTGAGCGGCGGCAAAGACAGCAAGCTGTACATGGAACTTACCATTACCAAGGGAAGAGGCTATGTAAGTGCAGATAAGAATAAGAGCGATGATATGCCGATCGGTGTGATCCCGATCGACTCTATCTACACTCCGGTTGACCGTGTCAACCTCACTGTAGAGAATACCCGTGTAGGACAGATCACAGATTACGATAAGCTGACGCTTGATGTATGGACAAAGGGTACAATGCTTCCGGACGAGGCTGTAAGCCTTGCGGCAAAAGTCTTAAGCGAGCATTTGAAACTTTTCGTAGATCTTTCTGAAGTTGCCCAGGCAGCAGAGGTTATGATCGAAAAAGAAGATGACGAGAAAGAGAAAGTTCTGGAGATGAGTATCGATGAACTGGAGCTTTCCGTGCGTTCATACAACTGTCTGAAGAGAGCCGGGATCAATACGGTGGAAGAGCTGACAAACAAGACTCCGGAAGATATGATGAAAGTCCGCAATCTTGGACGCAAATCACTTGAGGAAGTGCTTGCAAAGCTCAAAGAGCTCAATCTGGAGCTCAATCAGGGCGATGAATAAGTAAAACAGAGTCCTGTATACAGAAACAGAAAATTCACTGCCGGTAAGACCGAAGAGCGCGGCAGGGGCATTTGATTAATAAGCCCGAAGTGCATAACCAGGTGCTTAAAATGGAGGATATTTAGAAATGGCAAAGTATAGAAAACTTGGCAGAACAGCAAGCCAGAGAAAAGCATTACTCAGAAACCAGGTAACAGCGCTGCTTAACAATGGCAAGATTGTTACAACAGAGGCGAAAGCAAAAGAGATCCGCAAGATCGCTGAGAAAATGATCGCTCTGGCAGTAAAAGAGAAAGACAACTTCGATGAAGTAACTGTAATGGCTAAAGTTGCCCGCAAGGACAAAGACGGCAAGAGAGTGAAAGAAGTTGTAGACGGAAAGAAAGTAACTGTATATGATGAGACAGAGAAGAAGATCAAAAAAGATCAGCCGAGCCGTCTTCACGCAAGACGTGAGATGATGAAGGTTCTCTGCCCGGTTACGGAAGTTCCGGCAAAGGCTGCAGGCAAGAAAGCCGGCACAAAAAAAGTGGACGTTGTAGAGAAACTGTTCACAGAGATCGCTCCGAAATACGCAGACCGCAACGGCGGTTACACAAGGATCGTCAAGATCGGACAGCGTAAAGGCGATGCTGCTATGGAAGTTCTGATCGAGCTTGTATAGTCTGTCAGGATTATAAAAAACAGCCGGGGGGAATAACCCGGGATAATAAAAAATCGGATCTGCATTATAAGATGCAGGTCCGATTTTTTTGTTATAATTCTGTGCTGGGGGCCGGTTCAGTCCGGAAAACAGGAATTTGATTACCATCTCTGGAAGAATACATTATCACCGATCACAACGCCGGTTCTGTTTGTTGCCGGTTCATACAGGAAGTAGTAGCAGTCTGCTACAGATGAAAGCTTTGCGCCGTTTATGGCGTCCTGTGCAACCCGCAGGGAAAGGCTTGTCGGCCCCTGCCGGAGAACCTTGTCAAGTTTACCGGTCCATGTCGGTGAGAACTGTCCGCTTGCATAGATCACACCGCTGATGCTGTTCGGGAACCGCGGGCTTTCCACCCGGTTCATGATCACGGTCGCAACAGCGAGGAGACAGTCGTAATCCTGAAGCGCTTCACACTGAAGAAGTGCTGCGAGGAGAGTGACTTCGTCTGCCGATGCACTGATGCTTCCGCCGGTGGTAACAGATCCGCCGCCTGAACTTTCAGACCCGGCGGAGGCTCCTGTCTGCTGGGCAGCCTGCTCTTCAGCAAGACGTCTGGCTTCTTCTTCGCGGGCCTGATCCAGTCTGGCCTGTACATCAGCCAGGTTGGTGGATGTTGCCGCTGCCTGTGCCTGCAGGGATTCCTGCTTGCTCTGGAGTTCAGCCTGCAGATCGTTCAGGGATTCCTGCTGAGCAAGGAGTGTTGCCTGATTGTCTTCAATCTGCTGATGGATTGCTTTGAGCGAGTTCAGAGCATCGCGGTCGTAGGAACTGAGATTTTCAATAAAATCTGCTTTATTAAGGAAATCTGTCATATCTTCCGCAGAGAAAAGCATTTCCAGCAGTGTTGCATTGCCGTGCTCGTACATATACTTGATACGGTCTTTCATGTCTTCGTACTGCTGCTTCTCGTTTTCTTCAGCAATGGCCAGCTCATTGGCTGTACGCTCCATATCACTGCACAGGACTTCCAGCTGCATCTGAGTGCCGGATATTTCATCACTGAGCGCCAGGATATCGCTGTTGATGCCAGCAAGCTGATCTTCCAGTGCAGATGCCTGGTTTTCCAGACTGCTGATGTCATTGTCGGCAGATACAGGGAAGACTGAGAGAATAATTGCGAAAGAGCAGAGCAGTGCGATTCCGGACTGTACCCATCGTTTCGTGCTTATTTTCATATAAATGTTTTCCTTTCTTAGAAGATGTGTTGTTTTCTCCGTATCTTTCAATTTTTCGTCAGACATACTAAATGCCGGATATTCATTATACTACAAATTGCGTTATTTGGCAAACTCTGATAGAATAAAATAAGTGTAAAAATATTAGTGATTTCGGAGAGAATGATATGGCTGAGATAAAAATGATCGGGCTTGATCTGGACGGAACGCTTCTGACAGACAGGAAGGAACTCACTGAGCGGACCAGGCGGACACTGCATGCAGCTGTTGACAGGGGGATGATTGTTCTGGTCGCCACCGGAAGGCCGCTGACGGGGATCCCGGAGGAAATCCGTAATTTTCCGGGGATGCGCTACGCGCTCACGTCTAATGGAGCGAAGGTAATGGATGTGTGGGAAGGGAGCGTTGTGGATGAGCATCTGCTGGATGCCGGACTTGCAGAAAAAGCATTGGAAATCTGTGCAAAGTATGATACATTACAAGAGGTGTATTATGACGGTGTAAGTTATGCTCCGTCAGACAAGAGAGAGCTGATCCCGAAATACCATAAGAATCCCAATATGTGGGAATATATGAGGAAAACAAGGATCTGGGTGGACGATGTGCAGGACATGGTCAAAAAGAGCAGCCGCGGACTTGACAAGATCCAGATCCTGTTCGCGGAAATGGAAGACCGGATGAAGGCGTGGCGGGAACTGGCTGAAGTGAAGGGCCTCGAACTGGTCGGTTCGCTGGGATATAATATTGAGATCAATGCGGCCGGGGTTAATAAGGGAACAGGACTTGTCAGCCTGGGACGCCTGCTGGGGATCAGACGGGAGGAAATCATGGCTTTTGGAGACGGAGATAATGATATACTGATGCTGAAGGAAGTCGGTTTCGGGGTTGCGATGGCCAATGCGGAAGACGGCGTGAAGAAGGCTGCTGATTATATCACACTTTCAAATGAAGAAGACGGAGTGGCAGATGCGATTGAGAAATTTGCGCTCGGAGGAGGAGAAAGAATATGTTAGACATCTTAAAAGCAATTATTTTCGGTATCGTGGAAGGGATCACGGAGTGGCTTCCGATCAGCAGTACCGGACACCTGATCATTCTGGAGGAACTGCTGCAGCTGAATCAGGGCGAGGCTTTTTTTGAAATGTTCCAGGTTGTGATCCAGCTGGGGGCGATCCTGGCAGTGGTTGTATTGTATTTTCACAAACTGAATCCGTTTTCGCCTCAGAAAACGCAGAAACAGAAAATGATGACGTGGCAGATCTGGATCAAGGTTGTGATCGGATGTGTGCCGGCCGGTGTGATCGGAATTCTCCTCGATGACTGGATCGATAAGGTGTTCTATCACTGGTATGTAGTCGCGCTCATGCTGATCGTATACGGCGTGCTGTTTATCGTGGTTGAGAATTACCAGAGAGGGAAGGAACCGAAAGCGACTAAATTCTCCCAGCTGTCAATTCAGATGGTCCTGATCATCGGCGTGTTCCAGATGCTGGCCATGATCCCGGGTACGTCGAGATCCGGCGCTACGATCGTGGGCGCGCTTCTGATTGGCGTATCGAGGAGTCTGGCGGCAGAGTATACATTCTTTCTGGCAATTCCGGTCATGTTTGGCGCCAGTCTGCTGAAGCTGGTCAAGTTCGGCTTTGGATTCACAGCAATGCAGTTTGTGGTACTGCTTGTAGGAATGGTGGTTTCCTTTGCGGTATCGATAGTGGCGATCAAATTCCTGATGAGCTACATAAAGAAAAATGACTTCAAAGTATTCGGCTACTACAGAATTGTGCTCGGTATACTGGTATTTCTGTTCTTCGGTATCCAGGCGCTTCTTGCATAAATATCAGATGGATGGTCAGTAACGTCGGAATCCTGTTGTGTTTCCGGCGTTATTTATCGGATGGGAGAATAACAGGATATGGATTATGAAAGGATTGAACCGGCTGTATTCAGGGAACGGCCGAATCGTTTTATCGCATATGTGGATCTGAACGGCAGACAGGAGACAGTTCATGTGAAAAATACAGGCCGCTGCGCAGAACTTCTCGTGCCGGGAGCGGCAGTCTATGTCCAGCGGTGTGCGAATCCGGAGCGGAAGACAAAATGGGATCTGATCGCGGTAGAAAAAGGGAGCCGGATGATCAATATGGATTCCCAGATTCCGAACCGGGTGGTGCAGGAATGGATAGAGGCCGGACATTTTGCGGAAGATGTGAAGCTGGTCCGACCGGAGACGACGTACGGAAATTCGCGTTTTGATCTGTATGTGGAAGCCGGTGAACGGAAGATTTTCATTGAGGTTAAAGGTGTGACGCTGGAGGAAGACGGTGTATGTCTGTTTCCCGATGCACCCAGCGAACGTGCGGTAAAACATCTGGAAGAGCTGACGAAGGCGGTGAAAGACGGATATGAGGCTTATGTTTTTTTTGTGATCCAGATGAAGGATGTCAGATATTTTACGCCGAACCGTGCAACGCATCCGGAGTTCGCGGATGCACTTGCAAAGGCTGCCGCTGCGGGCGTACATGTCCTTGCCTGTGACTGTGAGGTAAGTCCGGCCAGGATATCCGTAAGAAATCCGGTGGAAGTAGTGCTCGGAAGTCCGGAACTGAAAGAAACGGTTCCGTATCTTGTGGAATGGTACCGGGAGAGACACCGTGATCTGCCATGGAGAAAGCAGATGAATGCGTACAGGGTATGGATTTCGGAAATCATGCTCCAGCAGACGCGAGTGGAAGCTGTGATCCCGTATTTTGACCGGTTTATCCGGGAACTTCCGGATGTGGAAGCGCTGGCTGAAGTGCCGGATGACCGTCTGATGAAGCTTTGGGAAGGACTGGGATACTACAACCGGGCCAGGAACCTGAAGATCGCGGCCCGCCAGATAATGGACGAATACGGCGGGAAATTTCCGGAAACTTACGACGGGATCCGGTCGCTGAAAGGAATCGGGAGCTATACCGCCGGAGCGATCAGCTCTTTTGTGTACCATATACCGAAGCCGGCCGTGGACGGCAACGTACTCCGGGTGGTTTCCAGGATCATGGCGGATGACTCGGATATTGCCAAAGCTTCAACAAAGAAAAGAATAGAAACGCTTGTGGAGGAAATCATCCCGCGAGAGGATCCGGGAGATTTCAATCAGGGACTGATCGAACTGGGAGCGGTCGTCTGTGTGCCGTCCGGAATGCCAAGGTGCGGAGAGTGTCCGGCTGCCAGGATCTGCCGGGCGCATGCGGCGGGAAAGGAGCTGGATTACCCGGTGAAGGCCAAAGCGAAGGCAAGGCGGATCGAGCAGCGGACCGTGCTGCTGTTCCGGGATGCAGGGAAAACAGTGATCCGCCGGCGCCCGGATGAAGGACTTCTGGCGGGACTGTATGAATTTCCGAACCGGGAAGGCCGCATGACGAGAAAAGAGGTTATCGGCTACAGCAGATCGTTGGGAATTGAGCCGGTGCGCGTGCGGAAACTGGGCGAGGCAAAACATATTTTCAGCCATGTGGAGTGGCATATGACAGGATATGAAATCCTGGTGGATGAACTGGAGAGGGAAATGAATCCCCAGGCAGCGGAGCTGATCTTTGCGGATATCAGAGAGCTGCAGGAGAAATATGCGATCCCTTCGGCATTCGAGGCATTTATGCCGCGACAGTTATAGAGTGTACTCTGTTTTCTTGAATATAGACGCGACATGTGATACAATGGTTGCATGAAATGCGGCCCGGTACCGGGATGCGGTCTGCCGGGCCGCGCACAATAATACAGGAGAGTATCAGATCATGAGTGAGAAGGCATCTGTTTCCAGACAGCAGCAGAAATCCAGAGAAACGAGGGAAAAGATCTTCCGCGCAGCAAAAAGGATCCTTGAGAAAAAAGGATATGAAGAGCTGTCCATTAAAAATATCTGCGAAGAAGCCGGCGTTTCAAACGGCAGCTTCTACCACCATTTTAAGACGAAGGACGATCTGCTCTCCTATTATATTGAAGATCAGCCAAAGATCGATCCGGACCTCCTGGAAATGCCGGACAGCGTGGAAGGCGTAAAGGCAGGCATTATCCAGGTCTATCTCAACTATGTTAAATACTGCCGGGAACTGGGCGTTGAATTCATGGCTGAGTATTATGATACGAAAAACCAGGCGCTGAACGCGGCAGTCCGGACAGAGCGGCCGTACCCGGTGCTTACTGTGCAGTCCTATGTGGAAAAGGCGATAGCGGCGGGCATTGTCAGCCTGAATGTAGAGATTGAAGAATTTACAACGGATATACGGATGATCGTGATCGGAAATGTATTTGAGTGGTGCGTGAAACACGGAGATGCGGATTTTGAGGGGAATATGAGCCGGTCGCTGGGGAAATACCTGGATGCCGTGCTCTGCGGGGAAAGCAAAGAAAAATGAACTATCACTTTATCGTGAATCCTAAAGCCCGTTCGGGGCAGGGATGGATGATCTGGCGGAGCCTGGAGCCGGAACTTATGAAACGCCGCATTGATTATCAGTGCAGTCTGACACGAAAGCGGAAAGATGCGGGCAGGATCGCGGCCAGGATCACAGCGGATGGAAAACAGCATACACTTGTGGTGCTTGGCGGGGACGGAACGCTCAATGAAGTTGTGAACGGGATCGCCTGTCCGGAGCAGACTACAGTGGGATATATTCCGATCGGTTCGAGCAATGATTTTGCCCGGGGCCTCGGGATACCGAAGGATCCGGGAGAAGCGATGAAGCTCATACTGGATCCGGAGAGGACACAGAAGATTGACATCGGTGAGATCATAAGCAGCAGCGGATCCCGCCGTTTTATTGTAAGCGGAGGGATCGGATTTGACGCGGCGGTCTGCCATGAAGTCTGCGTGTCAAAATGGAAGGTATTTCTGAATCGTCTCGGATTGGGGAAACTCAGTTATGCGGTTGTAGCGCTTGACCGTCTGGCGAAAGACCGTCCGGTGACGATGCGTCTGATCTTTCCGGACGGCAGCAGCAAAACGCTGGAACGGACATATTTTGCGGCGTTTATGAATCTGCCTTACGAAGGGGGCGGGTTTAAGTTCAGTCCGGCGGCGGATCCGGGGGATGGTCTGCTGGATGTAGTTGCGGCGCACGGGATAAGTATTCCGAAAGTCCTCTTCCTTCTTCCTCTGGCCCTTCTGGGAAAACATACAGGATTCAGAGGGATTTCGATCATAAGATGCAGAGAAGTGCATATAGAATCAGAGAGGGCGCTGCCGCTTCACACGGACGGGGAGCCGGGATTTCTCCGGAAGGAGATCGGAGTGCGGGTGACGGGCAGCAGTCTGAAGGTGATCGTGAAATAGCAAATGTTTTGTGAAGACAGTTGTTGTCTGCGGGAAAAAGTGCTATAATCGTTGCGATTGAGAGATAAAGAGGGGAAAATGTGATCAAAAGGGGCATCATTTATGAAGCTGAAAGAAAGAGCCGCAGCGTTGATCAGAAAGTACAGACATGCGTGGGTATTCCTGTATATATTCATCTATATACCATGGTTTCTGTGGCTTGAAAATCATGTTACGACACATTATCATGTGATCCAGATCAGACTGGATGAGCATATCCCGTTTATTGAATATTTTATCATCCCGTATCTGATGTGGTTTGTATTTATCGCGGGAGTGTTTCTGTATTTCTTTTTTACAGACGTACCGGGATTCTATAAACTTGCAATATTCATGTTCACGGGGATGACTGTGTTCCTCATTGTATCTACGATCTTTCCGAACGGACAGGATCTGAGGCCGGTTGTCTTTGAACGGGATAATATTTTTGTCGATATGGTGAGGATGTTGTACCGCACGGATACATGCACCAATGTATTTCCGAGTCTCCACGTCTTCAATTCGCTGAGTGTATGCGTGGCAGTTGCAGACAGTGAGGAACTCCGGAAACACCGTGGGATCTGCATGGGAACATATATCCTCGCGGGACTTATCATCCTTGCGACGATGTTCCTGAAGCAGCATTCGGTGCTGGATGTGCTGGGGGCGTGCCTGATGGCGTGTATTATCTATCAGTTCGTATATGCGCCGGAGAGACGGCGTGTACCGAAGTATGCAAGGCAGAAGCGCCCGGTGCTTCAGAATAAGTAATGCATCGATAAGGAACATAAGGAAAAATCAGGAGGAAAAGTGCAATGAGGAAAGTTATGCTTACCGGAGACCGCCCGACAGGGAAGCTGCACGTAGGTCATTACGTGGGGTCGCTGCGGCGCAGGGTAGAGCTTCAGAATACAGGAGATTTTGACGATATATTTATCATGATCGCAGATGCGCAGGCGCTGACAGACAATGCGGATAATCCGGAGAAAGTGCGCCAGAATATTATCGAAGTCGCGCTGGATTATCTGGCATGCGGCCTGGATCCGGAAAAATCCACCATACTGATCCAGTCCCAGATCCCTGAGCTGTGCGAACTGTCTTTTTACTATATGAATCTGGTGACAGTATCCAGGCTCCAGCGCAATCCTACTGTAAAGTCGGAGATCCAGATGCGCAATTTCGAGGCCAGCATCCCGGTTGGATTCTTTACCTATCCGATCAGCCAGGCTGCGGATATCACGGCATTTAAGGCAACAGTCGTACCGGTGGGCGAAGATCAGATGCCGATGCTGGAACAGACGAAAGAAATCGTGCATAAGTTTAATTCCGTATACGGGGAGACTCTGGTAGAGCCAAAGATCCTGCTTCCGGAAAACCAGGCATGCATGCGCCTCCCGGGAACAGACGGAAAGGCGAAGATGAGCAAGTCGCTGGGCAACTGCATCTATCTGTCAGAAGAGCCGGATGAGATAAAGAAAAAAGTATTCAGTATGTTTACGGACCCGAACCATATCCGCATTGAAGATCCAGGAAGTCTGGAAGGCAATACGGTATTTACTTATCTGGATGCATTCTGCAGACCGGAATATTTTCCGGAATTCCTGCCTGAGTATGAGAACCTGGACGAGCTGAAGGCGCATTACCAGAGAGGCGGACTTGGCGATATGAAAGTGAAGCGTTTTCTTAACAATGTGCTGCAGGCGGAGCTGGAACCGATCAGAAACCGACGGAAAGAATTCCAGAAAGATATCCCGGCTGTCTACGAGATGCTCAGAAAAGGAACGGAAAAGGCGGAAAAAGTGGCGGCAGAGACATTAAGTGATGTAAAGGCGGCTATGAAGATCAACTATTTTGATGATGAAGAACTGATCAAGATGCAGACGGCAAAATATACGGAAGCGTAGTAAGCAGCGGATCAGATGCGGCAGGTGTACGAAGGATGAGCAGTGGGGGAAGAACAGGCGGCCGCCCGGACCGTGAGCGGATGCGCCGGAAAAGAGAGCGGATCAGGAGACTGAAAAGACGGAGGAGGATCACCATAGCGATACTGTGCGGGATCCTTCTTCTGGCTGTCCTGGCGGTAGCCGGGATCGTCATGCTGATAAAAAATCTGGCAGGAAAAGATGCGGATGACGGAGGAAAGACACCGTCACAGGCATCGGATCTGACGATTGAAGAACAGGAGAAAGAGGAGCCGCCTGTTTCGATCACGGTCAGCGCCGCCGGAGACTGCACGCTTGGAACGGACGAGAATTTCGATCAGAGCAGGAGCCTGAATGCTTTTTATGATAGTAACGGACCGGCATATTTCCTGCAGAGCGTGAAACCTATCTTCGAGGCGGATGATCTGACGATCGTGAACATGGAAGGAACGCTTACGGAATCCACTTCTCGGCGTGATAAGACGTTTGCTTTCAAGGGACCTGCGGAGTACACGCAGATCCTAGTGGAGGGCAGTGTGGAAGCGGCCAACCTCGCGAACAATCACAGCCGGGACTACGGGGATCAGAGCTACACGGATACTATTGCCGCGCTGGATGCGGCCGGTATCGTAAACTTTGGATATGACCGGACGGCTGTGATGGATGTGAACGGCGTGAAAGTCGGTCTGGTCGGTACATATGAGCTGGCGGAAGGCATGGGCTGCGAGGAAGAGATGATCGCCAATATCAAGGCAGTAGAAGAACAGGGGGCGCAGATCGTCATTGTCAGCTTCCATTGGGGGATCGAGAAAGAGAATTACCCGGATGAGAACCAGGTGAATCTGGCACATTCCGCGATCGACAACGGCGCTGATCTGGTGCTGGGTCATCACCCGCATGTGCTTCAGGGTATCGAAGTCTACAATGGAAAAAATATCGTGTACAGCCTGGGCAATTTCTGTTTCGGAGGAAACAGCAACCCGTCAGACAAGGATACCATGATCTTCCAGCAGACATTTACCGTACAGAACGGCGAGCTGGTGGAGGATAATGTGACCAATGTGATCCCCTGTTCGCTTTCTTCCGAATCCGGGCGCAATACGTACCAGCCGACGCCGCTGGAGGGAGAAGAGAAAGACCGGGTAATGGCGAAAATACAGGAATTCAGCGCAGGACTTTAAGGTTCTGTGAAAAGGGGCAGCAGGCGCTGTCCCTTTTGAGTTGAAAATGAACAATAAAAAACTGCCGCATGAATTCATGCAGCAGTTTTTTTACGTGCGATAGAAGATTCGAACTCCCGACCTTCTGGTCCGTAGCCAGACGCTCTATCCAGCTGAGCTAATCGCACATATTCAGTTCGCTGTATTTCCTAACAGCAAATGCTATTATAGTGGAAATCCGGACGGATGTCAAGGATTTTCAGTAAAAAAGTTCATATCAAAAAAGTTCATATCTTCTGGCAGTGGCGCGGTGAACTCCATCTGTTCTCCGGTGATTGGATGCCGGAATGCGAGCCGGTATGAGTGCAGCGCCTGCCGGCTTATATGCTCCGTGTCGGGATTGTAGAGATAATCACCGATCAGCGGATGACCGATATATTTCATATGGACACGGATCTGATGGGTGCGGCCCGTCTCCAGGATGAGGGAGACGAGGCTGTGTCCGTTTTTTGTATCCAGCACCCGGTAATGTGTGACGGCGTGTTCCCCGTTTTCAAAATCAATCTTCCGCTCGATCAGTGAACTGCCGGTCCGGCCGATGGGAGCATTGATCGTGCCGGCGGATGGCGCGGGGATTCCCCGGACAATGGCCAGATATTCCCGTGTGATCTCATGATTTACCGCCAGGGCGGACAGGATGCTGGAACTGACCAGATGTTTGGCGATGACGGTCAGTCCGGACGTATCCCGGTCCAGACGGTTCGTACAGCGGAAGATAAAGGGCAGCCCCTGCGCCTGATAATAGTACATCAGCGCGTTGGCCAGTGAGTTGCGGTAATTGTTGAGCGACGGGTGCACGGGCATCCCGGCCGGCTTGTTCACTACGATGATATCTTCATCTTCATAGATGATATCCAGCGGCAGCTTCACCGGTGGAATGTTCAGAGAAGATTCATGCTCCTGAAGGCGGACGGTCAGTGTGTCGTCGTCGCTTAGGATTGTGCGCATATAAGACCAGACCCCGTTTACGAGGATGCTCTGCGGCATCTTCTTAAGCTGGGTCAGGTTCTGATAAGAATAACCCCGGCGACGCAGGAACTGTTCGATGCGCAGCCCGGCGGAAGCGCTGTCTATATGATAAGTGATCGTGCGGTCCATAATAATCCTCTTCAGTGTGGAAAACGTTTTAATGATATTGATATTTTGCAGAGTTGAATGAAAGATGTCAACACACGGTGCATAACTTTTTACAACTTCTGTAAGTTTGTTGGCAAGTACCATTTTTATAATACTGCATGACTACATGGTTTTCTGCTTTTTTATATAACCGGAATGTGATAGAATAAAACGAATCTTGAAATTAGAGAGGACAACATACATGGACATTAATCAGAAACTAACCGAAGAACTGAACGTAAAGCGCTGGCAGATCGACGCAGCGGTGAATCTTATAGACGAGGGGAATACGATCCCGTTCATCTCCCGATACCGGAAGGAAGTCACGGGGTCGCTTAATGATGAGCAGCTGCGAAAGCTGGACGAGCGCCTGAAATATCTGCGGAATCTGGAAGAGAAGAAGGAGCAGGTGATCTCCAGCATCAACGAGCAGGGGAAACTGACGGATGAACTGAAAGCGCAGATCCTGGCAGCGGAAACGCTGGTGACAGTGGAGGACCTCTATCGCCCGTACCGTCCGAAGCGGCGGACCCGGGCGACTATTGCCAAAGAGAAAGGACTGGAGCCGCTGGCCGCATATATCCTGCTGCAGAATGCGAAGGAACCGCTGGAGCAGACAGCGGAGCAGTATATTTCTGAGGAGAAAGGCGTGGAGAATGCAGCGGATGCGATCGCCGGCGCCATGGATATTATCGCGGAAATGATCTCGGACAATGCGGACTACCGGACATGGATCCGGAAAACGACAATGAAAAAAGGTAAAATGACTTCTGCGGCGAAAGATCCGGAGGCAGAATCCGTTTACGAGATGTATTATGAGTTCGAGGAGCCGGTATCAAAGCTGGCGGGGCACCGGATCCTGGCGCTGAACCGCGGGGAGAAGGAAAAGTTCCTGACAGTGAAGGTGGAAGCGCCAGAGGAAGACATCCTGCGCTATCTGGAGAAGAAGACGATCCATAAGGACAATCCGTACACAGGACCGGTCCTGAAGGAAACGGTGCAGGACAGCTACCGCCGGCTGATCGCTCCGGCCATTGAACGTGAGATCCGCAGCGAACTGACGGAGAAAGCGGAGGACGGCGCTATCGAAGTGTTTGGAAAGAACCTGCACCAGCTCCTCATGCAGCCGCCCATTGCAGGGCAGGTGGTGCTGGGATGGGATCCGGCTTTCCGCACCGGCTGTAAGCTGGCTGTGGTGGATCCGACCGGCAAGGTGCTCGGGACGACGGTCATCTATCCGACCGCGCCGACGACGCCGAAGAAGATCCAGGCCAGTAAAGATCTGTTGAAGAAAATCATTCCGAAATACCATATTTCCCTGATCTCGCTGGGCAACGGAACGGCGTCAAGGGAGTCTGAACAGTTCATCGTGGAACTGCTTAAAGAAATCCCGGAGGAGAAGGTCCAGTATGTGATCGTAAATGAAGCGGGTGCTTCTGTGTATTCAGCGAGCAAGCTGGCCAGCGAGGAGTTCCCGAAGTTCGACGTGGGACAGCGCAGCGCCGCTTCCATTGCCCGGAGGCTTCAGGACCCGCTGGCGGAACTGGTGAAGATCGATCCGAAATCCATCGGCGTCGGCCAGTACCAACATGATATGAACCAGAAGAAGCTGGGCGAGTCCCTGAACGGTGTTGTGGAGGACTGTGTAAATAAGGTCGGTGTGGATCTTAATACCGCTTCCGCCCCGCTGCTTTCCTATATCGCCGGGATCAGCGGCGCCATTGCGAAGAATATCGTGGCATACCGGGAGGAGCACGGACGTTTCGCAGATCGAAGGGAACTCCTGAAAGTGCCGAAGCTGGGACCAAAAGCTTATGAACAGTGTGCCGGTTTCACGCGGATCCAGGATGGGAAAAATCCCCTTGATGCTACCGGCGTCCATCCGGAATCCTATGAGGCGGCAGAAAAACTTCTGAAGAAACAGGGATTTACTTTGGATGACATTACCGGACACCGGCTGGCCGGACTGTCACTGACGATCCACGACTATAAAAAACTGGCGGAAGAACTCGGGATCGGCGAGATCACACTGCGTGACATCGTTAAGGAACTGGAGAAGCCGGCGAGGGATCCCCGTGACGAGATGCCGAAACCGATCCTGCGCACAGACGTGCTGGAAATGAAAGACCTGAAAGAGGGCATGGTTCTTAAGGGAACCGTGCGGAATGTTATTGACTTTGGCGTCTTTGTGGATATCGGCGTCCATCAGGACGGACTGGTCCACATTTCCCAGATTACTGACCGCTATATCAAACATCCGCTTGAAGTTGTCAGCGTAGGCGATATCGTTGATGTAAAGGTTATGAGCGTGGATCTGAAGAAAAAAAGGATCCAGCTGACAATGAAAGTGTGATGCTTTCTCTTGACATCCTGGAAAATGGTTGTTATATTACAAGTAGAACAATGAAAAATATCTGTCCGCGCGGGAATTCTTTCCCGGGCGGATGTTCTCATGTAACAGGAACAACAGTGGGATTTAAAGATCAGGGAGGGTGATCAGGATGTCAGTAAAGAGAGATTATTACGATGTGCTGGGCGTCAGCAGAAATGCAGATGAATCTCAGATCAAGAAAGCATACAGAAAGCTTGCAAAGAAATATCACCCGGATACAAATGCGGGGAATGCGGAGGCAGAGCAGAAATTTAAAGAAGTAACAGAGGCATATGATGTCCTTGGCGATAAAGAGAAGAGAAAGATGTATGACCAGTTCGGGCATGCAGCGTTTGATCAGACGGCAGGAGCCGGCGCAGGATACGGCAATGCGGACGCTGGGTTCGGCGGGCCGGGCGGCGGATTCTGGCGGACCTACAGTTCCGGCGGACCGGGCAGCGGTTATCAGGAATATCATTTCGAGGGCGGCAATATGGATGACATCTTCGGGGATATTTTTGGAGATATCTTTCATCATGGAAGCGGAACCGGTGGTGCAGACCGTTCATCGCGCAGCACCGGTTTTGGCGGAAGCGGCTTCCGTGGCGGCAGCTTCCCGCAGAAGGGCAGCGATGTCCATGCCGATGTGACGGTCGGTTTTGATGAAGCAGCGTTTGGCTGCGACAAAGTGGTCCGTCTGCAGGATCCGACCGGCAGGAGCGGCGGGGTACAGTCGCTTCAGGTGCATATTCCGGCCGGGATCGATACAGGAAAGTCCATCCGGCTGAAAGGGAAAGGCATGCCGGGCGCAAATGGCGGCGAAGCGGGCGACCTCTTCCTGAAAGTTACTGTGGCGCCGAAACCGGGATATGAACGGAAAGGCTGTGATGTCTACACGACCGTCAGCATTCCATACACGACGGCTGTATTTGGCGGCGAGGCGGTCGTTGGTACGCTCTACGGCAATGTGGTCTGCAAGATCAGGGAAGGCACCCAGTCCGGTACAAAGATACGGCTCAGAGGTAAAGGGATTGTATCTGTGAACAATCCGTCCGTCCGTGGCGATCAGTACGTGACAGTGCAGATCAGCGTTCCCCGGCAGCTGAGTCCGGAAGCGAAACAGAAACTCCGTGAATATGAGGCTGTGTGTGCGGGAAAGGCACAGACGGCATAACAGGTAAAGGCGGCATACCTTGCGTATGCCGTCTTTATTTGTTATGATTAAGGCGGAGCGGAAAAAAGGCTCCGCAGGTTATACAAAATAAACAGACAGCGCCTGTACAGGACGGGCTGTCAGAAAGAGGAAATACATGAAGATAGGGATCGGAAATGATCATTCAGCTCTGGAACTGAAGGCGGAGATCATCGGATTTCTGAAAGAAAAAGGACATGAAGTTATTGATTACGGTACGAATTCAACAGAGAGCTGTGATTATCCGGTTTACGGCGAGAAGGTAGCGCGTGCAGTCGTATCCGGCGAGGTGGAGCAGGGGATCCTGATCTGCGGAACAGGACTCGGCATTTCCCTTGCTGCGAATAAGGTGCGAGGGATCCGCGCGGCAGTCTGCAGTGAGCCGTATACCGCACGGATGGCGAGACAGCATAATAACTGCAATATTCTGGCGTTCGGAGCCAGGGTAGTAGGGGCGGAACTGGCAAAAATGATCGTAGACACCTGGCTTTCCACAGAATTTGAAGGCGGAAGGCATCAGCGGAGAGTGGATATGATCATGGCGATCGAGGAGAATAAATAGCGATGCATGCATATCATTTGTCTCAGTGGCTGATCTTCTTCTTTATTTACAGTTTCATCGGATGGATATGGGAGAGCTGCTATGTATCAGCGAGGAAGCGGCATTGGGTCAACCGGGGATTCCTGCACGGACCGATGCTGCCGATCTACGGATCGGGCGCCATCGTGATCCTGGTGAGTACGATCGGAGTAAGGGAGTATCCGTGGCTGATCTTCTTCTTTGGCCTGATCGCCGCCACAGCCCTGGAATATGTCACAGGCGCAGTGATGGAGCGGATGTTCCATGTGAGGTACTGGGATTACAGCAACCAGAAGTTTAATCTGAACGGGTATATCTGTGTCAGTTCCTCTCTGTGCTGGGGCGTATTTTCCGTCCTGCTCGTGCGAGTGGTCCATGTGCCGATCGAACGGGCGGTGCTGGATATCCCGCTTATAGCTGCGGATATAGCAGCTATGGTCCTGACAGTTATTACATCGGTGGATCTGACCCAGTCCTTCAACGAGGCGATGGACTTCAAACGTGTTCTGGTGCAGCTGGAAGAAAGCCGGGAGCAGATCCGGAAACTCCAGGAGAAAGTCCGGGCCGCTTCGGAAGAGAAGCTGGAGGAATACCGGCAGCGCTCCGATGAACTGGTGGGCGAATACCGGCAGCGTGCCGATGAACTTGTAGCTGAATATAAGAGGCGTTCCGAACAGCTGCTCGAGGAGCATAAAAGGCATACAGAGGAGCAGGCTCAGAAGAGAAAATCATACAGGAAGGCTTATCAGGAGAGGATCCGCGTGCAGCGTGAGCAGCGCCGTCTGCAGCTCGAGGAACTGGTTGAACGTGCAGGCCTGTTCATGAAGGATGATCTTCCGGATCTGAAGAAAGCGATCGGGGAGGAACTCCGGAAGATGGGCGCCCGTACGGATCGGAACTATCAGCACATTGCAAGTCAGCTGCGGCGCAATCCGACGGCATCATCGAAGAAGTTTGAGGATGCGTTCAGAGAGCTGAAAGATACATTTGAAAATATGAGATAAGGCAGACAATATTTGCAGAAAAACAGAAGGGAACAGAACCGATGACAAAAAAACAACGCGCTCTGGAAGTGATCGGGCGCCTGAAGAAAGAATATCCGGATGCGGGGTGCACACTGGATTATGACCAGGCGTGGAAGCTGCTGGTCAGCGTGAGGCTGGCCGCCCAGTGCACCGATGCACGTGTAAATGTAGTGGTAGAAGACCTGTATAAGAAATATCCGGATGTAAATGCGCTGGCCGACGCGGAAGTGGACGACATCGAAGCGATCGTGCGGCCCTGCGGCCTTGGAAAAAGCAAGGCCAGGGATATCAGCGCATGCATGAAGATGATCCGGGATGAATACGGCGGAAAGGTGCCGGATGATTTCGATGCGCTCCTGAAGCTTCCGGGCGTGGGCAGGAAAAGTGCGAATCTCATCATGGGGGATGTCTTTGGAAAACCGGCCATAGTGACAGATACGCATTGCATCCGTCTGGTCAACCGCATCGGTCTTGTGGACGGGATCAAAGAGCCGAAGAAAGTAGAGATGGCGCTTTGGAAGATCATTCCGCCGGAAGAGGGGAGTGATTTCTGCCACAGGCTTGTCTATCATGGCAGAGATGTCTGCACGGCGCGGACGAAGCCGTACTGCGATAAGTGCTGTCTTGCGGATATCTGTAAGAAAAACGGAGTATAACAACGAAGCGACGGAAAGAATTAAAGTAAAGGAGGCAGAAATGAAAAGTATCAGATTGAGGGATGATTTTTACTGGACAGGTATTATTGATGATCAGCTGAGAGTATTTGACATTATCATGTATACGGAATTCGGGACCACCTATAATTCCTATGTGATGAAGACGGGCGATAAGACTGTGCTCTTTGAAACGGCGAAAGCGAAGTTCTTTGATGAATATCTGGAGAAACTCCAGGAAGTGATCGACGTACACAAAATCGATTACCTTGTGGTGAGCCATACAGAGCCGGACCACGCGGGAAGCGTAGAATGTCTGCTGGATTACAGTCCGCAGATGAAGATTATTGCCACCGGATGTGCACTGGGTTTCCTGAAAGAGATCGTGAACCGGGATTTCGTCGGCATTCCTGCAAGAGACGGGGAGAAGATGAAGATCGGCAGCCGGACGCTGCAGTTCATGTTTGTGCCCAATCTGCACTGGCCGGACACTATGTATACGTTCATTGAGGAAGAGCAGATCCTGGTGACCTGTGATTCTTTCGGTTCGCATTACTGTCTGCCGGAAGTGGTTTCCACAGAGATCAAAAATGAAGAGGACTATCAGAAGGCGTTAAAATATTATTATGACTGTATTATCGGGCCATTTAAGCCATTTATGCTCAAAGCTCTGGATCGTGTGGAACCGATGGACATTTCCATGGTGTGCACCGGACACGGGCCGGTCCTGGTCGGCGACCGGATCAGATCCGTGATGAAGCAGTACAGGGAATGGTCAACTGTGGTAAATCCGAATCCGCGGAAAACGGTGATCATCCCCTATGTGAGCGCTTATGGTTATACAAAATCCCTGGCGGAAAAGATCGCAGAGGGTGTGCAGGACAGCGGGGATGTAGATGTACGTTCCTATGATATGGTCAGTGCAGATCCTGAAAAAGTCAGTGAAGAACTTCTCTTTGCGGACGGCATCCTGCTCGGTACGCCGACGATCGTAGGCGAGGCGCTGAAACCCATCTGGGATCTGACGCTGGGTATGTTCCCGGCGACGCACGGCGGCAAATATGCCGGTGCGTTCGGGAGTTATGGCTGGAGCGGTGAGGGTGTGCCCAATATCACAGCACGTCTGAAACAGCTGAAAATGAAAACAGTCGAAGGATTCCGTGTGCGCTTCAAACCATCGGAGTCGGATCTTGTGAGCGCTTATGAGTACGGGTATCAGTTTGGATGCCTGGTTCAGGACAGAGAACCCGTGAAACCGGCGAAGAAGGGGACGAGAAGCCTGGTGAAATGTCTCGTCTGCGGTGAAATTTTCGACTCCTCACTGGAAATCTGTCCGGTCTGCGGTGTGGGAAAAGAGAATTTTGTTCCGGTAGAAATGGAGGAGACCGGATATATCAATAATACACAGGAATATTACGTGATCCTCGGAAATGGGGCAGCAGGCTTTAATGCGGCAAAAGCGATCCGTGAGCGGGATAAGACAGGATCGATCGTCATGATCTCCAATGAACCGTACCCGGCATATAACCGTCCGATGCTGACTAAGTCTATCGTTGCAGGATTAAGCGCGGAGCAGATCGCTATCGAAGGACCGGCCTGGTATGAAGAAAACCGGATATATCAGATGCTTGGCAAACAGGTGGCATCTGTGGATCAGGAAGAAAAAGAAGTGATCCTGGACAGCGGTGAGAAGATCAAATATACCCGTCTGATCTACGCACTGGGAAGCGAATGCTTCATTCCGCCGATGGAAGGACACGGACTTCCGGAAGTGGTGGCCATCCGCCGGCTCAGTGATGTGGAGAAAGTGGAAAAGCTGATGGAAAATGCGGAAAACGCGGTTGTGATCGGCGGCGGCGTCCTCGGACTCGAGGCGGCATGGGAACTGAAGAAAGCCGGACTGAATGTTACGGTTCTGGAAGTTGCTCCGGTGCTGATGAGCCGGCAGCTGGACAGCGGCTCTGCAGAAATCCTTAAAGAGATTGCGGCAAAACATGATGTATCGATCCGTACCGGAGTGACGGTGGCGGCAATCGAGGGCGATGAACATGTAAGCGGCGTCCGCATCGGCGGCGGGGAAATCATCCCGGCAGATTTTGTGATCGTATCCGCAGGCGTCCGTGCAAAGACAGATCTCGCTCAGAGCATGGGACTTGAGATCGGACGCGCAGTGAAGGCAGACCGCCACATGGCTACAAATCTTCCGGATGTTTACGTGTGCGGGGACTGTGCGGAATATGAAGGCATGAATTATGCGATCTGGCCGGAAGCATCCGAGCAGGGGCGGATCGCCGGGGCAAATGCGGCCGGCGAGAAGCTGGAATATGAGCCGGTGGAGGCTGCTCTTACATTCCATGGCATGAATACTGCGCTCTTTGCGGCAGGAGACAACGGAAAGAATCCGAATCTTCTCTACAAAACCGTGGAATTCCGCGATATGGGCAAAGAACAGTACCGGAAATATTTCTTCCTCAACAACAGGCTGTCAGGCGTGATACTCATCGGTGATCTCAGTGAGATGGCGAAATTGAGCGAAGCACTAAAAAAACATGCTCTTTATAAAGATGTGATCCAGTGATCATTTCATATGTATGGGGCCGGGCGTCACAGATGTCCGGCCTCATCAGATAAAAGAAAAAAATGCTTGCATTTATGCGGAATATATGATAAGATACCGATTGTGTCAGAGATGATGCGGGTGTAGTTCAATGGTAGAACACCAGCCTTCCAAGCTGGATACGTGAGTTCGATTCTCATCACCCGCTTTTTTTCATGCCCTTTTTTCTTTTTCAGATCTGTTCATCTTCGCGTTGTATCATCAATATCCGTGTGTTATACTGTAAGAAATGTAAATTTACGAGAGAAAGTCAGGAGATAATTATGCGATTCAACATTACCGACAACGTTATCGTGCGGGCACTCAATAAGATCTGCGATATGGTCTGCCTGAATATACTTTGGCTGATCTGCTGCATACCGATCATTACAATTGGAGCCTCAACCACAGCGCTTTATACGATTATGCTGAAAATGGTGAAAAATGAAGAAGGCTATATATTCCGAGGATTTTTCAGGGCATTTAAAGAAAATTTCAGGCAGAGCACCATCATGTGGATCATTCTGTTTCTGTTGAGCATTCTCTGTTTTATTGACTACCGGGTTGCAGGTATGGTGGCGGGGACGGCAGGCCTGGTCATGCGCGCAGTATTCTTCCTGTTCGGCTTTTTCCTTCTTTCCGTTACGATCTATGTATTTCCTCTGACAGCCCGCTACGAGAATACGATCCGCGCGACATTCCGCAATGCGATGCTGCTGACAGTCGGGAGATTCCCATATACGCTGCTTATGGTTGCGGTCACTGTTATTGCAGTCTTTGCGTCTCTGTGGAACGGAGTAACGCTGATGTTCGCGATCCCGCTCTGGTTCCTGATCGGCGGTTCGCTTCTGGCGTGGATCAATTCCTATATCCTGTGGAGGGTATTCCGGATATTTGAGAGTGTTGAGAGTAACGGAGAAAATCAGTAACAGATGCTGCGCATGTGTCAGATGGCAGGCGGCATGATAAAATCGGAGGGCAGAAGATGAATTTTCTGGAAGAACGTATTGTTAAAGATGGAATTGTCAAAGAGGGGAATGTCCTGAAAGTGGACAGTTTTCTGAATCATCAGATGGATATTAAGCTTCTGGATCAGATGGGGGCGGAGTTTAAACGACGGTTCGGCAATAAGCCGATCAACAAGATCCTGACGATCGAGGCATCAGGCATCGGGATCGCCTGTGTCGCAGCACAGCATTTTGATGTTCCTGTTGTGTTTGCAAAAAAATCCCAGAGCATCAATCTGGACGGCGAGATGTATGTGGCGGAAGTGGAGTCTTTTACACATAAGTGCATTAACCATGTGATCGTGGCAAAGAAGTTCCTGACACCGGAAGACCATGTGCTGATCATCGATGATTTCCTGGCAAACGGCTGCGCGCTGCAGGGACTCATCCAGATCGTCCAGTCTGCAGGAGCAACGGTGGAAGGGATTGGAATTGCAATAGAGAAGGGATTCCAGTCCGGCGGGAGGATCATCCGCAATCTGGGATTTCAGCTTGAGTCGCTGGCTATTGTAGACGGGATGAACGCAGAGACCGGTGAGATCCAGTTCCGGGATCAGAGCACGGCAGGGGTGTCGGGGAGCGTTGAACCTGGGGAAGGAGAAATCTGCAGAAGTTCAACACTGGATTAAATTCCTGGACAGAATAGGATCCGTTACGCGCGTAGAACGGATTTTGGAGCGCAAGAGCCGGATTCTGGCGGGATAGAACCGGCTTTTCGCGCACGGATGCCGGACTGTACGGCCCGGTATAACAAATCTTTGTTTGCGACTGTACGTTTAAGCAAGGATGTACGGTCGCAAAATCAGAATTATGAATATCGACTGTGTTGACTTGTAAGAACAAACGGTCGAGAATTCAAAATCATGTAACCCGACTGTGTTAATCAGTAAAATTGTACGGTCGGGAATTCAAAATCAAAAAAGTCGACTGTGTTAATTGATGAAATGTACGGTCGCAAATTCAAAAAGGCATATTCAAGCCGTAAATCCATGTATATGTAAAAATAAGAGTAGGAAGGAGAAGTGTATGGAAAAACTTAGGATGATGTTATTGAATGAAGAAGAAAGAATGGAAAAGTTTCTAGTAGAAACAACAGAAAGGCTTCACGATGCGCCTTTGGGAAATTTGAGGTTATCAAGATGCGGGAAAACATTTCAGTATTATCTCAGTATGCCGGGTGATAAAAAACGGGGTGCATATATCCCGAAAGCAGAGACTCGATTGATCCGCAGGCTTGCTCAGAAGTCTTACGATGAAAAGATCTCAAAACTGGCTGCGAAAAGGCTTGCTCAGATCCGGAAAATAACAAAGGATTATGAGGATGATGAAATTGAGAAGATATTTTTAAAGGAACATGAGGCAAGAAAAGCATTGATCGTTCCGGTTGAGCCGACATGGGATCAAAAACTGGAAAAGTGGGTTTCCGAAGAGTACAGGAAAAAGGATTTTCTTGAAGGAACACCGGTTATACTGACAGAAAAAGGCGAGCGCGTCCGGTCTAAATCAGAAAAGATCATGGCGGATTACTTTTATCGGAGTGGAATCCCGTATCATTATGAGAAGCCTCTGTATCTGAATGGATTAGGGATTGTTCATCCGGATTTTACGTTCCTGTCAAAGGCGTCCGGACAGGAAATATATTGGGAGCATGACGGCAGGATGGATGATCCGGTATATGCTCATAATGCTGTAAAGAAAATTCAGGCATATGAAGAAAACGATATTTACCCGGGCGAAAGACTCATCCTTACGTTTGAAACAGAGAAAAACGTTCTGGATATGAGACATGTAAAAAGGCTTGTTGAAAAATATCTGATATGAACTTCAATATTCATATCTTATGATATGCTTTAAAGTGGATTGATACGGACGAAAAGTGGAAAATAGTGGATCTAACGGTATGTTTATGAGAGGGCCAACGGTCGGGAATTGATAAATGTGAAAACAGACGGTGCCATCTGCTTAAAATGTACAGTCAGAAACTTAAAAGCATGAAAGACGACGGTGAATGTTGCGTAAATCATACGGTTGGAAAACGCTGAATAAATAATTTGACTGTTTGCCGATTTAAAGTCTTTGCCCCTCGGCGCGAAACCACTCCGGCCCGGCGCGAAACCCTGCCCGCTGGCAGGGAACTCCATCCCGCCGGAGTGCACAAAAACGCTTCCTAGTTGAATCCAATCAGTCTTCTTGCTACGCTGTATGCCAGCGATGATACTTTCCGTCCGGATCTTCCCGGCAGATTCATTGTCTGCCCAAGGATCCCATAGCGGATCTTCACATATGTCTTGTAATCTTTTCGTTTCAGATATTCCCAGAGCTCTTTTTTCTTGATCAGATTTTCCGCTTTTTTAGACCGGATGCACAGGATAGACGATACCGTCATCATGATCGCCAGATAATTGACCATGTACCTGCGCAGTTTTTTACTTGTGATCATGCGGAGTTCATACATTGCGATCATGGTCTTTGTTACGAACAGCTGCTGATCGATCCGGCTGATCATGACCTTTTCGTTTACGGATTGATCCTCGCGCCCGATGAAGTAGCGGTAGAAATCAACGTTCATGTAGTAAAGCGTGCGTACATGCGGAAGCGGGTAATACACGTAGATATTGTCTACATAAAATGTGTGCTTCGGCAGTTCGAGCTGACAGAGCTGGAGCATTTCCGTGCGGTAGATAACAGAATGCATCAGGATGTACTGATCAAGGCGGAAATGTCCGATGTCATCCCATCGGAAAATCTGGTTCTCCGGAAGAACATTGTCATACCGGATGACTTTTTTGTGCTCCATCCCGACTTTTTCATATACGTAGTTGGCGACGATCATATCTACTTCGGAGTCGTTTTCCACAAATCCTCTGACTGCTTCGAGAATCTTAAGGAGGGAATCCTGATCTACCCAGTCATCGCTGTCTACGACTTTAAAATATTTTCCGGTCGCGTGACGCAGACCACAGTTAACAGCATCGCCATGCCCGCCGTTTTCTTTGCTGACGGCTTTGACAATGGTCGGATATTTTTCCTGATAACGCTCGGCGATTGCCTGAGTGCCGTCTTTGGATCCGTCATTGACAACGATGATCTCGACATCTTCGCCGCCGGCGAGAATCGAGTTGATCGCTTTTTCCATATAAGCTTCTGAATTGTAACACGGAATAGCAAAAGAGATGTATTTCATTTTATCCTCCCTGCAGAGTCTGCTCTGCTTGAATCCACTGTGATTTTTTCTATTATATCATTGTTGCGGCTGTATTGTAAAATTCAATTTTTTCCGATATAGTAAAAGAGTAGTTCCGCAAATGAAAAACGGGAATATGAACGGAGGGATATCTTATGAAAAGAAATGTAATCGTCGGGCAGTCTGGCGGTCCGACAGCAGTGATAAATGCAAGTCTGTATGGAGTGGTATACGAAGCGCTGAACAGAGAGGACGCCTGTGGTACGGTTTATGGGATGATCAACGGGATTGAAGGATTCCTGAATGATCAGGTGATGGATATGGAGCCGCTGGAGCGGTCCGGGGAACTGGAACTGATCAGGACAACACCGGGATCTTATCTGGGGTCATGCCGGTATAAACTGCCGGAAGACCTGAATGATGAAGTATATCCGAAGCTGTTTGATAAGTTTGCGCAGTATGGGATCGGATACTTCTTCTATATCGGCGGCAATGATTCCATGGACACTGTGAGCAAGCTGTCGCGCTATGCGAAGAGGACGGGCAGCGACATTCATTTCATGGGGATCCCGAAGACGATCGACAATGACCTGGTATGTACAGACCATACGCCGGGGTTTGGAAGCGCGGCGAAGTACGTGGCGTCTACGGTGCGCGAGATCGCGGTTGACGCATCGGTCTATGATAATAAAAAATCCGTAACGATCGTAGAGATCATGGGGCGGCATGCGGGCTGGCTGACCGCGGCCAGCGTACTGGCGCGAAAATTTGAGAATGACAATCCGGTTTTGATCTATCTGCCGGAAGTCGCGTTCGATCCGGAAAAATTCATCGCAGACGTGGGGGCGGCGCTGGAAAAAATGCCGAATCTGGTCGTCTGCATTTCCGAAGGCATCAATGACGGAAAAGGAACGTTTATCTGTGAACTGGAAAGCAGTGTAGGTGTGGATACATTCGGTCACAAGATGCTTACCGGATCCGGAAAATATCTGGAAAATCTGGTGAAGGAAAGACTGGGCGTCAAAGTCCGGTCTGTAGAACTTAACGTATGCCAGCGGTGTTCATCCGCGATGCTCTCCGGTACAGATCAGAAAGAGGCCATCGCTTCCGGCGCATACGGGGTGAAATGCGCCATCGAGGGGGCGACCGGGAAGATGATCGGATTCTCCCGTCTGCCAGGTGAGGATTACCGGATCGATTATACGATGGAAGACGTGGATCAGATCTGCAATCAGGAGAAAACCGTCCCTGCCGAGTGGATCACAGGGAACGGTTCAGATATCGGGGAAGGATTTATCGAGTATGCAAGGCCGCTCATCCAGGGAGAAGTGAAGGTCCCGACGGAGAACGGGCTGCCGAAGTTCGCATACCGGAAATAAACGGATCAGTATAACTGTATGGCGCAGGGATTTTCCTGCGCCATTTTTATGTTCAGAAAAATGCAGAAATAAAGATCGGATTCCTTCAGAAAAATGTATACATATCATTGATATTCCTTCAGAAAAATGCAATACTATAATAAAGAGATAAAAGGAGTGATCATATGCAGCGTACAGCTATGGAGAAGCTGAAGGAATGGAAGATGAAACGGAACCGCAAGCCATTGATCTTGAAAGGTGCGAGGCAGGTCGGGAAAACCTGGCTTATGAAAAAATTCGGAGTGGACTGCTTTAAAAACGTAGCTTATATTAACTTTGACAGCGACGTCCGCATGCGTCAGATTTTTGAAGATGATTATGATATTTCCAGGATTTTACGGATGATCAATATTGAAACAGGAGTAAAGATCCAACCGGAGGAGACGCTGATTATTTTTGACGAAGTACAGGAGGCGCCAAAAGCAATCTCCTCATTGAAGTATTTCTGTGAAAATGCTCCGGAATATGCAGTGATCGCGGCAGGCTCTCTTCTCGGTGTTGCGATCCATGAAGGTGTATCATTTCCGGTAGGAAAGGTAGAAACTTTGGAGATCCATCCGATGTCATATCATGAATTTCTGCTTGCAATGGGGGAAGAAGGTCTCGCAGATCTTCTGGGAAAAAAAGAGTATGCGATCATACATACATTCGCGGACCGGTATATCCACTGGCTGAAGCTTTATTATTATATCGGCGGAATGCCGGAGGCGGTCAATGATTATGCAGAAAATGGTGATGTAACATCTGTCAGGGAAATACAGAAGCAGATTCTGGAACTCTATGAGCAGGATTTCAGCAAGCATACGCCGGATACAGAACTTGCAAGACTTCGCATGGTATGGAATTCTGTTCCGCTTCAGCTGGCAAAGGAAAACAAAAAATTTTTCTTTGGCCATTTGAAGCAGGGGGCCAGGGCGAAAGATTTTGAACTTGCCATCGAGTGGCTTCTGGACTGCGGGCTGATCGGTAAAGTATACCGGGTGGAAAAGCCGGCGGTTCCGCTGAAAGCATACGTTGATTTCAGTGCGTTTAAGATCTATCTATTGGATGTGGGACTCTTGGGGGCAATGAGCGATCTGGATGCAAGGACAATTTTGGAAGGCAGTCAGTTATTTACAGAATTTAAAGGTGCGCTTACAGAGCAGTATGTTTATCAGCAGATCATAGCGGAGACAGAGTATACGCCTTACTATTTTTCCGCGAATTCCCACACAGAAATTGATTTCCTCGTGCAGAAAGAAGGAAGTGTGGCACCGGTAGAGGTAAAGGCAGAAGAAAATGTAAAAGCGAAAAGCCTCCAGGCATACTGCAGAAAATATCAGCCTCCTTATGCGGTAAGAACGTCCATGACGGATTACCGCGAGGAGGACTGGATGGTGAATCTGCCGCTGTATGCGATAGAGAATCTGTGAAATTATATTGACACTGTGTCAGAACAGTGCCACAGTAAACTGTGATACCGCTGCAGACAGTGAGAAAGGGGTTAATGGAAATGGATGACATTTTTCTTAAAAAGTGCACGGAGGCAGACGCGGATATACTGCGCAGCCTTCTGGCTAAAACGTTTTCTGACACATTCGCCCGTATGAATACTCCGGAGAACATGGAGCTATACCTGACCCAGGCGTTTGCCAGAGACAGGATGCTCGAAGAACTGAGGGATCAGGACTCGGCGTTCTATCTCCTCTATCAGAACGACAGACCGGCGGGATGCCTCAAACTCAATGAAGCGGCGGCGCAGACCGAGACCGGCGATCCCCATTCTCTGGAGATCGAGCGGATCTATGTGGCGAAAGAATTTCAGGGCACAGGGCTTGGCAGCCGTCTGATGGAAGAGGCGGTGCGGCTGGCGGAAGAGCGGAAGAAGGAGTATATCTGGCTTGGCGTCTGGGAGAAAAATGAGAGAGCGATCCGGTTCTATGAAGGGAAAGGCTTTTACAGAACAGGCTCCCATACATTTACTGTGGGAAATGACGAGCAGACCGATTACATTATGAGGAAAGATTTATAGAATGAAGAAGGCTTGTCTGACGAAAGTGAGAGGATTAAAGATGAATAAAACATATACATTAAATAATGGAGTACAGATACCGGCTGTTGGTTTTGGCACTTACAAAGCGGCAGACGGAAAAAGTGCGGATGTTATAAAAGCAGCGATCGGATCCGGATACCGGTATTTTGATACAGCGTCCTTTTACGGGACGGAAACATATCTTGCAGAAGCAATACGGCAGAGCGGGCTTCCCAGAAAAGACTTTTTCATTGCCAGCAAACTCTGGAAGACTGAAATGGGGTATGAGAATGCCAGAGACGCATTCCGGCGTACCCTGGAGAATCTGGAGACGGATTATCTGGATCTCTATCTGATCCACTGGCCGCTGCCTGAACCCGGATATGAGAACTGGAAGGAACTGGACAGGGAGACATGGAGAGCGCTGGAAGAATTATATGCCGAAGGGAAAATCCGCGCGATCGGACTAAGCAACTTCCTGCCGCACCATATAGAAAATATTCTGGCCGGATGCACGGTAAGACCTGCGGTTGACCAGATCGAATACCATCCCGGCTACAGCCAGGAGGCTGCTGTACAGTACTGTAAAGAGAACGGGATCCTCGTGCAGGCGTGGAGTCCGATCGGGCGCAGCCGGGTCCTTAAGGATCCGCTGGTATGTGAACTTGCTGCAAAATACCGGGTTTCCCCGGCGCAGATCTGCCTGAAATTCGCGGTGCAGCGGGGAATCGTCCCGCTTCCGAAATCTTCCTCGCCGGAACGTATGAAGCAGAATATGGATCTGTTTTCATTTGAGATGGAGCAGGAGGATATCTGGCGGTTGGCGACAATGCCCCAGTCCGGATGGTCGGGTGAGCATCCGGATCAGGAGCGTGTATATTTTTAGGGAAAACAGTTTATATGAGAGAGCATCTGTTTTGAGACGGGTGCTCTTTTTTGTATGGACTTTAGCTGGTGCAGATATGAAACGGACGATACGAAACTGTTTGCATAGAATATATCAGATGAAAAATAGATCAGCATGAAAGGTCTGGTATGAGCCAGAAGATTGAAAACATCTTAAATCTTGCTTTGGAAGCAACCCCGGAGGAACGCGTCCGCTCGGCGGAGCTGGACGTGGGATATGATGCCGGTGAACGGGCGTGGGATCTGATCATCAAGTATTCAGGCAGCCTGGATGCGGCGCGGGAGATCAGCGAATCCGTAACGGAGCTTTTGAACAACTACGCAGTGGTACGTATCCGGGAAGACCGGATCGGAGCGCTGGCATCGCTTCCGGAAGTGGAGTTTGTCGAGAAGCCAAAGAGTCTGTATTTCCAGACGGACGTGGGGCGGCAGGTGTCCTGCATCGATGCGGTGCAGGAGGCTCCTTATGGTCTGACCGGCAGAGGCGTGCTGGTCGGCATCGTGGACAGCGGGATCGATCTGACCAATCCGGATTTCCGGAACGAAGACGGGACGACGCGGATCGCGGCGCTGTGGGATCAGACGGACCGGGAGTACACATCCGAAGAGATCAATGAATTTCTGAATGCAGAAGGGACGGTACAGCCTGCGGTACGGCCGCCTCTGAGCGTGGACAGCAGCGGACATGGGACTGCCGTGGCCGGGATCGCCGCGGGAAACGGCCGGGGAAGCGAAGGACGCAGATACCGGGGCGCGGCGCCGGAGTCGGAACTGGTCATTGTGAAGATGAAAAGCCCGCAGCCGGGTGGCTTCCCCAGGACGACGGAGCTTATGACTGGCGTGGACTACCTGATCCGGAAGGCGCAGGAGATGCGCATGCCGGTGGCGGTCAATGTCAGTTTCGGCAATACGTACGGGCCTCATGACGGCTCTTCGTTGGTGGAGCAGTACCTGAACGATGTGTCCGCTATCTGGAAAAATGTGATCTGCATCGGGACCGGCAACGAGGGAACGGCAGCAGGACATGCGGCGGGGATCGTAAGCGATGAAGAGGAGACGGTTCAGGAACTGGCGGTGCAGGAGCGGGAGCAGCCTTTCGGCCTGCAGATCTGGAAATCCTACACCGATGAGATCGACATTTCCATTATAAGTCCGGCGGGGGAACCGGCCGGCCCGTTCCGGGAGAAGACCGGCGCCCAGCGGTATCTGACCGGTTCGACCGAACTGCTGGTTTACTATGGGGAGCCGAAGCCGTACAGCGTGCGGCAGGAGATCTTTGTCGCGTTTCTCCCGATGCGGGATTATGTGGACAGCGGCGTCTGGCAGATCGTGCTCACGCCCCGGCGGATCGTGGCGGGGACTTATCAGATGTGGCTGCCGGTGCAGGCTGCGCTGAACGTAGGAACCGCATTCCTTACGCCAGACAGCATGTCCACCCTGACGGTCCCGTCCGCGGCTGCCCGGGCAGTAACCGTGGCGGCTTACGACGGACGGACTTTTTCCTATGCAGACTTTTCCGGGCGGGGGCCGTCTGCCGTCTATGAGAGCGCCGGCGTGCCAAAACCGGATGTGGCGGCGCCTGGTGTGGATGTAAACGCTCCCGTTCCGGGCGGAGGCTACCGTGCCTTTACAGGAACGTCATTTGCGGTCCCTTTTGTTACCGGCGGGGCGGCGCTCCTGATGGAATGGGGGATTGTGCGCGGCAATGATCCCTATCTGTACGGGGAGAAAGTGAAGGCATACTTAAGGCGCGGGGCGTGGGAACTGCCGGGGGACAGCGAATGGCCGAACGCCCAGTTGGGGTATGGGGCGCTGTGCGTGAGGGAGAGCCTGCCGGACAGGTGAACTGCTGCCTTTTGTTGACAGAGGCATCCTGAAATCCGTAATATACTGAACCTTGCGCCTCCTTTTCGGACGTAGTAAAATGTAACTACATCTGGAAGGGAGGCGTTTTGTATGGAATGGATACCTCTGCCGATCGGAGTGGAGAATTTTGAGGATCTGCGGGAGCATGGCTATTATTTTGTAGATAAAACTCTGTTTATAAAAGAACTGCTGGATATGAAGGGGAAGGTCACTCTCTTTACCAGGCCCAGAAGATTCGGAAAAACACTGAATATGAGCATTCTCCGATATTTTTTTGAAAAAGGGGAAAAAGATAACAGCAGTCTGTTTCAGGGGCTGAAGATCATGGATGCGGGAGACAAATATCTCTCCTATATGGGAAAATATCCTGTGATCAGTATCTCC
>DWVL01000060.1 GCA_019120275.1 Candidatus Mediterraneibacter excrementavium | reverse complement strand
TGGATTCACGGAATAAGGGATAAAACCTTCCCGTCTCTGGTTTTTACTCTTCCTAAGACCGCTCCACAGTCACTGATCCGGCTTTATCCCTTATTCCGTGAAAGTCGCATCCGATCGGAAATTCTTCTGTGATTCTATACTTGAGTATGCCGGCTCAGTTCCATAAACGGCAATCAAGCAAGTTATCAACAGATGTGCTAACGTTTATCTAAACACCGTTATATTTTTAAAAATTTGAATCTAGTCCGTATGAAATGTATTAGTAATACGGACCAGATTCGCAAAATGCGGATTTGATCCGTACGCCAGACAAATTTTTACGGTTCATTTATCTAAAATGGATATTTAGGCCGTATATCAACTCATCAAAATACGGACGAAATACAGGAATCGTAAAATGGGTCCGTATTCACTAGCTAAATCATACCGACGGAATAGATGATTTCTTTATATTAACCGTACAGATATTAATAAACGGACTAAATACGTAAATGCTATTTTTAAACCGTAAATCCTTTTTAGTGGTTTCCATCAATGAATCAGGCCGTCCGGAAAACAGGAGATTTTACATTAAAAGAAAGGTATTGAATAAGGAATGTGTATTTTTATAACCGGTTACGGTCAGAATGAGACTTTGTCTTGCTTGATTGATTATAATCTGCAGACAAGCAAGCAAAGCCTCTCTGCGGCTCAGATTCTGAGTCCCTTCCGACACAATTCCGGACTTGTTTGCTGTTTATGGAACTGAATCGACGGACTCAAATACAAAATCTCAGAAGAATTTTCAATCGGATGCGACTTTCACGGAATAAGGGATAAAACCGGACCAGTGACTGTGGAGCGGCTGTAGAAAAAGTAAAAAACGGAGCGCTGACTTTAGGAGCAGAGATGAAGTTGTTTGAGCGAATGCGAGTTCTTCATCTCTGCTCCTGTTTTTTGTCAGCGTTCCGTTTTTGTAGTTTTTCTTAAGTTGCGGAACCGGAAACGGGAAGGCTTTATCCCTTATTCCGTGAATCCGCATTCTGATAAAATTCTTTTGCAGTATTCAGTGCTGTGCTTTACCAGTCAGTTCGATAAACAGGAATTCACATCTTAATGATCTTTCTTGGGCATTTCTCTGCACACACGCCGCAGTTTGTACATTTCTCCGCATCGATATGCGCCAGGAAATTGTTGACGGTGATCGCGCCAGCCTCGCAGCTGCGCTCGCAGAGCCGGCATCCGATACAGCCGACCTGACACACGTCCATCAGTGCTTTTCCTTTTTCGTTGGAATTACACTGTACGAATGTCTGCTGTTTATACGGGATCAGTTCGATCAGTTTCTTCGGACAGGCAGCCACACATTTGCCGCAGGCTTTGCAGGCTTCTTTGTCCACCACAGCGATTCCGTCCACGATATGGATCGCATCGAACGGACAGGCTGCCACGCAGGAGCCGTATCCCAGACAGCCGAACGAACAGCCTTTTGCGCCGCCATCCTGCATCTGGCTTGCCATAAGGCAGTCTTTCACACCGTAATAGTTGTATTCGGTCTTTGCTTTTTCACAGGTGCCGGCACATTTTACGAATGCGACCTGACGTTCCTGCGAACCGGCTTCTACGCCCATGATCGCTGCGATCTTCTCAGCTACAGGCGCGCCGCCTACGGGACATCCGCCTACTTCCGCTTCTCCGGCAACGATCGCTGCAGCAAGGCCGGAGCATCCGGCATAACCACAGCCGCCGCAGTTGTTCCCCGGAAGGACTTCCAGGATCGCATCTTCCCTCTCATCTGTCTCGACAGCAAACTTCTTGCCGGCAAGACCGAGGAAGACGCCGATGAAAAGACCTGTGCCGCCGACAATAACGACTGCCAGGATTATTCCAGTTAAACTCATATCATCTTCCCTCCTATATCAGACCCGAGAATCCGAAGAACGCGATCGCCATCAGACCTGCTGTGACCAGTACGATCGGTGTTCCCTGAAATGACTCTGTAATATCATTATGTTCGATCTTCTCGCGGATGCCGGCCATCAGCACGATCGCCACGAGAAATCCGAAAGCAGTTGCAAATCCGTTCACCACACCTGTCAGCAGTCCGTATCCGCTCTCTACATTTGTGAGGGCAACGCCGAGCACCGCACAGTTCGTTGTGATCAGTGGAAGATAGACACCGAGCGCATTGTAAAGCGACGGCATGGATTTCTTCAGGAACATTTCAACAAACTGGACCAGTGCCGCGATGACAAGGATGAATACGATCGTATTTAAGTAATCAAGCTCTCCGCCCATAATGTTCGGATTACCGAGGATGAATTTATAGATCAGCCCGGTCACGAAAGAAGCGATCGTAATAACAAATACAACAGCTCCTCCCATTCCGGCAGCTGTCTTTGTATTCTTTGATACACCGAGGAACGGACAGATTCCCAGGAACTGGCTGAGTACAACGTTATTAACGAATGCAGTCCCTACTGCTATTAAGATTAATTCCTGTAATCCCTGCATTTATGACTCCTCCTTTTCCTGATTATTTTTATCAGCCTGATCTTCCGCTGCTTCAGTTTTATTCACAGACACTTTTTCAGGTTCGATCAGATGGCCGCCGCAAACACCTCTGCTTGCACAGGCAGCGCATCCTTCTCCGCAGCCGGCCGGTTTCGCCACCTTTTTCCCTTTCTTTTCCAGGCTTCTTCTGATCTTGCCCTGAAGCGCTACAAGGCATGCAAGCACAAAGAAGGCGCCCGGTGCAAGGATAAAGATCGTAAACGGTTCATAGGAATCCGGCATGATCTGATGACCGAATACAGAACCGGCGCCGATCAGCTCACGGACGATGCCGATGCAGGTCAGTCCGACGGTGAATCCAAGGCCCATGCCGATGCCGTCGAAAATGGATGGAAGCACCGGATTCTTGGACGCATAACTCTCCGCGCGGCCAAGAATGATGCAGTTTACCACGATCAGCGGGATGTAGAGGCCGAGCGATGCATACAGGCTCGGGACGAAACCTTCCAGAAGGAAGTCCACGATCGTGACGAAGGAAGCAACGACAACGATAAATGCAGGCATTCTCACCGAATCCGGGATGATCTTCCGGAGCATGGAGATGAGCATGTTTGACATGACAAGCACGGCTGTCGTGGAAAGCCCCATTCCGATGCCGTTGATGGCGGACGTCGTTACCGCCAGCGTCGGACACATTCCGAGCATAAGGACGAAAGTCGGGTTTTCTTTGACAAGTCCGTTAAAAATACGTTCTGTACATTTATTCATTGACTCCGCCTCCTAACTCATTCTGGAAATAGACAAGCGCAGAGTCCACTGCGTTGGTGACCGCATTGGTAGTGATGGTCGCGCCGCTGATGGCGTCGATCTTGTCGTCCCCGTCCTCGCCGGTCTTGGTATATGTAAACTTCTGTACACTCTTGTCTTTGAACTGGTCTTTAAATTCAGCTTCATCCGCTTTCATGCCGAGACCTGCCGTCTCGCTGATCTCAAGCATCTCGATCCCTTTTACGGTTCCGTCGGAAGCAATGCCGACCGAAAGGGACAGGGAGCCGTCATAGGCTTCGGATGACTGGACACTGATGACATAACCCACATTCTCACCGCCTGCATCCGTCCCCTCTGCGATCTCCGTGATCACGTCGGATGTATATCCGTTTTCGGACAGAAGGGATGCAGCTGCATCTGCGTCAAATTCAACGGTTTCGAATTCGGAAGCATCGGAAAGAACTGTCCGGTAGGCTTCCTGCTTTGTATTTTCCTGAGCCTGGGCGATCGGCTCCTTCGTAATGCCGTATACAACACCGAGGAGCAGTCCGGATACAACGGTGATCGCAGTCAGGATCAGCGTGTTTTTTACAATATTATTCATTACTTCTCTCCTCCTTTACCGAAGGGTTTTGGAAGAGTAACTTTCTCGATCAGCGGGACCAGAAGGTTACTGATAATGATGGCATAGGATACGCCCTCGGCGGATCCGCCGAAGAGACGGAACAGTCCGGTCAGGAGTCCCATGCATATGCCGTAAATGATCTTACCGCTGCTGGTGATCGGGGAGGTCACATAGTCCGTCGCCATGAACCATGCGCCCAGCATCAGTCCGCCTCCGCACAGATGCGCGGTAATGTACTGCGCATCAAGTCCGTGCCCTCCGAACAGCACAATAAATACGACAAATGATACGATATAAGATCCCGGGATCCGCAGGTCGATGACGCCCATCAGGATCAGGAACATGGCGCCGACCATGATGGCGATAACGGATGTCTCGCCGATGGTACCCCGTGTAAATCCGAAGAGCATGTCCATCGTATTGACAGCCTCTCCTGCTTTCAGGTTGGCCAGAGGCGTCGGACCGGTCACGCCGTCATAGACGAAATAAGTCATACGGCCGGTAAAACAGATCAGAAGGAAACAGCGCGCTGCAAGGGCCGGATTCATAAAGTTCTGCCCCAGGCCGCCGAAAAGCTGTTTCACGACAATGATCGCGAATACGGCGCCCACAACGCCCATCCACCACGGAAGTGTGGGCGGAAGGTTCAGCGCCAGAAGCAGTCCGGTCACGACCGCACTGAAATCGTTGACCGTGATCGGCTTATGCATTAATTTTTCCCAGATAAACTCTGCAAGGACAGCCGCAGCCGTTGTTACAACGACAAGGATCCAGGCGTTCTCATGACGGAAGTTCCAGATGCCGAATATTGTCGCAGGAAGGAGACCGATCACGACCATGAGCATGATGTTGCTGCTCTTGATCCGGTCACGGATATGCGGCGATGATGATACATTATATTTCTCGTTCAATTCCCACTCACCTCTCTTACTTTTTCTTCCTGTTCGCAAGGGCTGTCTTTCTCATGGAACCGATCGCCTGTTTGAGCTGGCGTTTGGCCGGACAGACATAGCTGCAGGAGCCGCATTCCACGCATTCCAGTCCGTTCATTGCAACAAAGGATTCCTCATCATGTCTCAGGGCGTAGTCCGCGAGGCGGGAAGGGATGATCCGGCTCGGACAGACTTCCACGCAGCGTCCGCAGTTGATGCATGCAGTCTCCGGATTTTTCGCAACCACATCCTCCTTAAAGGCAAGGATGGAGGATGACGTCTTTGTAACCGGTGCGTCCGCCGTGACCATGGCGAATCCCATCATCGGTCCGCCTGAGATCAGTTTCTCTGGCTCGGCTGTGAAGCCGCCGGCCGCCTCGATCAGTTCCCGATGGCTGGTTCCAAGGAGCACTTTAAAGTTCCCGGGATTTGCAACAGCGTCACCGCTCACAGTCACGATGCGTTCCGTAAGAGGCCTACCTTCAACTACTGCCGTATGTATGCCGATCAGTGTCTCTACATTATCAACGATGCATCCCGCATCCGCCGGAAGCATGGCTGAATTGATGGCGCGTTTTGTCACTGCATAGATCAGCTGGCGCTCGGCACCCTGCGGATATTTGGTCATCAGAAGCTTCACTTCCATGCGCGGCTCGTCAGCGATCGCTGCACGGAGCTTTTCCGCACAGTCTTTCTTATTATCCTCCACGGCAAAATATCCTTTTGCGTCAGGGAAGAGAGACAACACAACACGCATACCGCTCACGAGTTCTTCCGTATTTTCCAGCATTCTTCTGTAATCGGCTGTGATATACGGCTCGCATTCCGCACAGTTTGCAATAATACAGTCAATTTTATCCGGTTCTTTCGGGGACAGCTTGACACGAGTCGGGAAACCCGCGCCGCCCATGCCGACAATACCGGCTTTTGCGATGCGGTCGAGGATTTCTTCCCTCGACATATCCGCCAGAGATTTGACAGGTTCGTATTCTACCTCCTGATATTCTCCGTCGTTTTCGATCACAATGCATTCTGTTTTACTTCCGGCGGGATTAAACCGCTGTTCCAGTCCTTTCACTGTGCCGGAAACAGAAGCATACACCGGTGCGGAAACAAATCCGCCCGCTTCAGCGATCATCTGTCCTTTCAGCACATGATCGCCTTTTTTAACAACGGGATTGGCAGGCGCACCGATATGCTGCGAGAGCGGATATACCATCTCGCCCTTTGGCATGATCGTTTGGATTGCCTGATCTTTTGAAAAACGTTTTCCATCGTCCGGATGGATACCGCCTTTAAATGTCAGAAGTCCCATTCTAATCTTCCTTTCGTAACAGCAAAATATAACAGCAGTCTGACAACCGCTGTACATGCCTTAATGTTATATATTTTACAGTAACAAAAAAACAAAATCCAGTATTTTG
>DWVL01000059.1 GCA_019120275.1 Candidatus Mediterraneibacter excrementavium | reverse complement strand
TTTGTTTAAACGGGATTCCTAAATTTCTGTAATATGTCAGGCCTCCGATATGCAGTGGACGACAGAAAAGCAGATGCGGTTGCCCACCTGGCTGCGGCTAGGACTCAAAATACAGGACCGGCATTTTGGGTGAACTGCTAAAGATAAAGGCGGTCGTCTTGTGCGGCCGCTTTTCCACATAGAGGCCTGCTGATATCCGGCCGGTCTGCACGAAGATACTTCCGGAGTGTATGGTTATGGATAAGAGTAAGAGATTCAGAAAGCAGATATTAAGGATCATTATGACTGTCAATTCCCATCATACGGGCGCATATGCGGCTCAGGCGGCTTATTTTTTTGTGCTGTCCCTGATTCCGATCCTTCTGCTCCTTGTATTTATGGCTGTGCGCTATACGCCGCTTAACCAGGATGATGTGCTCAATGCGGTGCTTCAGGTTTTTCCGACAAGTGTGTCCGACCTGATGCGCGGCATCGTATACCAGGTATACAGACAGTCAGAATCGGTCATCCCGGTTACGATCATCGTAGCGCTCTGGGCGGCAGGACGCGGCGTGCTGTCGGTCACTTCGGGCCTGAATGCGATCTACTCCAATATAGAGACAAGAAATTATTTTTATCTCCGCATCCGTTCGACGATCTATACGCTGCTGTTCCTAATCGCGATCATCCTGTCTCTGGTCATCTCGGTCTTCGGAAACAGCATCAGCGTGATTGTATATGAACATATTCCTTTTCTGAGCAGGGTTGTGGATTTCATCATGCGGATCCGGACTCTGGTGACGCTTGTGATCCTGACGGTGTTCTGGGATATGGTGTACAGATTCCTGCCGAACCGGAGGCATAAGGCGAAGACGACTTTCCGGAAACAGCTTCCCGGCGCGGCATTTACAGCCTGCGGATGGCTGCTGATCTCATTTGTATTTTCCATATACCTGGATATCTTTACCGGATTTTCCGATATGTACGGAAGCATGACGACGCTGATCCTCATCCTGCTCTGGCTGTACGGATGTATGTACATCATCCTGCTGGGCGGGGAGATAAACGCGCTGCTGGACCGCTATGTGTGGCGGGCCAAAAGCGGGGTTGACAAACAGGAAACCTGTGATAAAATGGAAGAGTAATTCGGCTGCCCGGCAGCCGGGATAAAATATCGCATGAAAAAGCTGAGATCGTGTAAAGTAGAGAACCATTTTCTATCAGAGAGAGAAAATCACCGGCTGCAAGTTTTCTTTAGTTCAGATGGGGATCGAATTTCCCACGGGAGCTGTATTTCTGAACAGAGTAGGAGATACCGTAGACTGTACGTTACACAGGCTTGAGTGTCCGCATTCAGGTGCGGAAAACAGGGTGGTACCGCGGGTATAATGGCCTCGTCCCTTTATGGGACGGGGCTTTAACTATGTAGTGGGAATTTATGCGAAGCATACCGAAAGGAGTAAGAGAACGATGAAAGAGAAACTGGAACAGATCAAAGCGGAAGCGGTCGCGCAGATCCAGGCGGCAGACGCCCCGGAGAAGTTAAATGACGTGCGCGTGAAGTTCCTCGGGAAGAAAGGGGAGCTTACCGCTGTGTTAAAGGGGATGAAAGACGTCGCCCCGGAAGACCGGCCGAAGGTGGGACAGATGGTGAATGATGCGCGGGCGGCCATCGAAGCCCTTCTTGAAGAGTCAAAGACGAAGATGGAGCGCGCCATCCGCGAGCAGAAGATGAAAGAGGAAGTCATCGACGTGACGCTCCCGTCTAAGAAAAACATCATGGGACACCGCCATCCGAATACGATCGCGCTGGAAGAGGTGGAACGCATCTTCGTGGGCATGGGCTATGAAGTCGTGGAAGGCCCGGAAGTGGAATACGATGAGTATAATTTTGAGAAACTGAACATCCCGGCAGACCATCCGGCCAAAGATGAGCAGGATACATTCTATATCAACAAGGAGATCGTGCTGAGGACGCAGACGTCGCCGGTACAGGCTCGGATCATGGAGCAGGGGAAACTTCCGATCCGTATGATCGCACCGGGAAGAGTGTTCCGCTCTGACGAGGTTGATGCGACGCATTCTCCGTCCTTCCATCAGATCGAAGGCCTGGTGATCGACAAGAACATTTCCTTTGCCGATCTGAAAGGAACGCTGGAAGTCTTTGCAAAAGAGCTGTTCGGGCCGGATACGAAAACAAAATTCCGCCCGCACCATTTCCCGTTCACGGAGCCCAGTGCCGAGGTGGATGTAAGCTGCTTCAAATGCGGCGGCAAAGGATGCCGTTTCTGCAAGGGATCCGGATGGATCGAGATCCTGGGCTGCGGAATGGTCCATCCGCACGTGCTCGAGATGTGCGGCATCGATCCGGAAGTTTACGGCGGATTTGCATTCGGCGTGGGCCTGGAGCGTATCGCGCTTCTCAAATATGAGATCGACGATATGAGGCTTCTGTATGAGAATGACGTCCGCTTCCTGAAGCAGTTCTGACAGGACGGCAGGATCAGAGGGACGGCCGGGATGAGGATCCCCGGCGGAGTTGGAAATACAGTGTAAAGAAAGGATAGAGAAATGAATACTTCATTATCATGGATTAAAGCATATGTTCCGGATCTTGATGTGACTGCGCAGGAATATACAGATGCAATGACGCTTTCCGGGACAAAGGTAGAGGGATATGAGAAACTGGACAGAGATCTTGACAAGATCGTGATCGGGCAGATCGAGAAGATCGAGAAACATCCGGATGCGGATAAGCTGATCATCTGCCAGGTGAACGTGGGTGCGGAGACCGTGCAGATCGTGACCGGCGCGCCGAATGTGAAAGAGGGAGACAAGATCCCGGTCGTGCTGGACGGCGGACGCGTGGCAGGCGGCCACGAGCCCGGACAGAAGGTCGAGGGCGGCATTAAGATAAAGAAAGGCAAGCTGCGCGGCGTAGAGAGCTGCGGCATGATGTGCTCCATCGAGGAACTCGGATCTACAAGGGAGATGTATCCGGAAGCGCCGGAGTACGGCATTTACATCTTCCCGGAGGACGCAGTGGTCGGAGAGAGCGCCATTAAAGCGCTGGGACTTGACGACGCCATCTTCGAGTATGAGATCACATCCAACCGCGTGGACTGTTTCAGCGTCATCGGCATCGCACGCGAGGCGGCAGCGACTTTCCGTAAAGAGTTTAAACCTCCGGTCGTAACACCGACAGGTAACGGCGAGGACGTCAATGACTATGTAAAAGTAACCGTGGAGAATACAGACCTCTGCCCGCGCTACTGTGCGAGAGTGGTTAAGAATATCAAGATCGGGCCGTCTCCGAAATGGATGCAGAGACGCCTTGCTTCTGTGGGGATCCGTCCGATCAACAACCTGGTGGATATCACAAACTACGTGATGGAAGAGTACGGCCAGCCCATGCACGCTTATGACCTGGATACCATCGCGGATCGCCACATCGTGGTGAAGACAGCGAAGGACGGAGATAAATTCACGACGCTGGACGGACAGGAGCGGACCATGGACGGGAATGTACTCATGATCTGCGACGGGGAGAAAGAGATCGGCATCGCCGGCATCATGGGCGGTGAGAACTCCATGATCACAGATGATGTGAAGACGATGCTTTTCGAGGCGGCATGCTTTGACGGTGTGAATATCCGCAAATCCGCAAAGCGGATCGGACTCCGTACGGATGCGTCCGCCAAATTCGAGAAAGGACTGGATCCGAACAATGCGCAGGCGGCCATCGACCGTGCCTGCCAGCTCGTGGAAGAGATGGGCGCCGGCGAAGTGGTCGGCGGCATGGTGGATGTGTACGGAAAGAAGAAAGAGCCGGTCAGAGTTCCCTTTGATGCAGGCAAGGTAAACGAGCTTCTCGGAACAGACCTTTCAGAAGAAGAAATGCTCGGTTATTTCCGGATGATCGATCTGGAATATGACGCCCAGAAGAAAGAGGTCATCGCGCCGACTTTCCGTCAGGATCTTTTCCGTCTGGCGGACCTTGCAGAGGAAGTGGCGAGATTCTACGGATATGACAACATCCCGACGACGCTTCCTGCAGGCGAGTCCACCACAGGAAAACTGTCCTTCAAGCTGCGCATTGAACAGGTGGCAAGAGACATTGCGGAGTTCTGCGGCTTCAGCCAGGGCATGACCTATTCCTTCGAGAGTCCGAAGGTGTTTGACAAACTGCTCCTTCCGGCGGATTCGGAACTGAGGAATGCGATCCCGATCATGAACCCGCTCGGCGAGGATTACAGCATCATGCGAACCATTTCCCTGAACGGCATGCTTACATCGCTTGCGACGAACTATAACCGGCGCAATAAAGATGTGCGCCTGTACGAACTCGGAAATATTTACATCCCGCATGAACTGCCGCTTAAGGAACTGCCGGATGAGCGGATGCAGTTCACGCTCGGTATGTATGGCAACGGCGATTTCTTCGCCATGAAAGGCGTGGTTGAAGAGTTCTTCGAGCGCATCGGCATGAGAGGCAGGGAGAAATATGATCCGGACGCAGGAAAGACCTTCCTCCATCCGGGACGTCAGGCAAATATCCTCTATGATGGAAAAGTTGTGGGATATCTGGGTGAGGTGCATCCGGAAGTGGCAGATGTCTACGGCATCGGAACGCGCGCATATGTCGCGGTCATTGATATGCCGGAGATTCTGCCGTATGCGACCTTTGACCGGAAGTACACGGGCATTGCAAAATATCCGTCCGTAACAAGGGATATCAGTATGGTTGTTCCGAAAGATATTCTGGTGGGACAGATCGAGGAAGTCATCGAGAAGAAGGGCGGCGCCCATCTGGAGAGCTTCCGGCTGTTCGATATTTACGAAGGCTCCCAGATCAAAGAGGGATTCAAGTCTGTGGCGTATTCCATCGTATTCCGTGCGAAGGACAGGACGCTGGAGGAGAGCGATGTCTCATCCGCGATGGCAAAGATCCTGAAGGGACTGGAAGAACTGGGGATCGAACTGAGGCAGTAGAAACAGATTCATAAAAGGAAAAGAGATTACGGATGAAAACAAAACAGATAATCGGACTGATCGTGGCCGCTGCTGTCTTTATCGTGACGGGCGCGGCCAGCGTCCTGACAGATGCTCTGTCTGAACGGATCCTCGGAGATACGGCGAAAGAACTTTTTACAGGCGGGGTGGAATTCAGTTCTCCCATGGAAGATTATATTGCGGTCGTCCGTGTGGAGGGAACGATACAGGAGCAGGTTGACGCAGGTCTGTTCGCAGAACTTGAAGGGTATCAGCACACAACGACAATGGAGTACATTGACCGGCTTATGATGGATGATTACAACCGGGGGATCCTGCTGTATGTGGACTCTCCGGGCGGAACGGTATATGAGTCGGAAGAACTGTATGACCGGCTGCAGGAATACCGTGATCTGACCGGCCGCCCGATCTGGTGCTATATGGCGCATTACGCGGCATCGGGCGGATATATGGCGGCAGTCGCCGCAGATAAGATCTATGCAAACATGAATACGGTAACCGGCTCGATCGGTGTGATCATGTCCGGCTATGACATAACAGGACTGTATGAGAAACTGGGCATCCGGTACTACAGCATCACAAGCGGCGATTACAAAGACAGCATGCAGATGACTGAAGATCAGATGGCGGTCTACCAGAGCCAGGTGGATGAGTGCTATGCCAGATTCGTGGAGAAAGTGTCTGCGGGACGCGGCATGGATTTGTCTGAGGTGACTGATCTGGCGGACGGGCGGACCTACACGGCGCAGCAGGCGAAGGACAATGGACTGATCGATGAGATAAGTTCTTATGAAGATATGAAATATCAGATGGAAGAGGAACTGGGAACAGATACATTCTATGAACCTTCCGCGGGGGAAAATGTGTTTGCATCCTTGTTCGCACAGATCCGGGATATGGTTCCGAAGTCAGAGGCTCAGGTCCTGAGCGAGACTGCGGACGAGATGGAAAGCGGGGTGCTGATGTACTATGCAGAACAGCTGCAGTAACCAGCGTATATACCGCGCAGATACGCGGGTCTTCGCCGGCTTCTGGGTAAGACTGGCCGCTTACATTGCAGATGGTGCGGTTGCCGGACTGCTTGTGCTTTTATGCCGCATTACAATGAGCGGTGTGTTCTATCTGATCGATATGACGCCGTTTAGCGGCAATGTGTTGTTTACATATACCTGGAAGGATATCATCCTCTACCTGGCAGGGGCCGCTTACTATGTGCTGTGCACATGGATCGCCGGGACAACCCCGGGCAAGCGTCTGTTCCGCCTCCGGGTGGTCAGCGCGGACGGCGCGAAACTGTCGTTCATTGATGTGCTGTACCGCGAGACGGTTGGAAAATTCCTGAGCGGGCTGGTGATCTGCCTCGGATTTATCATCGCAGGTTTTGACAGGGAAAAACGGGCGCTTCACGATATCCTCTGTGATACGAGGGTTATCTATGACGAAGGAGTGAAACGATGAAGACAAGTGACTTTAATTATGAACTCCCCCAGGAGCTGATCGCCCAGGATCCGCTGGAAGATCGGTCATCTTCCAGGCTGATGGTCCTGGATAAAGAGACCGGAAAAGTGGAGCATCATGTTTTTAAGGAAATCATAGATTACCTCAATCCGGGAGACTGCCTGGTCATTAACGATACGAAAGTAATTCCGGCGAGGCTCATCGGGGCAAAGGAAGAGACCGGTGCGAAGATCGAAGTGCTGCTCTTAAAGAGAGGGGCGGACGATGTCTGGGAGACGCTGGTGAAGCCGGGACGCAAGGCGAAGCCCGGGACTAGGATCAGCTTCGGGGACGGACTGCTCGTGGGCGAAGTGGTGGACATCGTGGATGAAGGGAACCGCCTGATCCATTTTGAGTATGAAGGGATCTTTGAGGAGATCCTGGACCGGCTGGGGCAGATGCCGCTTCCGCCTTACATTACCCATCAGCTGAAAGATAAAGACCGGTACAATACCGTTTATGCGGAACATTCCGGATCGGCGGCGGCGCCGACGGCCGGCTTGCATTTTACGCCGGAACTGCTCCGGGAGATCGAAGCGAAGGGGGTGGATATCGCCCGGGTAACGCTCCACGTGGGACTTGGTACATTCCGGCCGGTCAAGGTGGATGATGTGGAAAACCACCACATGCACTCGGAGTTCTATATGATAAATGAAGAAGCCGCAGCGAAGATCAACCGGGCGAAAGACGGCCCGGGGCGGGTCATCTGCGTGGGAACGACAAGCTGCCGTACGGTTGAGTCCGCGGCGGATGAGGACGGGCATCTGAGGGCCTGCAGCGGATGGACGGAAATTTTCATCTATCCGGGATACCGCTTTAAGACGCTGGACTGCCTGATCACCAATTTCCATCTGCCGGAATCCACGCTGATCATGCTGGTGTCCGCGCTGGCCGGGAAAGAACATGTGCTGGCGGCTTATGAAGAAGCAGTGAGAGAGCGGTACAGGTTCTTCAGCTTCGGGGATGCGATGTTTATTAAATAGTGATGCGTCCTTTCAGCCGGATAACATGATACATCACATCCGCTTCGGCATCATCTACGGGGATGATCTCGCGGCCTTCCAGTACATCATAAAGGTCTGTGGCCAGATTGGTGGTAAAGCAGGGAAGGGTGGAGCTGCGGATGAGTTCCCGGAATTCGTAGTCGTCCTGCTGTACGAGAAAGCGGGAGGCTGGCATTTTCTGCCGGCACATCTCATTCCAGAATCCAATCTCGGAGCGAAGCAGGAAATTAAATCCATTAAGCATTTCAAATGTAACAAGACTGTGTCCGGACAGGGCATGGTCTTTTGTTACGCAGATCGAAAGGGATTCCCGTAAGAACGGCGTACAGTCAAGAGTGTCATCTTTTGTGAAAAAGGGAAGGATGCCCATCTGACAGGCGCCGTTCTTTACATTCTGGATGATGTCGGGGATCGGGACAAGCTTGGAGGATATAGTCTGTTCGGGATATTTTTCCGCCAGCCTGGGCAGCAGCGTCCACAGCGGTGCGGGGGCACAGGACTCGACGGCGATTGTGTGGAGTTTCCGGTCATAGGAACGGACCTGCTCTATGGTATTCTGTGCATCGGCCAGGAGCTGTCTTGCATATGCCACGGCTTTTTGTCCGGTTTCGTTCAGTGTGATGCGGTTTTTCCCGCGGATGAATAGAGGGACCCCGAATGTCTCTTCTATGTGCTGCATGGTCCGTGTGAGCGTGGGCTGTGAAATGTGCAGGGCGTCAGCGGTTTTCGAGAGCGTGCCAAGGTCTGCAAATGCTGTAAGCTGTTCCAGTTCATTAAGGTCAAGCATGAGGAATCTCCTTTGTGTATACTATTCATTTTATGAAAACTATATTCCGATATTTCTATTGTACATTCCATCATAATATTTGTAAACTTTAAGTGGAAAGAAGAATTGAAGAAAGCGCTTGATTCAAAAAGATTTCATTAGATGAATAAAGAGGAGGACGAATATAATGGAATATGTGAAGCTGAATAATGGAGTGAAGATGCCGATACTTGGATATGGCGTATATCAGACACCGCCGGAGGAGACGGAGCGCTGCATCCTGGAAGCGCTTGAGACGGGATACCGCAGCATCGATACCGCACAGGCGTATTACAATGAAGAAGGCGTGGGAAACGCACTGGCTAAATGCGGGATCCCCAGAGAAGAGATTTTCATCACAACGAAAGTCTGGATTTCCAATGCCGGATACGAGAAAGCAAAAGAATCCATCAGGGAATCCCTGAGAAAACTTCAGACGGATTATGTGGATCTGCTTCTGATCCATCAGCCCTTCGGAGATTATTACGGGACCTACCGCGCGATGGAAGAGGCATATAAGGAAGGGAAGGCGCGTGCGCTCGGCGTGTCGAATTTCTACCCGGACCGGTATCTGGACCTGTTCCATTTCGCTGAGATCAAACCGGCGGTCAACCAGGTGGAGACTCATGTGTTCCAGCAGCAGAAGACGGCACGGAAATATATGGAGAAATACGGCACCCAGGTCATGTCATGGGGGCCGTTTGCAGAGGGTAAGAACGATTATTTCCAGAATCCTGTGCTGAAAGAGATTGGGGATAAGCACGGAAAATCCGTGGCACAGACGGCGCTCCGGTTCCTGATCCAGAACGAGGTGATCGTGATACCGAAATCCGTGCATAAAAACCGGATGGAAGAGAATTTCAATGTATTTGATTTCATCCTGACGGAAGAGGAGATGAAGCGTATCGAAGCGCTGGATACGGGAGAAAGCCTGTTCTTCTCCCACTATGATCCGGAGACTGTGGAGTGGTTTATGAGTCGCCTGTAATAAAGGAGTTTATGCGTGAATAGGATAATAAACAATAAACGCGGGATGTCACACGGATGTGGCATCTCTTTTTTAAAATATTTCTTGGTTTTCGCAAAAGAATACTAAAATATAGTAGTAAAATAATGAATTAATACTTGAATTTAGTATAGAATGTGATAATCTATAGAAAAGAAAACTCAGAACCAGAAAATCGGGAGGCGGGATCATGGAATTTGCTTTACAGAAAACATTATATGCTCCGGAAGTGAAGAACATTCGGAAAAATCTGAATATGAAGCAGAAAGAGATGGCTGTGCTGTTGAACGTTTCCGTTAAGACGGTGGAACACTGGGAAAGCAGCGGGGGCAGTGTATCCGGCGCCGCTGCAGCGCTGCTCTGTATCCTGCGGGAGCGCCCCTGGCTTCCGGAAGAACTGGAGATCCCGGAAAAGAAGTTTCCGCTGCGTCTCAGATATCTGAACGGGGACCGGCTGTGTACAATCATCGATGTAAATGACAGAGAGCAGCGGGTAATAATTAAAAACTATGTAACGGATCCGCTGTACCGTGCATTCGGGAGAAATGAGCATCCTTCGTACAGGGATTATGAAGAATTCCTGGAGTCGAGATGTTTTCCGCGGACGCGGGACAAGATGAAGATCATACTGGAAGAACTGAACCTTCCGTTCTATGATCCGTTTCTGATCATACAGAAAACGGAAGGGAAGATGGCGGAAGATAATTTCCGGATCGAGATCGAGAGGTGAAGAGGATGGTCAGACTGGAAGAAAATGAGTTAAGGACTGCCGCCCATCAGTCCTCAAAAGGAAATCAGCTGAAGTGGGAATCGGACGGCATATGGTACAAAGCAGACTATACGGGATATGAAGGCTTGGCGGAGTATATGGTTTCAGGACTTCTGAAACATTCAAATATGAATGAAGAAGAGTATATCCTGTATCAGACAGAAGAGATCGGTTATAAGAAAGCACTGTACAGGGGATGCCGGAGCGGGAACTTCCTGCCGGAGGGCTGGCAGCTTATTACGCTTGAGAGGCTGTTTCAGAATCTGCACGGGCAGAGTCTGTATATGAGCATTTTCAGAATACAGGGTACGAAGGAGAGAGCGCGTTTCCTGACAGAGCAGGTAGAACAGATGACAGGTCTTGAAAACTTTGGCGTATATCTCAGCCGTCTGCTGACAATCGATGCGCTGTTCCTTAATGAAGACAGACACATGCACAATATCGCTGTGCTGCGCGACGGAACCGGCGGGTATCATTATTGTCCGGTTTTTGATAACGGGTGCGCGCTTCTGGCCGATACTCAGATGGATTATCCGATGGGAGAGCAGTCTGTTTGAACGGATAACAGACTGGATTAAAGAGGGCTTAATCGAAGCGATTACAGGACAATACACCGGTATCTTTGAGTC
>DWVL01000058.1 GCA_019120275.1 Candidatus Mediterraneibacter excrementavium | reverse complement strand
AGCGGCGTCGGCACTTAGAGCGCGTCTTCTGCGCTCTTATGTACCGTTACGCCGCGACCGAGTGAAAACGTGTGCGCTAACAATACATACCTCCCGGCGGACTCTTTCTCAGTCAGATAAATCCGGAATTTACCCTATGCCCCCGAAGAAGATCCCCAGTACATACACGATCAGTGCAACTCCGCAGAACACGTATCTTGTCATTGGTTCGAACCAGCGGCCGAGTGTGCGTTTGCGGCCGAGCTGTACGGCATTACGGGCGAACGTCTTTCCGCAGATCCAGAACATAGTGATGCCTGCGAGCAGCGCTCCAAGCGGAATGACATAAATGGAGATGGTATCCATCCACGGACTTAAGAGGTCACCTTCTACAAATAGTCCGGCTGCTGCAGTGATGCCTCCGATGAGGAGCAGGGCAGAGCGCCTGGACCATCCGAATCTGGACTGCAGTGCCTCTACCGGGCTTTCCAGCAGGTTTACAAGTGAAGTTACTCCGGCGAAGAGTACTGCCAGGAAAAATATAATGGCAAACAGCTGGCCGAACGGGATGCTCCGGATTACTGCCGGTATTGTGATGAAGAGAAGCCCCGGACCTGAGTTCGGTTCCATGCCGTATGCAAAGACTGCCGGGATGATGACAAGTCCAGATAGGAGTGCGGCAAGTGTGTCAAAAAAGGACACGTACTTTGCACTGCTGACGATATCTACGTCTGATTTTAAATAACTTCCGTATACAACTGTCCCGCTGCCGGCAACAGAGAGGGAGAAGAAGGCCTGCCCCATTGCATATACCCAGGTCTGAGGATCCGCCATAGCTGACCAGTCCGGTTTGAACAGATAGGAATATCCTTCGGCAGCGCCATCAAGGAATGATACTCTTACAGCGAGAAATAGGAAGAGGACGAAAAATGCGGGCATCATGATCTTGTTTACTTTTTCAATGCCGCGTGCAATCCCAAAGGACATACAGATCAGGGTAAGTACGAGCCCGAGCAGATGCCACGGGATGCTGCCGAAGTTCCGGGAAAGCGCGGTAAATACCTGCGCAGGGTCTTCGTCGTTGATGATAGTGCCGGTGACGGAATCGGCAAGGAACTTCAGGATCCAGCCGATGATCACGCTGTAAACGATGGCGATTCCGAGGGAACCGATGACCGGAATCAGACCGATGACAGTGCCAAGCTTTGAGTTATGCCGGGGGTTTTTCATATCAAATGCTTTTTTGAAGGCTCCCAGTGGTCCGGAATGCATGGCACGGCCGAATGCCATCTCACCGATCACACCGGTAAATCCGATGAGCAGGACAAAGATAATATACGGGATCAAAAATGCCGCGCCGCCGAATTCGCCGATGCGGTAAGGGAACATCCATATATTGGCCATGCCGACAGAGCTTCCGATACAGGAGATGATGAATCCCCACTTGTTATTAAATTTATCTTCTGATATTATGTTTCTGGAATTCATAGATATTTCTCTCTTTCATTATTTTATTCCGCGTACTCGACAGAAAACGAAAAACTGTCGGACAGATGAAACAGCAGTATTATAACACGTTCGGACAGAGTGTGCGGAAAAAAGAATAGAATGTTGCAAAACCAAAGAAGAAAAAATATGAAAGACAGTTGACAAAGCAGAGTGAATGTGATAGATTAGACACTGCGTGAAGCAAAAAACAAAGTAGAGTATCCACTCTCACCATAGCACAATCGGGTGACTATTGGTCTGATATTGATGCAGCGGTTCCGGATTTGGGGACGTTTTATTGATTGTCGGGTGGATATGATATTCACTCGTTTTTTTGTGTTTTCGCATAGGAAACCTGAAGGAATTCATGTGACGGAGGTATACGACAATTAGCGATTTAATGATTAACGAGCAGATCAGAGACAGAGAAGTACGCCTGATCAGCGAGAATGGAGAGCAGTTAGGTATCATGTCAGCCCGCGAGGCTTTTAAAATCGCACAGGAAGCAGAACTCGATCTGGTGAAGATCGCGCCGACAGCGAAACCGCCGGTCTGCAAGATTATTGACTACGGCAAGTACAAGTATGAGCAGACAAGGAAAGAAAAAGAGGCGAGAAAGAAGCAGAAGACGGTCGAGATCAAAGAGGTCCGTCTGTCACCGAATATTGACACCAATGACCTGAATACAAAGATAAACAATGCAAAGAAGTTTATCTCTAAAGGGAATAAGGTGAAGGTCACACTGCGTTTCCGCGGTAGAGAGATGGCGCATGTTCAGCAGAGCAAACATATTCTTGATGATTTTGCAGAGACTCTTGCAGACGTTGCGGTCGTGGAGAAACCGGCCAAGATGGAAGGAAGAGCAATGAGCATGGTTTTAACTGAAAAACGTTAAAATGGATATGTCCGGGATGAAGATCCGGCAGGCAGCACAATAAAGGAGGAAATTATCATGCCAAAAATCAAAACAAACAGAGCAGCAGCAAAGCGCTTCAAAGTGACAGGTACAGGGAAACTGAAAAGAAATAAAGCTTACAAGAGCCATATCTTAACAAAGAAGTCTACAAAGAGAAAAAGAAATCTCAGACAGTCTACGATTACTGATGCAACTAACGTAAAGAACATGAAGAAGGTTCTGCCGTATCTGTAAGCCGCAGTTTGTCCGCGCGGAGGTGCGGAGCAGCGTGATAAAGGTACAGACGGTACATTGTTTTCGATAATTTAGGAGGATTAAGAAATGGCAAGAATCAAAGGCGGAATGAACGCTAAGAAGAAACATAACAGAACACTGAAACTCGCAAAAGGATACAGGGGAGCACGTTCCAAACAGTACAGAGTGGCTAAGCAGTCTGTCATGAGAGCTCTTACTTCCGCATATGCAGGAAGAAAACAGCGCAAACGTCAGATGAGACAGCTCTGGATCGCACGTATCAACGCTGCGGCAAGAATGAACGGCCTGTCCTACAGCAAGTTTATGCACGGTCTGAAAGTGGCGAATGTTGACATCAACAGAAAGATGCTGGCAGACCTCGCTGTAAATGACAAAGAAGGTTTCGCATCACTTGCAGCTCTTGCAAAAGAGAAGATCGCGTAGTAGAATAGTTACAGAAGCCCGGTCCCGGTTGGGATTCGGGTTTCTTTTTTTAGAAAAGAAACAGGGAGTGACAGCGATGCGGAATCATGAAGTGACGAAAGAGCAGCCTCTTCTTGACGGCACGGGCAGGATCACGGAGCCCGGCTGGGCCAGACGGCAGGTGTGGACGTATGACAGGAGCAGGATCCGGTCGTCTGCACTGCGGATCAAGGAATGGGATTATTATCTTGTGATGAATGAGGACTACGGGGCGGCTTTCACGCTGTCTGATGACGGATATATCGGACTGCAGTCGGTATCTCTTCTGAATTTTAAGGAGCGGTGGGAGCATACGGAGACGATCCTTACGGCGCTGCCGCTTGGGAAGATGAAGATGCCTTCCACATCCTCGTCCGGGGATGTGGTTTACCGGGATAAGCGGCTTCGCATGGAGTTCAGGATCGAATCCGGCAGGCGGCTTATTTCCTGTGATTTTAAGGACTTTTATGACGGAAAGCCTTTCTACTGTGAGATCGCGCTGGATCAACCCCAGATGGATACAATGGCCATTGCTACGCCCTGGAGCAGGAAGAAAGCCTTTTATTACAATCAGAAGATCAACTGTATGCCGGCGGAAGGGTATATGTCATTTGACGGAGTGACCTGCTGGTTCAGTCCGGAGAAGGATTACGGGACGCTGGACTGGGGCCGGGGTGTGTGGACGTATGACAATACCTGGTACTGGGGATCAGGGAACGGGACGATCGGCGGCAAGCCCTTTGGCTTCAATATCGGATACGGATTCGGAGATACATCGGCAGCGACGGAAAATATTCTGTTTTATGACGGGAAAGGGCATAAGCTGGATGATGTGACATTCCATATCCCGGAAGATGACTATATGAAAAAATGGCGCTTCACTTCCAGTGACGGACGGTTTGAGATGGAGTTCACGCCGGTCCTTGACCGGGCGGCATCGATGGCGGCGGGCCCGGTATCCACGGACCAGCATCAGGTATTCGGGCGGATGAGCGGACGGGCTGTGCTGGATGACGGCCGGTTCATTGAACTGAAAGATTTTATGTGTTTTGCAGAAAAAGTTCATAATAGATATTGACATTCTTACTGTAACGTGATAAAGTCTCTGTAAACTGATGAGGGAGAGCAAGTAACTTCAAGGTACTGCTTCACAGAGAGCTGCGGATGGTGGGATCGCGGCAGGCAAGTGGTGAGGTGAATGGGCTTCCGAGGGCGAACTGAAGGCCGGAAGGCTGGTAGGCGAGACGGAGAGGGAACTTCGTTACCAAAAGAAGCATATGTCAGTATGCGATGAGTGGATGCATGAGCATCAAGCCGGGTGGCACCGCAGGAGTTGAAATGTATGATAACTCTTGTCCCTGCAATAACTAGTTGTTGGGACAGGAGTTTTTTATTTGCCACAGACCATGGAAAGCTTCCGTCCCGGAGTAAAGAAAGGAGACAAATTATGAGCGACAAGACAATCCCCTACAAAATCTACCTGGAAGAAAGTGAAATGCCCAAAGAATGGTATAATGTCCGTGCAGATATGAAGAATAAGCCGGCGCCGCTTCTGAATCCGGCTACATTCAAGCCGATGACGGCAGAAGAGCTGGGCGTGGTATTCTGTGAGGAACTGGTGAAACAGGAACTGGACAATGACAACCGTTACATCGAGATCCCGAAGAAGATCAGGGATTTCTATAAGATGTACCGTCCGGCGCCGCTCGTAAGGGCATACTGCCTGGAGGAAAAACTCCAGACGCCGGCGAAGATCTACTATAAATTTGAAGGAAACAATACGTCCGGAAGTCATAAGCTGAACTCCGCGATCGCGCAGGCGTATTACGCGAAGGAGCAGGGACTCAAAGGCGTGACGACAGAGACCGGGGCAGGCCAGTGGGGGACAGCGCTTTCCATGGCATGCGCCTATCTGGATCTGGACTGTAAAGTATATATGGTAAAATGCTCCTATGAGCAGAAACCGTTCCGCCGCGAGGTGATGCGGACATATGGAGCCAGCGTGACGCCGTCTCCGTCCGAGACAACGGAAGTGGGCAGGAAGATCCTGGCTGATCATCCGGGAACATCCGGAAGCCTTGGATGTGCGATCTCGGAGGCTGTTGAGGTTGCAACCCACACAGAAGGGTACAGGTATGTACTTGGAAGCGTGCTCAATCAGGTGCTCCTGCATCAGTCGGTGATCGGTGTTGAGACGAAGATTGCTATGGATAAATATGGGATCAAGCCGGATATCATCATCGGATGTGCGGGCGGCGGATCCAATCTGGGCGGACTGATCTCCCCGTTCATGGGTGAGAAGCTGCGCGGCGAGGCGGATTATCAGTTTATTGCCGTTGAGCCGGCATCCTGCCCGAGTCTGACAAGAGGCGTATATGCGTACGATTTCTGTGATACAGGTATGGTGTGCCCGCTGGCGAAAATGTACACCCTCGGAAGCGGATTTATCCCGTCAGCGAACCATGCGGGCGGTCTGAGATATCACGGCATGAGTTCCACACTGTCACAGCTTTATGCGGACGGCTATATGGAGGCGCGTTCCGTGGAGCAGACGGCGGTCTTTGAGGCGGCTGAGCAGTTCGCGAGAGTAGAAGGAATCCTTCCGGCGCCGGAGAGCAGCCACGCGATCAAAGTGGCCATCGACGAGGCGGTGAAGTGCAAGGAGACGGGAGAAGAGAAGACCATCCTCTTCGGATTGACCGGAACCGGATACTTTGACATGTATGCATACGAGGCGTTCAACGATGGAAAAATGACAGACTACATTCCGACGGATGAAGATCTCAAGGCGGGTCTCGACGGTCTGCCGGTTGTTCCGGAAAATATTTAAATTTTCGGTAATTTTTAAAAAATATAAACAATTTTCGGACTTTAGCTTTTTTTGAAATAATCGTTGACATTTTTGCTTTCGGATAGTATTATATCACTTGTGGTCAGCACCGAGAGGTATACTGATCACGAGTGATATAGGATGCGGAAGTGTCGGAACTGGCAGACGAGCAAGACTAAGGATCTTGTGACATTCGTGTCGTGTGGGTTCAAGTCCCATCTTCCGCATGTATAAAAGCCTTGAGTATTCAAGGCTTTTTTTATCAGATAAAGAAAAGAGTCCCGCCTTCAGCCGGCGGGCAGCAAATAAATAGATGCGGAGCTGATATATGATGAAAAAGAAGATATTACTGTTGATGGCTGTAACTGCCGCTGCTTTCTGTCTGTCTTCCTGCGGAAAAGATGAAAAAAAAGCAGGGGATTCCGCGACTGAAAAAGTAGACGAGATGGCCAGCCAGGTACAGGAGAGCGTGGACGGCGTCGATCTTCCCAGTGAGTCGGTCACGAAGGCTGTTTCCAATACCTGGATCGTTCCGGATACGGGGGAGATTTTTATTCTTCAGGCTGACGGTACGGGAAGCCGTGATGGAGCCCCGTTCACTTTTGAATGCGGGTTTGATGATGAGAATAATATTACTCTGAAGATCATGATGGATGACGGAAGTGCGGAAAATCTCTATGCCATATCCACAGACAGTACCGGATACGGGATGGATCTGGCTGCACTGGATGGCGGTGCTGACCTGAAGTTCCTGCCGGAAGATCTGGAGTTCTTAAGCACAGATGATGAGCGTATTGCAGATCTGATCGGTACATGGACAGATGAGAGCGGAAATGAGTATGTGTTTGGATCCGATGGAAGCCTGCTTATCCGATCATCTGACGGTGAGACAGAAGGGGCGTTCAGTGCGGTGGCAGATGCGAAAGACGGTCTGTTTTTCCGGATCGTTGTCGAGGGCGGTTCACTGGAATATGGTTTTGAACTGAGTGACGACGGGAACACGCTTGATCTTGCCAGTCCGGGAACCGATGTGATCCATACATGGACAAAAAAATAAACCGGCAGCCAACCGGGTATAAACCTTAAAGAGGCATAAAAAGGAGATTTCAGTTCGGAAACTGGAATCTCCTTTATTCTTTCCGATTTCTTCCGGCCAGCTCATCGAGAGTGACATTGAAGTAATCGGCAATATCGATCAGGCTGTATATATCGGGAAGAGTGATGCCCCTTTCATAAGCAGAGATGGTCTGACGCCGCATATTCAGTTCGCAGGCAAGCGTATTCTGTTTCACTTCGTTTTTTATCCTCAGATTTCGTATGTTTCTTCCAATGATATTATCAATCGTTCGTTTCATCGGTATCTCCGCAGATGCATTTTTTCTATTTTAACATTATTCGGTATCTGTGTATCTGAATACACGGAATATGAGTGCAACGATACATTGCATTTGGATATCCGACGTATATTTATCAGCTAAAATATATTCAGGATTATATACTAAAGGGTGTGAAGAAATACATTGGATAACCGGATCAGAGAACTGAGAAATGAAAGAGGACTCAGGCAGGAGGATCTTGCGGAAATTATTAACGTCTCTCAGCAGACGATCAGCAGGCTTGAAAACGGAGAAAATTCACTCCCGGCTGATATACTGGTGGATCTGTCAAAATATTTTCGTGTATCGGCCGATTACATATTGAAACTGTCAGATGCAAGAATGACCAGAGAGTATCGGATAGAAGCAGACAGATATATAGAAAATCAGATGGATCTTTTCAGGACATATGAACGGCTGAGCAAGGCAAATAAATGCCTCATCCGCCGGATCATGATCTGTATGGAAGAAAGTGAACAGAAAAGAGAATAAAAATACAGGAAAAGAAAGAATCTTATATGGATTTTTTCTTTTTTTGCATATTATATGCTATAATTACAATAATTATTAATCATCTGGCCGAAATATCAGAATAATAAAAGGAGGATGGGTTATGTTAGAAAAAGTTGATCTGACTAAGAAGATTTCCAAAGATGAGTACAAGGAAAAAATGCCTGTGCTTGAGGCGAAGATCGGACGGCTCCAGCGCGAATGCAAGGCACTTAATATACCGATCATGATCGTTTTTGAAGGATTTGGAGCAGCGGGAAAAGGGATGCAGATCGGACATCTGATCCAGAGCATGGATCCCCGCGGATTTGAAGTGCATCCGATCAAGAATGAAACGGAAGAGGAGAAAATGCATCCCTTCATGTGGCGGTTCTGGACGAAGACGCCGGCCAGGGGAAGGATCGCAATCTATGACGGCAGCTGGTACCGCAGAGTGCTGATCGACCGGTTCGAGAAGCGGACGAAGAATAAAGAACTTCCGGCGGCATTCCATTCCATAAATTCGTTTGAAGAACAGCTTGTGGAAGACGGGAATCTGATCATCAAGCTGTTCCTCGATATTGATAAAAAGGAACAGAAGAAACGGTTTGATAAGCTGGAAAAGAATAAAGAAACAGCGTGGCGCGTCAGCCAGGGCGACCGGGAGCGGAACGCACATTATGACGAGTACGCGGCGATGATGGAAGAGATGCTGTTCAAGACGGATACGGATTATGCGCCGTGGACGATCATTGAATCCATGGACCGCAGATTTGCAACGGTAAAGATCTATACGACCGTGATCAAGGCAATGGCGGATCAGATCGAGAAGGTGAAACGCCAGAATGAAAAGAAGGCGGCGGAAAAAGCAGCGGCTGCAGCAGCGCCTGAAAAGGCGGCGCCGGCGGATGTGATCGATGAGATCGCAAAGGAAGCGGATGCAGAGATGAAGGAACTGCAGGTTTCCATCCTGTCAAAAGCGGATCTGTCCCTTTCCTATACCCGGGAAGAGTATAAAGAGAAGCTGGACAAGCTGCAGGCGAAAATAGAGAAGCTCCACGGTGAACTGTACCGCAGGAGGATTCCGGTCATACTCGGATTCGAAGGATGGGATGCCGGCGGAAAGGGAGGGGCGATCAAACGTCTGACCGCGAAGATGGATCCCAGAGGTTATGTGGTGAATCCGACCGCATCGCCCAATGATATCGAGAAAGCGCATCATTATCTGTGGAGATTCTGGCGCGCCATGCCAAAAGACGGACATGTGGCGATCTTTGACCGGACCTGGTACGGACGCGTGATGGTAGAGCGGCTTGAAGGATTCTGTACCGAGGCAGAGTGGAAGCGCGCCTATAAAGAGATCAATGATATGGAACGGGATCTGACAGACGCGGGAGCGATCGTGATCAAGTTCTGGATGCATATTGACAAGGACGAACAGGAAAGAAGGTTTAAAGAGCGTCAGGAGAATCCGGAAAAACAATGGAAGATCACGGATGAGGACTGGAGAAACCGGGAAAAGTGGGATCAGTATGAGGATGCGGTCAATGAAATGCTGATGCGGACGTCCACAGAGTACGCTCCCTGGGTTGTTGTGGAAGGAAACAGTAAATATTATGCGCGTGTCAAAGTGCTTAAGACGGTGGTCGATGCCATTGAAGAGCGGCTGAAGAAAGAGGAGTGAGGGCGGTATGACGATCCGGGAGCAGCTGGAAGAACGAGAAGTCAGTTATCTGAGTCCATATGCCGCGCTGAGCCGCGAGTCCAAAGGAAGAATGCGGGAGGAACCCCAGTGCGATATCCGCCCGGTCTTTCAAAGAGACCGGGACCGGATCCTCCACTGCAAATCTTTCCGGCGGCTGAAGCAGAAAACGCAGGTGTTTCTGCTTCCAAGCGGCGACCATTACAGAACCCGTCTGACACACACGCTGGAAGTATCTCAGAATGCAAGAACAATAGCCAAAGCTCTGAGGCTTAATGAAGACCTGGCGGAGGCTGTTGCGCTCGGACATGATCTCGGGCACACGCCGTTTGGCCATGCGGGAGAGCGCGCGCTCAATACGGTTTATCATTTTTCGCACAACAAGCAGAGCCTGAGAGTTGTGGACTGTATAGAAAAGCAGGGGCGGGGTCTGAATCTGACATGGGAAGTGCGGGACGGGATCCTGAATCATCAGACGGCGGGGCATCCGCAGACACTGGAGGGGCAGGTCGTGCGTCTTTCTGACAAACTGGCCTATATCTATCATGACATGGATGATGCGATCCGGGGAGGCATCCTGACAGAAGACGACATTCCTGCCGATATAAGGAGGATTCTTGGCAATTCCTGCAAGGAAAGACTGAACAGGATGATCCATGATGTGATCACCAGCAGCATGGACTGTCCGCGGATCGGCATGTCTCCGGATGTTGAAAAAGCGATGTCGGATCTTCGGGCGTTTATGTTTGAAAATGTTTATCTGAATCCGAAAGCAAAGGGTGAGGAGAATAAAGCGGTACATATGATCGTGCAGCTGTTTGAATATTATATGAAACATCCGGAATCGCTGCCGGAACAGTTCATCCATGCGCTGGAGCATACCGATATCAGCCGGGAACAGGTTGTCTGCGACCATATCGCAGGCATGACGGATTCCTATGCAGTAAAGAAGTTTAAAGATTATTTTGTGCCGGAATCATGGAAGATTTAAAAAAATAAAGGAAAGAATAAAGTTTTGTCGAATATATAATATAGGGTATCTTTTATCGGACAGACCGCGTTTGATCTGTCCCGAAGGGAGAAAACATGTACTATCCAGACGAGCTGATTGAAGAAGTAAGGGCAAGAAACGATATAGTAGATGTGATATCCGGGTATGTTCGGCTGCAGAAAAAGGGCAGTTCTTATTTTGGACTCTGCCCTTTTCATAATGAAAAATCTCCGTCGTTTTCTGTCAGCAGAGACAGGCAGATGTATTACTGTTTCGGATGCGGGGCAGGCGGAAATGTTTATACATTTCTGATGGAATACGAGAATTTTACTTTCCAGGAGGCTGTAAAATTTCTGGCGGACCGTGCCGGAGTGAAACTTCCGGAACCTGAATATTCACAGGAGGCAAAGGCAAAGGCGGAGCGTAAGTCGGTCATACTCGAGATCAACAGAAAAGCGGCTATGTATTATTATGCACAGCTGAAATCACCACAGGGGAAAAGAGGATATACATATCTGAAAGACAGAGGCCTTTCTGATGATACGATCAAAGCGTTTGGACTGGGTTACTCAAGCATATACAGTGATGACCTGTACCGGTATCTGAGAAAAGAAGGCTACAGTGAAGAGATGATCCGGCAGGCCGGACTGATCAACACGGACGAGAAAAAAGGTGTATATGACAAATTCTGGAATCGGGTGATCTTTCCTATCATGGACGTCAACAGCCGGGTGATCGGATTTGGCGGACGTGTGATGGGAGACGGAAAGCCGAAATATCTGAATTCACCTGAGACAGAAGTATTTGACAAGAGCAGGAATCTGTATGGGTTGAATCGGGCAAGGACTTCAAGAAAGCCGTATTTCCTCCTGTGCGAAGGATATATGGATGTGATCTCCCTTCACCAGGCAGGGTTTACCAATGCGGTAGCGTCGCTTGGCACTGCACTGACGCCCGGACATGCTTCCCTGATCCGCCGGTATGTGAAAGAAGTATACCTTACCTATGACAGCGATGATGCGGGAACAAGGGCTGCGCTCCGGGCGGTGCCGATCCTCAGGGATGCGGGCATATCCGCAAAAGTCGTGAGGATGGATCCCTATAAAGATCCGGATGAGTTCATAAAGAATCTTGGAGCGGAGGAATATGAGAAACGGATCGAAAATGCCCGCAACGGGTTTATGTTCAGTCTGCAGATGCTGGAAAGAGACTATGATATGGACTCGCCTGAAGGCAAGACCGGTTTTTTCCGGGAAGCGGCAAAGAGGCTGCTGACTTTTGAAGACGAACTGGAGCGGGACAATTATATTGAAGCGACGGCCTCTGCGTATCATATCAGCCGTGAAAGCCTGGAAAAGCTGGTTGCGAAATCAGCGGTCAGCTCCGGGATGGCCAGACCGGTCGTCAGACCGCGCAGATCCGGCGAAGGCGGGAAAGACAGGAAAAAAGAAGACGGGATCATGACTTCCCAGAAAGCGCTTCTGACCTGGATGATCGGGAATGACAGGCTGTTTGACAAGATCAGTCAGTACATACATCCGGAAGATTTTACCGGTGAAATATACCGGGAGGTCGCCCGCCTGCTGTATGAACAGCATGAAAAGGGAGAGGTAAGGCCTGCGGAGATCCTGGATCACTTTACGGAAGAGGAGGAGCACAGGACGGCCGCGTCACTCTTTCATACGAGGATCCGGGAACTCAGGACAAAAGAAGAAGAGGAACAGGCATTAAAGGATACGATCCTGCGTGTAAAACGCCACAGTATTGATGCACGTACAATGGATCTGGATCCGACAGACATGGCGGGACTTCAGCGGCTGATGGAGGAAAAGCGCAGTCTGGAGCGCCTGCGGGCCCTGCATATTTCTATTGATTAAGGATAAAATAAAACAAGATAAGCCGCGTTTCGCGCGGCGAAGGAAGGATGGACACATGGAAGAAAACACACAGAAATTTCTGGAAAGAATGAATGAACTGACAGCGCTCGGGAAAAAGAAAAAGAGTATACTCGATGTGCAGGAAATTAACGATTTCTTTGCAGATATGGAGCTGACCGCGGAGCAGATGGAGAAAGTCTTTGATTTTCTGGAGGCTAATAATATCGATGTTCTCCGGATCAGTGGAGATGTGGACAGTGACGTAGAAGTGGAACTGGATGATGTGATCGCCGATGAGGAAGAAGTCGATATGGAGAATATTGATCTTTCCGTTCCGGAAGGTGTGAGCATAGAGGATCCGGTCCGTATGTATCTCAAAGAAATCGGAAAAGTCCCCCTTCTGAGCGCCGAACGCGAGATCGAACTGGCCCAGAGGATGGAAGAGGGAGACGAGGAGGCGAAGAAAGAGCTTGCAGAAGCCAACCTGCGCCTTGTAGTGAGCATTGCCAAACGTTATGTGGGAAGAGGAATGCTTTTCCTTGACCTGATCCAGGAAGGAAACCTGGGGCTTATCAAGGCGGTTGAGAAGTTTGATTATCATAAGGGATACAAGTTCAGTACGTATGCCACATGGTGGATCCGTCAGGCGATCACGAGGGCGATCGCTGACCAGGCGAGGACGATCCGTATTCCCGTGCACATGGTGGAAACGATCAATAAGCTGATCCGTGTGTCCAGACAGCTCCTGCAGGAACTTGGCAGAGAACCGCTGCCTGAAGAGATCGCCAAAGAACTGGACATGCCTGTGGAGAGGGTGCGTGAGATCCTGAAGATCTCACAGGAACCGGTATCTCTGGAGACGCCGATCGGCGAAGAAGAGGACAGCCATCTGGGAGACTTTATCCAGGATGATAACGTGCCGGTACCGGCGGAAGCGGCTGCGCAGACGCTTCTTAAGGAACAGCTGGACGAGGTGCTGGATACGCTGACGGAAAGAGAGCAGAAAGTGTTAAGGCTCAGATTTGGTATGAATGACGGACGCGCCCGTACGCTGGAAGAGGTCGGCAAAGAGTTTGATGTCACGAGGGAGCGTATCCGTCAGATCGAAGCGAAGGCTCTGAGGAAGCTGAGGCATCCGAGCAGAAGCCGGAAATTAAGGGATTATCTGGATTAATATGGAATTATCAAAACGGTTACAGGCAGTCGCAGATCTGGTGCATCCGGGTACAGGCGTAGCTGACATCGGAACAGATCATGCGTATATTCCCATCTGGCTGGTCAGCCGGGGACGGACGCCATGGGCGGTTGCCATGGATGTGAATGAAGGCCCTCTGATGAGGGCGCGTGAAAATATCAGGGAAGCAGGACTGGAAGGTAAAATAGAAACCAGGATTTCTGACGGGTTTGCAGCGCTTCGGCCCGGGGAGGCTGATACTGCCGTGCTCGCCGGGATGGGGGGTGCGCTGATGATCCGCATCCTGCGGGAAGGAGCCGACGTGGTCCGTTCCCTGAAAGAATGCGTCCTTCAGCCGCAGTCTGAAATTGAAAAAGTAAGAACCTTTCTTCTGAAGGAAGGTTTTTCCTTTATCAGGGAGGATATGGCTGAGGAAGATGGAAAGTACTATCCGATGATGTGCGTAAGGCCGCCGTCATCAGCAAAAGAGACGGAAGAATGGACGGATACAGAACTGCAGTATGGACGTCTTCTTCTGACAGGAAGGCATCCCGTGCTGCGGGATTATCTGGAACGTGAGATCCGGATCAGGACAGCGATCATTGATAGTCTGAAAGGCTCTGATTCGTACCGCGCCGGACAGCGCATCAGAGAATTGAGAGCAGAACTGGAGTGTGCAGAGAAAGGACTGGAGTATTATGATTTGTAATGAAGTCATAAAGATCATTGAAGCGGCTTATCCCAGGGATGCGGCGCTTGGCTTTGATAATGTGGGTCTTCTTGCGGGGAGATCGGAGAAAGAGATCGCCAGCGTGTATCTGGCGCTGGATGCGACAGATGCTGTGATCGACCATGCCATTGAAGCGGGAGCGGATATGCTGATCACACATCATCCGCTGATCTTTTCACCGATGAAATGTGTTACAGATGAGGATTTTGTCGGACGAAGGCTTATGAAGCTGATAAGAAATGATATTTCCTGTTACGCAATGCACACGAATTACGATGTGCTGAGGATGGGGGAACTGGCAGGAAGGATCCTGGAACTTGATGATCCTGAAGTGCTGGATGTCACGATGGAAATGGATGGAAAGGCTGAGGGGATCGGCAGGATCGGAAATCTGAAAAAAACGATGACTCTCCGGGAATGCTGCGTTTATGTGAAGCATAGACTGAATCTGGGAAGCCTGAAAGTATTTGGCGATATGGATCAGAAAGTATCCAGGCTGGCGGTTTCACCCGGTGCCGGGAAATCCGCCGTTGCTCCTGCGATCGCAGGAGGCGCGGGTGTGCTGGTGACCGGAGATATCGGGCATCACGACGGACTGGACGCGGTCGCCCAGGGACTGGCGGTGATCGATGCAGGGCACTATGGTACAGAGTATATCTTTCTGGACGATATGAAGCGGTTTTTTAATGTCCGTCTGCCGGAAATCGAGACCGCTGCAGAACCGGTCATCCATCCGTTTCAGGTGGTCTGATTTTCAGGAGGTGTGAGTTTGACGGGAAAAATGTGCCGGGTTACAGTTGACGGCAGGGTAAGAGAGTATGAAGCGGGAACGGAGTATCAGAAGATCGCTGAGGATTTTCAGCCGGAATACAGCCATCAGATCGTACTTGTATATGAGGACGCGTACAGGCTGCGGGAACTGAGCAAAAAGCTGGAAGAGGACTGCGAACTCCGTTTTGTTACGACCGGAGATGAGATCGGGCACAGTACGTATAAAAGAAGTATGTGCTTTCTTCTTGTAAAGGCAGTGCATGATGCGGCCGGTCATGACCGGATCGACCGGGTGCGGATCCATTTCTCGCTTGATAAAGGATATTACTGTACAGTCGAAGGAAATGTACGGGTCGACGAAGCGTTTCTTGAACGGGTGGACAGCCGTATGCGGGAATTGTCTGAACAGAGGATACCGATCGGCAAACGCTCCATCCATACGGAGGAAGCGGTTGCCCTGTTCCACAGGCATGGTATGTATGACAAAGAGCGTCTCTTTGAGTACCGCCGTGTGTCAAAGGTGAATATTTACAATATCAATGAGTTTGAAGACTACTATTACGGGTATATGGTTCCGGATGCCGGGTGTCTGAAATATTTTTCCCTTCATCTTTATGATGGCGGTTTTGTGATCCAGATGCCGGTGAAAGAGAAACCGGAAGAAGTGCCTGAATTCCGTCCCAGTCCTAAACTTTTCCATGTCCTGAAGGAGTCCGTGCGCTGGGGAGACTGCCAGGAAATTGATACGGTAGGCGCCCTCAACGATATGGTTACGCGGGGGGATATGCGCGAGGTAGTCCTCGTACAGGAGGCGCACCAGGAGAGGCAGATCGGAGAGATCGCAAAAGAAATTTCCGACAGGGGCAATGTGAAATATGTCCTGATCGCAGGGCCGTCTTCTTCGGGCAAGACGACTTTTTCCCACCGGCTTGCCATCCAGCTCAGGGTGAACGGACTGAAGCCGCATCCGATCGCGGTGGATAATTATTTTGTTGACAGAGAACATACACCGAGAGATAAGGATGGAAATTATAATTTTGAATGTCTGGAAGCGATCGATATTGAAAAATTCAATTCGGACATGAGGGATCTGACCGAAGGAAAAGAAGTGCGCCTTCCTGTATTCGATTTCCTTACGGGCAAGCGGAAGTATGAGTCCAGACCACAGAAATTCGGGGCGGACGACATTCTTATCATTGAAGGGATCCACTGTCTGAATCCGAAACTGACAGAGGCGATGCCTGATGACAGTAAATTCAGGATCTATATCAGTGCTCTTACACAGCTCAATATCGATGAGCATAACCGTATCCCGTCCACAGACGGAAGGCTGATCCGGAGGCTTGTGCGCGATGCCAGGACGAGAGGATCCTCTGCCGCAAGGACGATTTCCATGTGGCCTTCCGTGAGAAGAGGGGAAGAACAGAATATCTTTCCATATCAGGAAGAGGCGGATGTTATGTTCAATTCTTCTCTGCTCTATGAGCTGGCGGTGCTTAAACAGTATGTAGAGCCGCTTCTGTTTAATGTGGATAAAGATTCGGAGGAATATCTGGAAGCGAAGAGGCTTTTGAAATTTTTTGATTATTTTGTGGGGATCGGCAGTGAATATGTGCCGATGAACTCTCTCCTGAGAGAATTCATCGGCGGCGGGTGCTTTTAGCGGTCCGCGTAAACTTTTTTTACGTGATCGATCGTTGCGGACATATTCTGAAGCAGAAGATCAGCCAGAGTTATTGCTGTCATGGCTTCTATGACGACTACTGCGCGGGGAACGATAACGGGATCATGCCTTCCGTGTATGGCAATCTCGGTATTTTCCCCGCTTTCGTTTACTGTATGCTGTGTCCGGGCGATGGAAGCGGTCGGTTTTACGGCGGCTCTTAAGACGAGGCGCGATCCGTCGCTCATGCCTCCGAGTGTGCCGCCGGAATGATTGGATGTCTTGACGACGCTTCCGTTTTTGACAGTGAACGGATCGTTGTTCCGGCTTCCTGTTGATCCGGCTGCATCAAAGCCGTCGCCGAATTCTACGCCTTTTACAGCTCCAACAGAGAGGACGGCCTGAGCGAGAAGCGCATCCAGCTTGTCAAAGACCGGTTCTCCCAGTCCGGCAGGAAGACCATCGGCGATGCATTCGATGATCCCGCCGCAGGAATCTTTTTCCGCCATCAGGGAAGAAATATAGGCTCCGGCTTTTTCAGCGGTGCCGCAGTCCGGCATATAGAGAGGATTCTGCAGGATTTCCTCATATTTATAATCTTCAGGGGCGATATGGTAAGGCCCGATCGATTTTGTATATGCCCTGACTGTGATCCCTAGTTCTTTTAAGAGAAGGGATGCAACTGCACCGGCGGCAACGCGCCCGATCGTCTCCCTTCCGGAAGAGCGGCCGCCGCCCCGGTAATCGCGGAAGCCGTATTTCTGAGTCAAAGGATAATCCGCATGTCCGGGGCGGAAGACAGTGGCTATATTTCCGTAATCCCTGGAACGCTGATCCTGATTGCGGATCAGAAGTGAAATGGGGGTTCCGGTCGTTCTGTCTTCAAAGACACCGGAAAGGATTTCAACAAGGTCGGATTCGTTCCGCTTTGTAGAGTATCTGCTCTGGCCTGGTTTCCGGCGGTCAAGAAAAGTCTGGATATCACCGGTTCTCAGCGTCAGGCCGGCAGGACAGCCGTCGATGACAACGCCGATCCCCGGGCCGTGGGACTCTCCCCATGTAGTAATACGAAATATTTTTCCAAATGATGAACCGCTCATAATAAAGTCTCCTTTCATAAGCCGCGCCGTCTGCAAAGCAAGTCCTGGAACTGTGCCTGAGCTGCAGTTCTGTTTCCATGCGTGGCCGGCTCATTCTGTATTATATAGGAAGAGAGGCCTTCTTGACAAGTGTCAGTCATACCTTTATAATATTGCAGAGATTGTATAAAAGGAGTGTAGATTGGCTGATGGGCATAATAAAAAAATGGCGCTCTGGCAGGGATCATAATGATATAGATGAAGCACAGGATGTCAGTCAGGCAGAGAAGGAAGAAGAGTCTGCCGGTACAACTGATGCGGCCGGTGATGATCCGGAAGATGAGGGGGCCGATCAGACGGATGATGCTCCTGCAAAGAAACGTGCAGGAAGGCGGCGCAGGGGCAGGCATAATGCAAAGAAGAGAGAGAAGAGGAAGAAAGAGAAAAAACCTCTTGGGAAAAAGCCGTTTATCATCGCGGGCAGTATTGTCGGCGGTCTTGTTGTGGTTTATCTGGGAATAGCAGCATTTTTCATGAGCCACTTCCTGATCAACACAACGATCAACGGCAAGGATTTCTCCGGAAAGACGGTGGCGGATGTTGAGTCTTATCTGAAAGAGCAGGTGGACGTCTACCAGCTGACTCTGATCGAGCAGAATAATACAACGGATTCGATCAGCGGCTCGGAGATTTCCCTTGAATATAAGAAGAACAACGAGGTGGAAAAAGCGCTGGAAGATCAGCATCAGCTTCTGTGGATCGTTTCACTTTTTTCCAAATCGGATACAGAAGTTACGGTAGATGTTGAATATAATGAAGCGGCACTGGAAGAGAAGATCCAGACGATAAAGGCTGTTACAGGCGAACAGACAGAACCGGTGTCTGCGCATCCGGAATTTGACGGTAATTCTTTTGTGGTTGCGCCGGAGACTTTGGGCACTGCGGTGAACCTGGAGGCACTGACAAACAAGATCAAGGAATATATCACAAATTTCCAGCCCCAGCTCGATCTCCTGGAGGAGGAGTGTTATAATATGCCGAAATATACTTCCGAATCTCCGGAAGTGCAGGCGGCATGCGATTCTATGAATCAGTATCTGAACGCGAGCATTACCTATCCGATGACGGAGAATGTAGTGGTGGACAAGACTCTGATCTCAACCTGGCTTACGTATGATGAAAATATGCAGGCTGTGTTCAATGAGCAGGCCGTACGGGACTGGATGCGTCAGTTCGGATCCACATATGACACCAAGGGAAAGACCAGGACGATCACCTCGCCGTATGGTGAGACTACAGAAGTATCCGGCGGAACATACGGCTGGATCATAGATGAAGACACAGAAACGACGAACCTGATCAACAGTATCAAGAACGGCGAAGTAGTAACCCGCGAACCAGCCTATAAGCAGACGGCAGCGTCGCACGGTGCGCAGGACTGGGGCAACACTTATCTTGAAGTGGATATCTCTGCCCAGCATATGTGGTATATTGTGGACGGATCTGTCGCACTGGAATCCGACGTGGTAACGGGACTGCCGAACGGGGACCGCGATACGCCGACCGGTGTGTATTCAGTCATTGAAATGATGAGAAATAAAGTGCTTAAGGGCTCGATCAATCCAAGTACCGGAAAACCCAGTTATGAGACACCGGTTTCCTACTGGATGCGTATCACATGGACAGGGATCGGATTCCATGACGCAACCTGGCAGTCTTCATTTGGCGGTTCCAGATATCAGTCTCATGGATCTCATGGCTGTATCAATATGCCTCTGGATAAGGCAGCCAGCCTGTACGGTATGTTGTCGATGGGAACTCCGGCGATCGTGCATAACTGATCCGGCGGACCGATAAAGAATAACAGATAAGGTATTGACAAGATGTATGAATTGCTGAAAAAGGACGGCGCGGCGAAAAGAGGACGGTTCCATACCGTCCACGGAGTGATCGAGACACCGGTGTTTATGAACGTGGGGACAGCTGCAGCCATCAAGGGTGCAGTGTCCACAGATGATCTGCGCGGGATCGGAACGCAGGTGGAACTCTCCAATACATATCATCTTCATGTAAGGCCCGGGGATGAGATCGTAAAGAAACTTGGAGGTCTGCACCGGTTTATGAACTGGGACAGGCCGATCCTTACGGATTCCGGTGGATTTCAGGTTTTTTCCCTGGCGTCTCTGCGGAAGATCAAAGAGGAGGGGGTGCATTTCCACTCCCATGTCGACGGAAGAAAGATTTTCATGGGGCCGGAAGAGAGTATGCAGATCCAGTCCAATCTTGCTTCCACGATCGCCATGGCGTTTGACGAGTGTCCGCCCAGTACGGCGGACCGGAAATATATCGAACATTCGGTGGCGCGCACCACGCGCTGGCTGAAGAGGTGCAAGGATGAGATGGCAAGGCTGAACAGCCTGCCGGATACGATCAATCCTCACCAGATGCTGTTTGGCATCAATCAGGGCGGTGTTTGTGAAGATATCCGGATCGCCCATGCGCAGCAGATCACGGAACTGAATCTTGACGGATACGCCATCGGCGGTCTGGCTGTGGGAGAGAGCCATGAGGAGATGTACCGGATCCTGGACGCTGTGGTTCCGCATCTTCCGGACAACAGGCCGACGTATCTGATGGGTGTTGGAACACCGGCGAATATCCTGGAAGCGGTGGACCGGGGAGTAGATTTCTTTGACTGCGTATATCCGAGCCGCAACGGACGGCACGGGCATGTGTATACCAACCACGGGAAGATGAATCTCTTCAATGCAAAGTATGAACTTGACAATCGTCCGATCGAGGAGGGATGCGGCTGTCCGGCGTGCAGGAGTTACAGCCGCGCCTACATCAGACATCTGCTGAAGAGTAAGGAAATGCTGGGCATGCGCCTGTGTGTGCTTCATAATCTGCATTTCTACAATACAATGATGACGGAGATCCGCGAGGCGATCGAGGCCGGAGAATACAAGGCGTACAAGGCGCGCAAACTTAAAGGAATGACGGACGGTCAGGTATAATTTTGGAAAAGATACTTGATGAAACGTATTTTTTTGTGTATAGTAGACTTATTGTCGGATAGAAAATCAGGAGGATATATATTATGGGTGAAATGGCTAGTATGTTGATATTATGGGTTGTAGTTATCGCACTGATGTGGTTCCTGCTCATGCGTCCGCAGAAGAAAGAGCAGAAGAGGATCCAGGCGATGCTCGCTTCAATGGAAGTTGGCGATACAGCACTGACAACAAGCGGTTTCTACGGTGTGATCATTGATATTACAGATGATGATGTGATCGTAGAGTTTGGAAATAACAAGAACTGCCGTATTCCGATGCAGAAAGCAGCGATCGCACAGATCGAGAAACCGGGTGCGGAGTAAGGAAAGCTATTACAGCGAAAGGATTGCCGGAGTGAAAACTGGACGTTCAGGACAGTTTTTCTCCGGTTTTCTTATATATAAATTTCAGAGTGCCCTCTATTTTTTCTGCGTAAGTCTTGAATCACATATGAAAATGCGGTATGATTAACAGTAATATTTCATATTTGGAAGGATGAACAGCTATGGAAATGAAAATCGGCGTGATAAAAGGGGATGGCATAGGCCCGGAGATCGTGGGAGAAGCAATGAAAGTTCTGGACAGGATCGCGGAAGTCTATGGCCATTCCATTTCTTATACACAGCTCCTGATGGGCGGAGCGTCTATTGATGTAAACGGCATACCTCTCACAGATGATACGCTGGAGCAGGCGAAAAATTGTGATGCGGTCCTGATGGGATCAATCGGCGGCGATGCAAAAACATCGCCCTGGTATCAGCTGGAGCCGTCCAAACGTCCGGAAGCTGGACTCCTTGCACTCAGAAAAGGACTGAATCTGTTTGCAAATCTCAGACCGGCGATGCTTTATCCGGAACTTAAGGGCGCCTGCCCGCTGAAAGAGGAGATCGCGGACCGGGGGTTCGACATGATGATCATGCGGGAACTGACCGGCGGACTGTATTTCGGCAGGCGGAGCACGCAGATCGAAGACGGCGTGACTGTGGCAAGAGATGAGCTTACATACAGCGAGGAGGAGATCCGGCGGATCGCGAAGCGGGGGTTTGACATCGCCATGAAACGCCGGAAGAAAGTGACCAGTGTGGATAAGGCAAATGTGCTGGATTCCTCCCGCCTCTGGAGGAAGGTTACAGAAGAAGTGGCGGCGGACTACCCGGAAGTGCAGCTGGAGAATATGCTCGTTGATAATTGCGCGATGCAGCTTGTAAAGGATCCTGCACAGTTCGATGTGATCCTGACAGAGAATATGTTCGGCGACATCCTTTCGGATGAGGCCAGTATGGTGACCGGTTCCATCGGAATGCTGCCGAGCGCCAGCCTGAACGAGACAAAGTTCGGCCTCTATGAGCCGAGCGGCGGATCGGCCCCGGATATCGCGGGCAAAGGCATCGCCAATCCGATCGCGACGATCCTCTCAGCGGCGATGATGCTCCGGTTCTCCTTTGATCTTGACCGGGAGGCGGACGCAGTGGAAGCGTCGGTTTCGGAAGTGCTGAAAGAAGGATACCGGACGATCGACATTATGTCAGAAGGCATGAAACAGATCGGGACGAAAGAAATGGGAGACCTGATCTCCTCACATATCAGATAGAAGATCATACAGCCAGGAAAGAGAGGTAATGAGAGATGAGAAGTGATACAGTAACAAAAGGCGTACAGCAGGCGCCCCACCGGTCGCTGTTCAATGCGCTTGGAATGACGCAGGAGGAACTGGACCGTCCGCTGATCGGCGTGGTCAGCTCCTACAATGAGATTGTGCCGGGGCACATGAACCTTGATAAGATCACGGAAGCCGTGAAGATGGGCGTTGCCATGGCGGGAGGAACCCCGATCATGGTTCCGGCCATCGCTGTATGCGACGGGATTGCCATGGGACATATCGGCATGAAATATTCCCTGGTTACAAGAGATCTGATCGCAGATTCCACAGAGGCCCTGGCAATGGCCCATCAGTTTGACGGTCTGGTCATGATCCCGAACTGCGACAAGAACGTGCCGGGACTTCTGATGGCGGCTGCCCGCGTCAATATCCCGACAATCTTCGTCAGCGGCGGCCCCATGCTGGCCGGCCATGTGAAAGGCGGGCGGACCAGTCTGTCCAGCATGTTCGAGGCGGTGGGCGCTCATGCTGCAGGAAAGATCAACGACGAAGATCTCTGTGAATTTGAGAATAAAGCCTGCCCGACCTGCGGTTCCTGTTCCGGTATGTATACAGCGAACAGCATGAACTGTCTAACTGAGGCCCTTGGCATGGGACTGCGCGGAAACGGAACTATCCCGGCCGTTTATTCTGCAAGGCTGCAGCTTGCAAAGCATGCGGGCATGCAGGTGATGGAACTGGTGAGAAAGAATATCCGTCCGCGGGATATCATGACGGAAGACGCCATCCTGAACGCGCTTACGGTAGATATGGCACTGGGATGTTCTACAAACAGCATGCTGCATCTGCCTGCCATCGCGCATGAGATCGGTATGGATTTTGAGATTGATTTTGCCAACGGCATCAGCGAAAAGACGCCGAACCTGTGTCATCTGGCGCCGGCAGGCCATACATATATTGAAGATCTGAATGAGGCGGGCGGTGTGTACGCCGTTATGAACGAACTGAGCAAAAAGAATCTGCTCAATCTGGACTGCATGACTGTTACAGGCAAAACGGTGGGCGAGAATATCAAAGGATGCGAGAACCTGAATCCGGAGGTCATCCGTCCCATCGACCATCCGTACAGTGAGACCGGCGGACTTGCCGTCCTGAAAGGAAATCTGGCGCCGGACGGAAGCGTCGTAAAGCGCTCCGCTGTATGTGACGAGATGCTCGTGCATGAAGGACCGGCAAGGATCTTCGAGAGTGATGAGGAAGCGACTGAGGCGATCAAGAGTGGTAAGATCAATCCGGGCGATGTGATCGTGATCCGCTATGAAGGACCGAAAGGCGGACCGGGCATGAGGGAAATGCTCAATCCGACGTCTGCCATCGCCGGATACGGACTCGGCTCCACGGTCGCCCTGATCACAGACGGCCGTTTCAGCGGGGCATCCAGAGGCGCGTCCATCGGCCACGTATCTCCGGAGGCGGCTGTGGGAGGCCCGATCGCTCTGGTGGAAGAAGGAGATATTATCAAGATAAACATTCCGGAACTGAAACTGGAACTGGATATATCCGATGAGGAGATGGCTGCGAGAAGAGCAAAGTGGCAGCCGCGCGAACCGAAAGTGAAGACCGGATATCTTGCAAGATATGCGGCCATGGTAACGTCAGGAAACCGCGGTGCGATCCTCGAAGTACCTGGAAAGAACGGCAAAGGAGCAGAGTAAGAGCATGCAGTTAAACGGATCAGAAATAGTCATTGAATGTCTGAAAGAGCAGGGCGTGGATACGGTGTTTGGATATCCGGGCGGCGCCATACTGAACGTCTATGACGAACTGTATAAGCACCGGGATGAGATCCGCCATATCCTCACGTCCCATGAGCAGGGCGCGGCCCATGCCGCGGACGGTTATGCGAGAGCAACCGGAAAGGTCGGCGTATGTCTGGCTACCAGCGGCCCGGGTGCGACCAATCTGGTGACGGGGATCGCTACGGCATACATGGATTCCATACCGATCGTTGCCATTACCTGCAATGTCGGAGTAT
>DWVL01000057.1 GCA_019120275.1 Candidatus Mediterraneibacter excrementavium | reverse complement strand
AGGATGTACGGCTCACGTGCTCCATCCCAGTCGAATGAAGAGTTGAGCATTGCCTCTGCGAAGTCTCCGTTCGGATAGAAGTCTGTCCACTGTCTCTGTCCCTGGAAACCTGCTGCGATCGCGTTGTGTCCGATCGCTTCCTCGGAAAGCTCCTCCGGAAAGTTCTTATTGCCCTGCATCAGGTCTTTGATGATAACCGCCATCTTAACAACGAACTCGAACTGTTTCTCTTTCTCTTCCTGAGATTTCTGCAGCTCAACCGGGTTCTTGTCGAATCCGATGTGGCATTTCTCTTTTGCCCACGCAAGAGCTTTCTGGTACTCAGCCTCATCATAGATACCTTCTGTCATGCGGCGGATGATCTCAACCTCATCAACAGACTCAACGCGCATGCCAAGATAGGACTCAATGAAATCCTGATCGATGATAGATCCGCCGATACCCATTGTAACAGAACCGATCTGCAGCCATGATTTTCCTCTCATGGAAGCAGCTGCAACTGCTGCACGGCCGAATCTTAACAGTTTCTCTTTAACATCTTCCGGAATTGTCATATCGTCAGCATCCTGAACGTCATGTCCGTAGATGCCGAATGCCGGAAGGCCTTTCTGAGCGTGTGTAGCAAGAACGGATGCCAGGTATACAGCGCCCGGTCTCTCTGTCGCGTTCAGGCCCCATACAGCCTTGATCGTCAGCGGATCCATATCCATTGTCTCTGAGCCGTAGCACCAGCACGGTGTAACTGTCAGGGTAATGTCAACACCCTCTTTTCTGAACTTATCCGCGCAGGCAGCACTCTCGCCGACACGTCCGATCGTGGAGTCAGCAATAACAACTTTAACCGGCTCGCCATTTGAGTATTTCAGGTTCTCCTCAAACAGTTTCGCAGCGTTCTTAGCCATAGCCATTGTCTGATCTTCCAGAGATCCTCTTACATCAAGAACGCCTTTTCTTCCATCGATGGTAGGTCTGATTCCGATTACCGGATAAGAGCCTACGTATCTGTTTTCTGCCATAGTAACATTCCTCCTATTCTTTGGCTTACTGAACCCTCTGAGGTTCGTCCTTGTTTATTATTATAGTACTGTTTTTCCGATTTGTCTCGTGTTATAATAGAATAAAAATGTAATTATATTCACTTTTTGTACATAGTCAGCACATGCGCGGATATCAGCGGGCAATGCCGCTCAAGCTCGCTTGTATGCGGTGTTGCCCGGTGATATCTGCATATGGCGGACGCCATACAGCGAGAAGGAGTTGCTGTGCAGCGGATTCGAGCTGGCGCATGGGCGTGCGTAAAGATATAACAAAATCGAAAGGATATAGTATCATGAAATATATTAAGTACAGGGAGACGAAGGAGCACGGGACGTTTGAATTCCCGATGGAGTTTTATCATGTAGGACAGACGCATCCGCGTTATGAGATGTCTTTTCACTGGCATATTGAATATGAGATCATACGGATCTTAAAAGGCGAACTGCTGATGACCATCGGCGAGGAGGAATTTAACGCAAAGGCCGGGGATATTATCTTTATCAAGGGCGGGCTGCTCCACGGCGGGATCCCGAAGAACTGCCTGTATGAGTGCATTGTCTTCAACCTGGATTCCCTGATGACGGCAAGTCCGGCCGGGGAGCGCCTGTTAAAGAAAGTAAGCAGTGACTCGATCGAGATCAACAATCATTTTTCCCCGTGCAGCAGGGAGATGTCCCGGATCACGGAGCGGATGTTCGGGCATATGAAGACGCGGGAGGAAGGCCACGAACTGACCGTGATCGGCGCTTTTTACGAATTTTTCGGCTATGTCCTTGAACATGGATTATACAGGGAAGTTCAGAGCATCTCCGCCAAAGACGGGATGCGCATCGAACACCTGAAACGGGTGCTGGCTGTGATCGAGGATCATTACGACGAATGTATTACGCTGGACGACCTGGCCAGATCCGCCGGGATGAATTCCAAGTATTTCTGCCGCTACTTCCGGGAGATGACCCACCGTACACCCATCGATTATGTAAATTACTACCGGATCGAGCAGGCCTGCTTCAAGCTGGCGACCAGCAACCTCTCCATCGCGGAGATCGGCATGAACTGCGGATTTAACGATGAAAGCTATTTTATCAAGACGTTCAAGAAATATAAAGGCGTGACGCCGAAGAAATACTTAAGCGAGCCGCTGGTCAGCTGACTTTTTTAGAAAAATGTGTTATCAAAATCCCCCGGAAAACCAGTCTCCGGGGGTCTTATCTCTGCCGGGCAGGTCAGTCCCCGTCCCGGCATCTCATATTCTGTTCTTTACAGTTCTTACTCTGCTTTGTCAGCTGCGTATACATCCACCAGTTTTGTCAGGTAGTCGTACCTCTCCATAGCTTCCTGCTCGTTGCGTGCAAACAGTCTTGCAGCCTTCTCCGGATTGGATCTCTTCAGAGCATTGTAACGAACCTCGCCGTCAAGGAATGCCTGGTAATCCTCTTCCTTCGGAGCCTTGCTGTCAAGGAAGAACTTGTTGCCTTCAGCAGCCGGATTGAACCGGAAGTTGTTCCAGTATCCGCACTCTACTGCCAGCTGTTCCTCTGTCTGGGCTTTGCTCATGCCCTTCTTGATACCGTGATTGATACACGGAGCGTAAGCGATGATGAGTGACGGTCCCGGATATGCCTCAGCCTCTGTGATGGCTTTGACTGTCTGGTTGAAGTCAGCACCCATAGCGATCTGTGCAACGTATAC
>DWVL01000056.1 GCA_019120275.1 Candidatus Mediterraneibacter excrementavium | reverse complement strand
AACCGCAGGAATTTCAGTGATTTTCAAGGCAGACGATAGAGGCGTACTGGACGTACGCCGATTGAGGATAACACAGAAAATCACTGAAATTACGCGGTTTGGAGCGTATTGCCCCTTGTACACTGATGCTAGCCTCACCCAAAAAATACGGTTGAAATATAATAAGGTTATTTTCTAACCGTAAAGCTATATAAATATTTCACCATTTGCGTAATAATTATAAATTTCTTGCCTCCCTTCCCCAAACGTAGTAAGATGAATCTACATTGGAAGGGAGGCATTTTTATGACGAAATTTGAGGAATTTGAACAGGTGATCGCACGCCTGCGCGCCCCCGGCGGCTGCCCGTGGGACCGCGCCCAGACCCATGCCTCCCTGAAACGCACCTGCATCGAGGAAGCCTCGGAAGTCATCTGCGGGATCAATATCCTTGAACGGACCGGCGATCCTGACAATCTGAAGGAAGAGCTTGGAGATCTGCTTATGCAGGTGGTCATGCACGCCCGGATCGCAGAGGAAGAAGGTCTGTTCACCATGGACGATGTGATCCAGTCCATCACGGACAAAATGATCCGCCGCCACCCGCATGTCTTCGGCAGTTCGGACGGCCCCGGGGACGACGGTTCCCAGGCGAGCTGGGATGAGATCAAAAAACAGGAAAAAGCGGGAAAAGAATGGACGGAAGAATATCTTCCGGAAGCGTTTGACGAATCGATCGAACTGATTGAAGCCGCAAAGAAAAGAAAGGGAATCGGATAAGCACGATTCCCTTTCTTTATATTCTCATTTCACTGCTGTACTTCTGCGCCAAGTTCTGCATCTACGGTCTGCATGGCCGCACACACGCCTGCCATATCCTCTTCCGACACTTTGTCCACCCGCATCTTCGACAATGCTTTTTCCAGGACGCTTACGTCCTTCTTCAACTGTTTCTTCCACGCCTTGTCCATGATCTTGTCCTGTTCTTTCAGAACACGGCGGGCCTGGACTGCGGTCTTCTGTGCATCCCCGATCAGTTCCAGTGCGTCCCGCCTCAACTGGTCCTGCCCCGCATACTCCCGGGCGTCCTGCATTGCCTGCTCGATCTCCGCATCCGACATCCGGTCGCCCGCGGTGATCGTTATAGACTGGGCTTTTCCCGTATCCAGGTCTTTCGCGGATACTTTCAGGATCCCGTTTACATCGATGTCAAATGTCACTTCAATCTGCGGCACGCCGGCCATGGCTTTCCGGATCCCTTTCAGGCGGAATTTCCCGATCGTTTTATTATCCTTTGCCATCGTGCGCTCTCCCTGGAGCACATGGATGTCCACGCTGCTCTGATAGGGTACGGCGGTCGTAAAGATCTTAGAATACCGGGTCGGTATCGTGGAATTCCGTTTGATCAGGCATGTAGACACACCGCCCAGCGTCTCGATGGAAAGGCTCAGCGGCGTCACGTCCATGAGCAGCAGGCTCTGCCCGGTCCCGGCCGCCGCCAGTGCATTGCCCTCCAGCGCGCTTCCGAGGATCGCCGCGCCTTTTGCCACACATTCATCCGGATTGATATTCCTTGACGGCTCCTTCCCGGTCATCCGCCGAACCATATCCTGCACGGCCGGGATCCTTGTGGATCCTCCGACCAGCAGCACCCGGCCCAGGTCGGACGGCTGAAGGCCCGCGTCATTCAATGCATTTTGCACCGGCTCCTGCGTCCGTTCGATCAGATCCTGTATCAGTTCGTTGAACACGGCGCGTGTCAGCGTCAGCTCCAGATGCACCGGCGCGCCCTTAATCTGGGTCAGATAGGGCAGGTTGATATTTGAGGTCGAGGAAGTCGAAAGTTCTTTCTTCGTCTGCTCGGCCGCCTCCCGGATCCGCTGCATGGCGGAGAAATCTTTGCTCAGATCGGTGCGGTACTTTGCCTTGAAATTCCGGAGGATCCACTCCGCGATCCGCTCGTCGAAATCATCGCCGCCCAGATGGTTGTCACCGGATGTGGACAGGACATCGATCACGCCCTCCCCGATCTCTATGATGGATACGTCGAATGTTCCGCCGCCCAGATCGTATACCATGACCTTCTGCGGCTCTCCGTGATCCAGCCCGTAGGACATGGCCGCGCTGGTCGGCTCATTGATGATCCGCTTTACCGTAAGCCCCGCGATCCGTCCGGCGTCTTTCGTCGCCTGCCGCTGGATGTCATTAAAATACGCCGGCACCGTGATGACCGCGTCGGTCACCGGCTCGCCGAGGAATTCTTCCGCATCCTTCTTTAACTGCGTCAGGATCATGGCGCTGATCATCTGCGCATTGTAGCTTTTCCCGTCTATACTGACCGACCAGTCCGTTCCCATATGGCGCTTGACCGAGCTGACCGTCCGGTCCGGATTGGTCACGGTCTGGCGTTTTGCCGCCGCTCCCACCAGCCGCTCGCCCTTCTTCGTAAATGCCGCCACGCTGGGCGTCGTCTGGCCGCCCGTACTGCACGGAATGATCACCGGCACGTTATTCTCTACAACAGAAACACAACTGTTTGTTGTCCCCAGGTCGATTCCTATTGTCTTCATCCCTGTCCGATCTCCTTGATTATTATTTTCTGTCCATTAGAAAATAATAATATGCGCAGGCGGCTCCTGCAAGCATCCTGCGCGGAATTTTATAAGAATTTCATACTTTCCCGCCTGAAATGCTGTAATACCCGGCGCTGAACGGGGGCAGCCGGAACAGGTTTTTCTTCCTGTCATATATCTGCTCTGCGCCGTCTTCCGATCCGGCGCTGTCAAAGATCTTCTTTAACACACCCGCCCCGTCGAGATCCGGCACGAACTCCTGCTCCTCATCTGAAAAATTGAAGACCGCCGCGATCCGTTCTTTCGCACTCCGACGCTCAAAAGCATACACGCACTGCTCCTGCGCACTGCATTCGATCCATTTGAAGCCGGTTCTGTCATAATCCTCTTCCGAGAATGCCGGATGATCCAGATAGAACCGGTTCAGCGCTTTCATGAATTCATGGAATTCCCGGTGCGCCGGATAGTCCAGAAGATCCCAGTCCAGTTCCCGCTTCTCATCCCACTCCCGGAAATGTCCCAGTTCATTTCCCATGAAATTCAGCTTTTTGCCCGGATGCGCATACATATACATGTAGAATGCCCGCGCCTGGGGGAATTTCATCTCATAATCCCCGTACATTTTCTGCAGGATCGTGGCCTTCCCGTGTACCACCTCATCATGGGACAGCGGCAGAAGATACCGCTCGTCATAATAATAAGCCATGGAAAAAGTCAGCTTATGATAATCCCTCGTCCGGTATTCCGGCGCCGTCCGGAAATAGTCAAGGGTATCGTTCATCCATCCCATATCCCACTTATAGTCAAATCCGAGGCCGCCCTCTTCCACCGGTTTCGTCACGCCCGGAAACGAAGTAGAATCCTCCGCCGCCAGGATCACATCCGGATGGCGCGCTTTCAGCCCCCGGTTCATATATTTCAGAAATTCCACTGCATTGGAATTCACGCCGCGCTCCGGCATGCCCTGCCAGTAAATGGCCCGGCTGATAGCATCCATCCTGAGCCCGTCCATATGGTATTCAGTAAGCCAGTATTCCGCCGCTGACTGCAGAAAGCTTCGCACTTCGCCCCTGGAATGCATGAAGTTCCGGCTGCCCCACTCACTGTATCCCACGTCATTGTGCGGGTATTCATAGAGCGCCGTGCCGTCATAATCGGCCAGCGCGTATCCGTCCACCGCGAAATGCACCGGCACAAAATCCAGGATCACACCGATCCCCTCCCGGTGGCAGGCGTCCACGAACCCCCGCAGCTGATCCGCCGTCCCGTACCGGGATGTGGGACTGTAGAATCCGGTTCCCTGATACCCCCAGGATTCATCGCTGGGGTACTCATTCAGCGGCATGATCTCCACATAATTGTATCCGTTTTCCTTCACGTACGGGATCAGGATATCCGCCATCTCCTCATAATCATACCAGGCGTCCGGCTTCTCTCCCGGCTTCTTAAACGACCCGAAATGTACCTCATATATGTTCAGCGGCTTTGCCCGGTGATCGGATCTGCCCTTCATCCATTTCTCATCCCGGAACCGGTACGCATCCGTCTCCCGGATAACCGACGCTGTATTGGGCCTGAGCTCCATCCCGTATCCGTACGGGTCGCAGTGATCGACAAAATTGCCCGCCCGGTCATAGATCCGGTACTTATACATCATGCCGGGCTTCGCCTGATCCGAAACAAATTCCCAGAAATTTCCGTCATAGACCTTCTCCATCGGACTCTCCGTCCAGTCATTAAATTCCCCGATCACCGAAATCCGCGACGCCATCGGTGCAAACGTGCGGAAGACGGTCTCCCGCCCCCGTCCCGTTTCTTTGAACCGGACATGCGCGCCCAGATATTTATACGCGTCAAAACATTTTCCTGTATAGAAGCCGTAGTAATCCATGTTTTTACTCCTTTTCATCGTGAAATAATCGACACCCGTCGGTTTTTGTCCTATAATGAGGATACCCTTAATACATACAGAAATACACCGGCAGTTCCGGATAAGCGTCGTATAACCAACTCTTGTCTGAAATTGTCGGATTAAATGATTCTCAGGATTCCGCAGAAGGATCCGGAAAGGCTGAAAACATATTATGGATCTTCGTATTCAGAAAACAGAACATGCCATTAAAAATGCGTTCATTGAACTGCGCTCAAAAAAGCCCCTTGAAAAGATCACCGTAAAAGAACTCTGTGAGCTCGCAATGATCAATAAGTCGACTTTTTATTCTCATTACGAGGACATCTACGCCCTGTCCGAAACGATGGAACAGGAAACCGTCGCCTCGATCATCGGGAGCATCGGTCACCTGAAAGACTATACTCCCGAAAAATCAGATATCTATACACGGGAACTCTGCCTGGCATTCATGTCGCAGATCTCACTTATCCGGATCCTTTTTTCCGGACGGGAACAGAGCCATCTCGGATACCGGCTCGACACCGCGCTGAAAGAAATGCTTTTTCATAAATATCCGGAATTCAGAAATGACATGTCAAAGCAGCTCCTGATATCCTACTGCATACAGGGCGCATACCACGCCTATCTGAACAATCCGCAGGCTGATACAGATACCTATGTTGCGACGGTGGAACAGATTGTCCGGTGTCTGAAACCACTGCTGTAGACAACGTAAAAAAACAGTACAAAAGATTGTGCATTCTGCCACATTGATTTCTCTCCTGCCGGGGTCTATAATAGACAAACATCCGGCAGGGATTTTTCTTTCTCTGTCATTGTTCAAATTTTATCTGGTCCTGCAGACCACATCCGGCGGTTTCCGCCAGCTGTTCCTTTCACTGCATTACGCACGCAAAAGGTTGCAACTGTCCACTTTTTTTCCTATAATGGAGGTGTAATTATTGAACCGAAAACTACATAATGATCAGGATTATCCCATTGCAAACAGGGAGTACAAGGACGGGCTCTTCCGAATGGTATTCCAGAAGAAGGAAACCCGATATCTCATTCCTCATCAGCGGCATGATGAACCTGTACGAACATCAGAGTACCTTTAACCCAAACATGCCGGTACGCGGGCTGATCTACCTGTGCAGACTTTACGAAAAATATATCGTTAAAAATGAGATCGACATTTATACTTCCTCGCTGAAAGAGCTCCCCTTCCCGCAGTATTTCGTGTTTTACAACGGGACGGAAAAAGAACCGGACCGGCAGGAATTAAAACTGTCGGACATGTTCAAGGCACCGCCTGTTTCCCGAACTCCCGCCCTGGAATGTATAGCAACCATGCTTAGCGTCAGTGTACAAGGGGCAACACGCTCCAAGCCGCGTAATTTCGGTGATTTTCTGCGTTATCCTCAATCGTCGTACATCCAGTACGCCTCTATCGTCTGCCTTGAAAATCACCGAAATTCCTGCGGTTGGAGTCTTTGAGTCGTGAAGGTGATGATTTGGGCTCCTTCAAGGCACTTGATCGACGCGTACAGCGATGTACGCGGAGAGAAAGTAACACAGAAGGAGTCCAAATCAACCCTTCAACGACCGTATTGTCCCCTTGTACACTGACGCTAACATCAATTACGGGCATAATAAAGAACTGATGGAGAAATGCCAAAGACTCCGCGAATACGCTGTTTTCGTCGAAACTGTCCGGCAGGAACTTACTTCCGGCACAGACTTCGACCAGTCAGTGGCAAACGCTGTAGATATCTGTATAAAAGGCAATATTCTTAAGGATATCCTGACCGACCAAAAAGCAGAGGTGATCCAGATGATCTTGGAAACATACGATAAAGAGCTGCATGATAAAACATTAAGGCACGAAGGGTATGAAGACGGATATAATAAAGGTTCCGCCGACGGATACAGCAAAGGTTCAACTGACGGATATCTCGAAGGCATAACCGCCGGTATTTCCCATCTTATCTCCACCCTTCAGGAACTTCATTTATCCCGGGAAGAGACTCTGTCCAAAATAAAAGAAAGATATGATCTTTCTGCTGAAGATGCGGAAAACTATATGAGTAAATACTGGAAAGTATAACCGTAAAGCGAACCGGAGCCTGTTTTACAGACTCCGGTTTTATCATACCTATAGAATTATCCATAATAAGACTGCCATTCTTCATCTGTCATCCTCGGCGTAAACCACCTGAATTCCAGACTTTCGTTCCAGAACGTCACCTCATTGGAAACATACTGAAACCCGCCATTTTCCATTGGCCGGACCACAAGTTCACTTGCAACCGCCCGGTCTGTAAGTTTGCGTTCCCAGACGCCTTCTATGTAGAGATGAAGCGTTCCGTCCGGCTGTTCTTTACAAGCAACCACTTCCGGATAAGGGCCGTAAGGCAATTCACCTTCCCTGAATCCCCGAGGCCGATAACAGTAGCTCTCTGACTCAACCCGATACATTGTATTTTCCCGGATCTGTTCGACGCCAATGTTAAAATAACTCTGTATGACGTCTTCAAACTCCGCTGCCGGCACTTCATACTCCGCACCCTCATATGGTTCATAAGGTACATTTGTGCCGTATTTTACATAATATAATTTTTCATAAAGATCATAAAAATCAGGTTCCGAAATATCCTGTTCATTCCAGTCTGTAATAAACAGATTGTTGTCTGCATAGCCAACCGGATATACATATTTCTCACAGTAATCCCTGCAGTCTTGATCCAGTGGTTTCACACGGAAAGCAACCTCTCCGGGCGCCCCGTCATACCCGGACGGGCGGTATTCTTCGATAAAAAGATATCCCTTTTCCGTAAACTGCCATGTATAAGCCTCAAATTCGTTATAATAAACAACCTGTGGTTCGCCCTTTTCCCACTCAAGTCTGCTCACAGCCACAGAGATGGAACCCTTCGATGTTTTCATATCATATCTGAGGAAGCCGCCTTCATCCATCACAGAAAAAAGTGTCACTTCTGCTTCCGCTTTCTCCTGCGCACTTTGACAGAATGACTCTGCGTCCTTATAATTCGTCATATTGATCCGGTTATTTCTGTCTACCGCGACATTACCCTTTTCCCCTATTCGTTCAACAATCTGCCGCTGCGTTTCAAGCGCATCCAGTGCATTGTTTTTTACTGCCGCTTCATAAATATCCCGGTATCTTTCAGCGATTTCGAGCGATTCGTTAATAATTCCCTGTTGCCTTGTATCCACAACAGTATCTTTATTTTCTTCCGATATTCCATCCGGTTTTTCTGTGCATCCCGCACACAGAACGGACAGCAGAACGGACAGGCTGATCAGCCGGAGATTTACTTTTTTCCACATTCTCATTTCTGAAACACCCCGTCATACTTCCATGTCACGCCGCCATCTTCGGACCGGAATCGGATGCCTTCATTCTCTCCCGCCGCTGTAAGAACGTCGATCGTAAAGGCATCTCCGTCCTTTACTGGCATACAGAGATAAGCATAATCTTCCAGTGTATGCCCGTATTTCTCTGCATGTTCCGGCAGCTCTGTCACCTGGTCCATCGGGAGTATGCTTTCTGTAAATGTACTGCCGCCGTCTGTAGTCATAAATATCTGCGAATGGGACTGAGACGCTCCGGACAGACCTGCAAAGCCAACGTTCTCATCAAAAAACTGCAGACCTTCCGCCACGCCGATGTTTCCGGCAAAAGGATCCCCGTTCACCGTCTCCCAGGTGGCGCCGCCGTCTTTTGTCCTGCTCAGATCATAGAATCTGCTGCCCGCCGCCGCATCAACAACCGAAAGCTTCCATCCATGCTGGTCATCGAGAAAATACCGCATGCTTCCGTTTGTGTTATCCGTTGTCCAGAGATCTTCTTCCTTCGCCTCTTCCGTCTGCTGCTGATCATGTCCGCTGCTGATCTGCTCAGGGCTGATATATTCCGGCTCCATCATATAACGGACCGGCGTGATCTCCTCAGCACCCGGAATATGAAAAGACACCTCGTATCCAAGCACCTCGCCTCCGGCGTTCAGCATGCCCGGTACGAAATCTCCATCTTCCGCGCCGTCACCGTCCGCATCGCCGGGCAGGCATACCAGTCCCGCCTCTGTCGGGAAGGATCTCCTGCCCATGTACAGGATCTCATATGTGTCACCGCCGCGCATCTTCTCCCACTCTGCCACCTGCTCCTTGCAGGATGCCTTCTCCAGAATCCGGAGCATGGGCGTAAGCTTCATATCCGCATCATAATCCCCGCCCGAGTAGCCGTCTTTCCAGACCGTCATCTTCGTTCCGTCGGAAATGTTATAATCTACAAGATAAGTTCTCGTATTCCCCTCAGTATCTCTGCCGTAAAGAAATGTATATATAGACCGGATCGTTCCATCACCGTCAAATGTGATCTGAAACTGATCTGTAACGTAAAGCTCATCCGGCAGTCCGAGCGCTTCATCCAGATCCGACAGGACGCCTTCCATTCCGCTGTCAAAAAAGTTATTATGCTCCAGTTCCACCTTCCGCTTATTCCTCAGCTCATCGATCTTCCATGACAGCGCCCCATTATAAGGCAGTCCGGAATAAATGATGCGGCCGCCGAAATATACGGTCGCAGCCGCCATAACAGCGATTCCAAGCCACAGCCAGACGTAACTTTTCTTCTGTACAGGTTCTTTCTTCTCTCCGAAATACATAAAAAGCCCTGTCACCAGCCAGGTAATCCCACTCGCTGCAAACAGGGCAGATGCGGCCGCCAGCATCAGAAGATGGCTCCGGATACCACCGTACTGGCACAGATGCCAGATCTGATACAACAGCATAATGTACGCGAAAATAGTGATAACTCCACATATCCGATGTATGATATTCCTCACCAGATCACGACCTTTCTATACACGATTGTAATATCACAAAGCATCCGGCACATGGCGTCTGAGTTCAGCCAGCCTTTTGCTGAACATTTCCGCCTCTTTTTTCATACTGCCGAATATACTCATATCCACTTCTTTTATCTGCCTCAGTCCGATCTTTTTGACAGCTTCGACTGCGGCTTCCCTCTGCGTCATCCTGTCCGTTACAGCCTGAGCTGCTCCAATGCTGTTTAATATCTATATCGCAGGATTCCGGTTCTTCCTCATCCAGATACAGGTCATATGGCATAAACTGCTCACTGATAATCCTTGTCTTTCCAGTATCTGATATTTCCGCTACTGTTTTTTCATATGCAAGATCTGATATACTGTACCTGTGTTTTTAAAAGGGTTCTGCATCTGTTCCACCTCTTATTAATCATACATTTTAACAACTAAATCCTATCATAAAACTTCCATCATTGTAAAGATGATGCTCATCCCGCTATCCGTGCGTCGCACGGTAAAACCGGCCGCACTAGCGCTTAGCTCGATTCCGCTTCGCTCCATCTCGCTATCCGTGCGTCGCACGGTAGATACAAAAAGGGAACCGCCCACAAGTAAACTTGCGTCGGTTCCCTTTTTGTATCTGTCGCGCTTGTGCTAAACGCTTACATTCCCATCTGTTTTGCGACTTCTTCTGCGAAGTTCTCTTCTTTCTTCTCGATACCTTCGCCTGTCTCGTAACGGATGAATTTCTTCACTGTTACGTTTGCGTTGTTCTCTTTAGCTACCTTTGCAACATATTTTGCTACTGTAAGGTCGCTGTCCTGAACATATACCTGATCGAGCAGGCAGATCTCTTTCATCTCTTTGTTGAGACGTCCGATGATCATCTTCTCGATGATGTTCTCCGGCTTCTCCGGGTTCTCTTTCTTAGCCTGTGCAAGAAGGATCTCTTTCTCGTGATCCATGAACTCCTGAGATACCTCGTCACGGGATACATACTTCGGAGACATAGCTGCAACCTGCATTGCCACGTTCTTCAGGCATGTTTTGATCTCATCGTTTACAACATCTGTGTCAGCCACTACGAGGACACCGATGCGTCCGCCGCCGTGGATGTAGGATACTACGCATCCGTTCTCAGCTTCTACTCTCTCGAATCTTCTAATGTTCAGGTTCTCGCCGATCACTGCGATCTTCTCTACAAGAGCATCCTTTACAGTCTTGGAGCTGTCCTCTGCCCATGCCTCTGCCATGAATGCATCCATGTCAGCCGGTGCGTTGTCAGCAACCTGATTTGCAACCGCCTCTACGAATCCCTGGAACTCATCGTTCTTGGCAACGAAGTCTGTCTCAGAGTTTACTTCTACGATCGCTGCGACTTTGTCGTCTCTTACGACAGTCTTAACGATACCCTCTGCCGCGATCCTTCCGGCTTTCTTCTCAGCCTTTGCCTGTCCGTTCTTTCTGAGGAACTCAACAGCTGCGTCCATATCGCCGTTTGTCTCTGTGAGGGCTTTCTTGCAGTCCATCATGCCTGCGCCTGTCATTTCTCTTAATTCTTTTACCATTCCTGCTGTGATTGCCATGATAAATTCCTCCGTTATATCAAGATCTTACTCTTCTACTGCCTCTTCAACCTCAGCTGCCTCTGTCTCATCGTAAGCAGCGTCGTCATAGTACTCCTCGTCAGCGTCTGCAGCTGCGCCCTGGTTAGCCTCGATCACTGCGTCTGCCATCTTGGAAACGATCAGCTTCACTGCGCGGATCGCATCATCGTTACCCGGGATCACGTAATCCAGTTCTTCCGGATCACAGTTTGTATCACAGATACCGATCAGTGTAATACCCAGTGTGTGCGCTTCCTGTACGCAGATTCTTTCTTTCTTCGGGTCAACTACGAAGATCGCATCCGGCAGTCTCTTCATCTCTTTGATACCGCCCAGGTTCTTCTCAAGTTTTGCCCACTCTTTTTTCAGCGCGATTACTTCTTTCTTCGGAAGTACGTCGAATGTTCCGTCCTCTGACATAGCCTCGATCTCTTTGAGACGTTTTACACGGCTCTGGATCGTCTTGAAGTTTGTGAGCATACCGCCCAGCCATCTCTCGTTTACATAGAACATTCCG
>DWVL01000055.1 GCA_019120275.1 Candidatus Mediterraneibacter excrementavium | reverse complement strand
ATGGTCTTTTAGAAATTCGAAAATGGAATCGCCCGCCAAAATTCGTTCAAACGGATACTGACAGCGACAGTTATTACTCATTGTATGCCGAACAATGCATAACACAAGCCATTAATCATCAAGATCCTGTTGCTGACTTAAGTACAATGCTTAATGTACGGGAAATTCTTGATAATATAAACAAATGCTCTGGAGGTAAAAAATGAAACATTTATATGGTATTACATCTGCTATGATCACTCCGTTCAACAAAAACGGCAGTATTGATCACAACGCGCTTGCTCACTTGACGACATATCTTATAGATAAAGGGGTAAACTGCCTTTATCCTTGCGGAACGACCGGTGAAATGTTGCGGCTTTCCTTAAATGAGAGAAAACAGGCGGCCAACACTGTTATTCGCGCCGCTTCCGGCAGAGTTCCTGTCTTCATCCATTGCGGTGCTGCAACCTACGAAGATACATCTGAACTTCTGGCACATGCAGAATCTGCCGGAGCTGACGGGGCAGGAATAGTAACTCCACAATTTTTCCACGCAGAAGAAACTGAATTAATAAACTACTACACTAGTCTTGCAAAATCAGTTCCTGATTTTCCAATATATATTTACAATATTCCGCAATGTTCAGGAAATGACCTTCTTCCTGAAACTGCTGAAACTATTCAGCAGCTTTGTCCAAATATTATTGGGATAAAATACAGCTATCCTGATATAAATCGCACCATAGATTATCTTGCCATCAATGATCATCACTTCTCTGTTATGCAGGGTTGTGACAGGGCATTATCAGCCATGCTTTCTCTTGGCTGTGACGGCACGGTATCCGGAATAGCAGGAGTATTCCCTGAACCTTTCGTAAAAGTATATAAAGCATTTAAACAGAATGATATCAGGCAAATGCAGTACTGGCAGAATATATGCATCCAGTTTTGTGATATTCTTAAATGCGGAAGCAATATGTCTTATTTTAAAGAAGCCCTTAAACTCCGTGGAGTAACAGATTCTTATATGCGTCTTCCTCAGTTGTCTATTGACTCCGGCGAAAGAGATATTTTAAAAAACCGCATATATAAATTATGTGATCATGCAAATATTACTGTTAGGTGACTTCATGTTGTTATAAGCATCAGTTAAAACATTCATAAAGCAACAGGGAGATATACATCTGCATATCTCCCTGTTGCTTTACCCTTTCATTTCGATCGCTCTCTTCGGGCATGCTCCCGCGCATATCCCGCACTCCACGCATTTTTCTCCGTCCAGCTCCCAGATCTTTTCCTTCCGGTCGACCCGGATCGCCTCCTGCGGGCATTTCTTCGCGCAGAGCGTACAGTATACGCACTTCTCCGCATCCATCACAGGCTTGCCGCCTGCTGCCGCCGCGCCGTCGCCGGCCGCTTCAGCCTTCTCTTCCTGCGGTTTCACGACTGTGTCGCTCTTCTTCATGATGTCCGGTTCCGTGTAGCCTTTCTCCATGGTCAGGCATTTCTTCGGACAGGCAAGCACGCAGCTTCCGCACTGCACGCAGTCGAACCGGCTGATGGTCCATGTACCGGCCTTGCGGTCCACCCGGATCGCCAGAGAAGGGCAGGCCCTCGCGCACAGGCCGCATGTGATACAGTCATCAATGTTGATCACAACATGCCCGCGCATCCGCTCCGGGAATTCCACAGGTTCAAATGGATATTTTGTAGTTGCCGGCTTCTTGAACAGGTTGCCCACGATCCGGCCGGCAAGTGTAAACATTTTCGTCTTTTCCATACCGATCCTCCTTCCTAGCGTTCCGTGCAGCTCACGCACGGGTCGATGGTCAGGATCAGTATCGGCACATCCGCCAGCTGGCAGCCTTTCAGCATCTCCACCATCGGCGGGATGTTGCTCGTCGTCGGCGTGCGCAGACGGAACCGGTCAACAAACTTCTTTCCGCTGCCCTTTACATAATAGATGGCCTCGCCTCTGGGCTGTTCGATCCGCACGAAATATTCGCCGTCCGGATTGCCTTTCACCGGCACGCTGATATCGCCCTGAGGGATCTTGCCGATGGCTTCCCTTATCAGATCGAAGCTCTGGAAGAGTTCTTTTATGCGGACCTCACATCTTCCGTAGGAGTCGCCGTCTTTCGAGATCACCGGCTCCACGGTCAGGTCTTTATACGCGCCGTATCCGAGCAGGCGGGCGTCATACTCTACGCCGCTGGCACGGAGCATGGGGCCTACCGCACCCTGGGCGATGGCGTCGTCCTTTGAAAGGATGCCCACGCCTTTCAGACGGCTCTGCACGGTATAGTCATGCAGGAATGTCTTAGCGATCGGCCGCAGTTCACTCTCGATCTCGTCGATGGCGCGGAGGATGTCATTGAGCATGGTGCTGTCCATATCCTTCTGCACGCCGCCCACCTGGTTGACGGAATGGATGATCCGGCCGCCGGTGGTCGCATCGAACATATCGAGGATCTTTTCCCTTAAACGCCAGCTCTCCATGTGGAGGCTTTCGAATCCCATGGCGTCGCCCAGCAGGCCGAGCCACAGCAGATGGCTGTGCACACGGCTCATCTCCACCCAGATGGTGCGCAGATATTTGGCCCGGTCCGGCACCTCGATATTCATGATCTGCTCTACGGCAAGGCAGTATCCGAGGCCGTGCCCGCAGCTGCAGATCCCGCAGATCCGCTCCGCGATATAAGTGTATTGTTTGAAATCTCTTTTATCTACCAGTTTCTCCAGTCCTCTGTGGACGAATCCGATGCTGGGGATCACGCCGACCACAGTCTCATCCTCCAGCACCAGGTCCAGATGCACCGGCTCCGGGAGCACAGGATGCTGGGGACCGAACGGTATAATGCTTCTCTTTGCCATATTCCCTACTCCTTATCCTTAAACGGCGCCGTCTGGTCGATCCGGTACAGCCTGTCCTGATAATCCGGCTTGATCCTTCCGATCTTCACGCCGAACAGCTCTGCCGCCTCATTTTCCTGAATATACGCGCACGGATAGATCTGTGTGATGCTGGCCACTTCCTCGTCTTCCTTCGGTTCCAGCCGGAGCGTCACCATATCGTATCCTCTGCAGAATGAATAGCTCATCTCATATCCGCCCTCAATCGTTGTGGCGCAGATCTGCACGAGTCTCCATTTATCCGTCTTCATATGCACGATGGCCGGGAAAAACTCCGACATCGAGATTTTTCTGATCTCGCTTCTGTAATCATCCATTCTGGGTCACCTGCCTTTCGCTTCCAGCGCCGCCTGCTTTGCGTCCAGCACTTTCAGGGCCTTCAGCACCCCGTCGATGATCGCTTCCGGACGGGCCGCACAGCCCGGCACATATACGTCAACCGGGATCACGGTGTCGATCCCGCCTTTGATATTATAACATTCCTTAAACACACCGCCGGTGCAGGCACAGATCCCGACCGCCACCACTACTTTGGGTTCCGGCATCTGACTGTAGATCTGCTTTACCACACTCTCGGTCTGGCTGTTCACGCCGCCGGTGATCAGGAAGATATCCGCCTGGAACGGATCGCCTGTGTTGATCACGCCGAAACGCTCAATGTCGTATTTTGGCGTCAGGCAGTCCAGGACTTCGATATCGCACCCGTTGCAGCTGCTGGCGTCATAGTGGAGCAGCCACGGTGATTTTGACACTTTTGCCATAATTGTCTCCCTCCTATTTGTCCAGCATTAAGATCAGTATGTTCACGCCGCCGGCCACCAGGGTCACCACCCAGCAGCCATAGAGCACGGTCTTCCATTTCAGACGGGCGCTGATATTATCCCAGAGCGTCTCCATCAGGAAGAGGACGAAGCAGATCGCAAGCGCCACGATCCAGCTCCACCAGGTGCTGTTCACGAAGAACAGGAAGAAGATGCCCAGGATGACGACCATTTCGTAGTATTCTGCGATATTCATGATCGCCAGCGTGGTCCCGGACATTTCCGTCGTGATGCCCTTGACCATCTCCTGGTGAGCATGGTGGCTGGTGGACAGGTCGAATGGGGATTTACGGAACTTGATCGCCGCCGTAAACATGAATCCGACCAGAAGACCGGGCATCCAGAGCACCGCGCTTACCGGCTGCTGGATGATCGTTCCCACATGGAAGGATCCGGTCGTCAGGTAAAATCCCACCGCTACCAGCAGGGTCAGCGGCTCGTAGGCCATCATCTGCATCATCTCTCTGCTGGCGCCCATATTCGCATAGGGCGAAGAGTCCGAGGACGCCGCCATGATCAGGAACATATCCGCCGTACTCAGGATAAAGAGCACCATCAGAAGGTCAGCACCCGCAAAAAGCATGGCGCCGGCGATCACCAGGATCACAAGGTAGCTTAAGTTCAGCAGGAGCTGAACGTTATTTACCGCGATCATCTCTTTCGAGAAGAGCTTGCCCAGATCGTAAAACGGCTGGAAGATGCTCGGTCCTTTGCGCCGCTGCATCCGGGCGCTGATGATCCGGTCGATGCCGTCCAGCAGGGCGCCGATGAAGGGTGCGAAGATCAGAAATAATATTACGTAGATCGCTTTCATCACCATGACACACCTCCTATGACAAGACAGAACCCGACGACGAGCACGGCTGTCGCCACAATAATGGACGGGATCCTTAAGTGCCTGCGCCCGAATTCAAAGCGCAGATACCAGTTGCTTAAGTAAAGGTGGTCTTTCCCTCCGAAGCTGTTGGTGAAGAAACGGTTGTCTCCCTCGTTGACGCCGTTCATATAGATCGGCACCAGCTCCTGGTGGGATCTCCGGCTGATGAAGAACATGACAACCGGAACGATAAAGATCGAAACAAGCATGATCGCCATGGTCGTGAGCACGCTCATGGAGAGCACGTCGTGTGTATTTCCAAACAGTTCCCGGACGATCGGGTTTACGACCGTGATCGCAACGACCGGCAGGAAGAGGCAGAGCAGCAGCATAACGATGGCATGGAACGACATGGATATATATTCGTCTTTGCGTGTCACGTCTTTCACCGTGTCACGCGGGATATGGTAGCACAGAAGCTTGGCCAGCCATTTCGTCCAGTAGAACATGGTCGTCGCACTTCCGTATGCGATACAGAGCACCAGGATCACGTTGCCCGAATCCACGAAAGCTTTCAGCGCCAGCCACTTGGAGATCAGCATTCCGAAAGGCGCCAGGTACATCCCGGCGATGCCGATACCCATAATGTAGGCCAGCTTCGGCACGCGGATGATCAGGCCGTGCATGTCCTCGATATCCCTGGAACCCAGCGTATTCTCTGTGGCGCCCACAGACTGGAACAGCATGGACTTGCTGACCGCGTGGAAGACCATCAGGAATACAGCCGCCCAGACCGTCTCCTCCACACCGATGCCCGAACATGCAACGATCAGGCCAAGGTTGGAGATCGTGGAGAAGGCCAGCACCTTCTTGGCGTCGTTCTGGGCGATCGCCATCATACTTGCCATGATAAATGTAAATCCGCCGATGCTGGATACGATGATCCCCACCAGGTTGCCTTCCAGCGCCGGGGAGATGCGGATCAGCAGATAGACGCCCGCCTTTACCATCGTAGCACTGTGCAGCAGTGCACTGGACGGAGTCGGCGCCACCATCGCTCCCAGAAGCCATGTAGAAAACGGAAGCTGCGCCGATTTGGTCATGCCTGCAAGAGACAGACACATAAGCGGCAGAAGCGCCCCGATATTTACAACCTCAAGAAGCTGAAGCGTCCCGTGGAGCTGCGCCATCAGTGCGATCGCAACCGCGAACCCCAGACCGCCCAGCAGGTTCATCCACAGCGCGCAGAAGCTGTTGTTCACCGCTTCGTCGGATTTCGTATAACCGATCATCAGGAATGAGATCACGCTGGTGATCTCCCAGAAAAAATAGATCCAGACCAGATTCTGTGAAAGAACCAGTCCGAACATTGCCGCCAGGAACAGAAACAGCATGGAGAAAAAGAAGGGCTGTCTGTCTTCCACCTCTTTATGGTGATGATGATAGCCTTTCATATACCCCACTGTATAAATACAGATAAAACCGCCGATAAAAGCGATGATCACGCACATCAGGATTGTCAGCCAGTCCACCATCATATGCGGGCCTTCCGCCACGTCAGCAGTAAATTCTGTATAAATCACGAGCGCTGTCTGAAGCACAGACAGGATAATGGGAATCACCTTTTCGTGTTTTACACTCAGATAGATGATCAGGCACATCAGAAAGATATCTCCCGCCGTCATCAGATGATCAATCAGTTCCGTCTCCGGATAGAGCATCCACGTCTGCGCTCCGCCGGTTACCCAGCGTACGATAAATATAACCGTAGTCAGCATAATGATCCCGGAACCAGCATAAACGATGTAACCCCGTGCCTTCTCATTTCGTACAAACTGGAACAGCACCGCCAGCACCGCCGGAATCGCGATCAGCAATGGTATCATTACCGTCATCCCCCTTTCATTTACTCTCTTATTTTGCCTAAAAAAGCATCCCTTCTATTTATAATCCTGATTCGGTTTTTTTACAATACTTGAATGCGATTTTTATGTTTATTTTTGCTAAAAATGTGTTAAAATGGGCAGTGGAAATTCAACAAATTAACAGGAGACAACGCCATGCATGAACTGAGTATAACCGAACACCTTCTGGAAGACTGTCTCCGCGAAGCCCAAAAGCAGAATGCGTCCCGGATCCGTGTGATCCGGCTCTGCATCGGAGAACTCCGCGGAATCGTTCCCGACTGCATCCAGATCTACCTGGACATGCTGGCCGAGGGAACCATCGCTGAAGGCGCAAGGATCGAATCCGAGACGCTTCCCGTCAAAGTCCGCTGCCTGGACTGCGGTCAGGACGGTGAGATCATCCCGCACCATCTGGAATGCCCGCACTGCGGCAGTCTCCGGCTGAAGCTCCTGTCCGGAAAAGAATTCTATATCAAAAGCCTGGAGGTAGATATAAATGGAGATCAAAGTACTTCATCAAGTAATGGACTGGAATGAGGATGTCAGTGAGGAAGTGAAAGGTACGCTTGCCGGCCACCGCATCTGCATGATCAATGTTATGGGCAGTCCGGGCGCGGGAAAGACAACCATGATCACCTCTCTCATAGAACAACTTCGCGGCACATTTCGCGTTGGCGTCATTGAAGGAGATATTGCAGGGCAGGTAGATGCAGAACGCATTGCTTCTCTCGGCGTACCCGCCGTGCAGCTCAACACAGACGGAGCCTGCCACATCGAGGCTATGAGCATTCAGCATATCCTTCCCGAACTGCCTCTTGAAGACCTCGACGTGATCTTTGTGGAAAATATCGGGAATCTGGTCTGCCCTGCCGAATTCCGGATCGGCGAATCCCTTCGCATCACGATCCTGAGCATTCCGGAAGGCGACGACAAAGTGGAGAAATATCCGCTCATGTTCACGGATACCGACTGCCTGGTCCTGAACAAATATGATATGCTCCCGTATTTTGATTTTGATGAAGAACGGGTTCTTGCCAACTACGGAACCGTCAATCCCGGCGCGCCCCTCTTCCGGATCAGCAGCCGCACGGGGGACGGCATAGAAGAACTTGCCGGCTTTATCTCGGAGCAGATCAGGAAAGCACAGTCATGAACCAGGTCCACGGCGAAGCAGCGATAAGACAAATCCATATCGAGATCGAAGGGATCGTTCAGGGTGTCGGATTCCGCCCCTTTCTCCACCGGCTGGCAGACAAGCACCGGATCACCGGCTGGGTGCGCAACACCTCTGCCGGACTGGAGGGGGTTTTACAGGGAACCGCCCGGGATCTTGAGGCTTTCCAGTCAAAGCTGCAAAATGACGCTCCGCCCATGGCACGGATCGAAGCCGTCCGGACTTCAGACATTTCTTCCGGTCCATTTGACCGGTTCATGATCCGGGAGAGCCATATCCGGCCGGGCGCCACACTGGTTTCCCCGGACATAGCCATGTGCCCGGAATGTGAAGCTGAACTTTACGCCCCGGCTGACCGGCGGTACCATTATCCGTTTATCAACTGTACGAACTGCGGACCGAGATACACGATCATCGAAGATCTTCCCTATGACCGGGCGCGCACCGTTATGAATGAATTTGCCATGTGCCCGGAATGTGCGTCCGAATATCATGACATCCGTAACCGGCGCTATCACGCGCAGCCGGACTGCTGCGGGACATGCGGGCCTCAGGTATTTTTCTGCCAGACAGGAGAAGATGCATTCCGTCAGACCCGGGAACTTCCGGAAGGGGAAGATGCATTCCGTCAGGCCCGGAAGCTTCTGGCAGACGGAGGCGTCCTGGCGGTAAAAGGCATCGGCGGCATCCATCTCGCCTGTGACGCCCTGAACCCGGAAGCCGTAAAAAGGCTGCGGGAGCGGAAGCACCGCCCGGAGAAGCCGCTGGCGCTCATGTGCCGTTCCCTGGAATCCGCCCGCCGGATCTGCGAGATCACACCGGCAGAGGAAAAACTTCTCACCGGTCCGGAGCGGCCCATCGTACTGCTGGCGAAAAAAGCCGCCGGACATTCCACCCCTGGAAATGAACGTATCCGGCAGGCTCTCGATCTGCTCAGTTTCAGTCCCAGGCTTGGCGTAATGCTTCCCTACACGCCGCTCCACACACTGCTGCTGGACGGCACATCCGGCTGCCCGGATATCCTGGTCATGACAAGCGGCAACATTTCCGGCTGCCCGGTCCTTACAGACAACGAAGAAGCGCTGTCCGCGCTTAAAGATGTCGCAGACGGTTTTCTCCTCCATAACCGCAGGATCCAAAACCGCTGCGATGATTCCCTTATCATGGAATGGCAGGGAGCGCCTTATTTCCTGCGCCGGAGCAGAGGCTATGCGCCCGCCCCGGTCACATCCGCCCTCTGCCTGCGGGATGCAGACGGGATCTTCGCCATGGGTGCGGAACAGAAGGCATCTTTCGCCCTGGGCCGGGGATCACACATTTTCTTAAGTCCCTACATCGGCGATCTGAAAAACGCCGAGACATTTTCGCACTACACCGGAGCGCTTGGCACTTATGAAAAACTGTTCCGCCTGAAGCCGTCCCTCTTTGTATGCGACCTCCATCCGGACTATCTGTCCACCGGAGAAGCCCGACAAAGAGCATCCGCCAAAGGGATCCCGCTCATGCAGGTTCAGCACCACTGGGCGCACATGGTTTCCTGTATGGCGGACAACGACCTGTCCGGCCCCTGCTTCGGGATCGTCTGGGACGGCACCGGACTGGGAACGGACGGCACCGTCTGGGGCGGCGAATTCCTCATCGGAGACGCCGCATCTTTCTGGCGGGCCGGCTCCATCCGCCCGGTCGCACTTCCCGGCGGAGACCGGGCCGTATACGAGATTGGACGGATTGCCCTTGCACTGGTATACGACGCTTTCCACACGGGAAGCCCGGATCCGGGAACTGCACCGGGAACCGCTCTGGCAAATGTGCCCCTTCCCGAAGATAAACTGCGGATGCTGGTAAAACTGCTCGATCATGCAGGCGGCACGCTATCCTATGCAGCCGCCGCACCGCAGCCCCCATCTGTGCCGGCAGCCAGCAGCATCGGGCGCCTGTTCGACGGCGTCTGCGCCCTCATCACCGGCCGGGGCGAAGTTTCCTACGACGGAGAAGGCGCTGCCCTCGTGGAGTCTCTCTCTCCGGAAGAAACGCCCGGACCTGACGGAACATTTTACGAAACACATTTTTATGAGCAGAATGATCTGCGGATCTTCGACACACGGCCGATGATCCGCGGCCTGCTGGATGATATCCGGGACGGGATAACGCCCGGCGCGACCGCCATACGCTTCATGAACACCCTGATCCGCATGGCGGCTGATCAGTGCCGGACGCTCAATCCCGGACGGCTTCCGGTCATCCTGTCCGGCGGGGTCTTCCAGAACCGTTGCCTGCTGCACGGCCTCACCGCCGAACTGGAGCGGCTCGGATATATGGTATATACACACCACAGAATATCAACAAACGACGAGGGCATCTGTCTGGGACAGCTTGCCATCGCCTGCACGAAAAGGAGAATGAAGCATGTGTCTGGCAATGCCAATGAAAATCAATAAGATCGACGGCTCATCCGCAGAATGCGAGGCCGGCGGACTGAAACAGAACATCCGCATCGATTTCATCAAAGATCCGAAACCTGGGGACTACGTCATGGTCCACGCCGGATTCGCCATCGAGCGGATGACGGAAGAAGAAGCGCTGGAAAATATGGAGCTTCTGGAGGAACTGAAAAATGCTTTATGACCGCTGGTTCAAAAACCCTGAAGACGTACCGCTGATCCTGGAAAAGATCCGGAAATACAGCGACCGGACCGGCCCGATCCGGCTGATGGAAGTCTGCGGGACCCATACTATGTCAATCGCAAGGAGCGGGATCCGCAGCATCCTGCCGAAAAATGTACAGCTGCTCTCCGGGCCCGGATGCCCGGTCTGCGTCACCCCGGCAAACACGATCGATATGGTGCTGGACCTCTCACAGCAGTCCGGCGTCCTTATCACAAGCTATGGCGATCTGCTGCGCGTCCCCGGCTCAAAGCACGGGGACAGCCTGCTCTCCCGCCGCGCGCTTGGCGGAAAAGTGGAGTCCGTCTATTCACCCATGGACGCGGTCCGCATCGCGGAAGAACACCCGGATACGGAAGTCATTTTTCTCGGCGTCGGCTTTGAGACGACCGCGCCCGGCACTGCGGCCTGCATCCAGGAAGCAGCCGCCCGGAATGTGGGAAATTTCTCCGTCCTGTCTCTTCTGAAACGGACAGAGCCGGCCATCCGGTCCCTGATCGAAGCGGATGATTTCGCCGTAGACGGCTTCTTATGCCCCGGCCATGTGGCCGCCGTCACCGGCGCGGGCGGTTTCCGCTTCCTCCCGGAAGATTACCGGCTCCCGGGCGTTGTGGCAGGCTTCGAACCGGCGGATCTTCTCTATTCCATCCTGGCATTGGCGGAAATGATCGCCTCCGGCCGGCCGGATCTGAAAAATGAGTACACCCGTCTGGTTCGTTCCGGCGGCAATCCGGCGGCACTGGCACTCATTGACCAGGTGTTTGAACCCGCTCCGTCCGACTGGCGCGGACTCGGCCTGATTAAAAACAGCGGCTATACCATCCGGAAAGAATATGAAAAATGGGACGCCGCAAAAAAATTTGCCCTGCGGCCTTCCGAACCGAAAGAAATCCCCGGATGCCGCTGCGCGCAGATCATCCGGGGCGTCATGCGGCCGGCACAGTGCCCGCTCTTTAAAACAGCCTGCACCCCCGACAATCCGGTGGGACCCTGCATGGTATCCGGCGAGGGAGCGTGCGCCGCAGCATATCAGTACGGCGAATGAATATCCGTCCCGGCTCTGCCATCAGCTGCTTCATGCCACAAAGCAAAACTAAAACAAAGAAAATAAGGTGAAATAAATGGATGAGAAAATCACACTTGACTACGGAAGCGGCGGACTGAAAACTTCAGAACTGATCGAATCCATCCTGCTTCCCGCATTTAAAAACGACGCCCTCTCCCGGCTCGGGGACGGCGCCGTTCTTCCCGGCAATGATAAACTTGTATTTTCAACGGACAGCTTCGTTGTTTCCCCCTGGCGGTTTCCCGGCGGGGACATCGGGAAGCTTTCCGTCTGCGGTACCGTCAACGACGTATGCATGGCCGGCGGTATCCCGAAATATCTGAGCCTCTCTTTCATTATAGAAGAAGGGTTTTCTTTTCAGGATTTCAGGGACATCGTGGCATCTGTCGCTGAAGAAGCCTATGCCTGCGGCGTGTCCATCGTTACCGGCGACACGAAAGTCGTAGACACAGGCAAAGGCGACGGCATCTATATTAATACAGCCGGCATCGGGTACCAGCGGGCTGATCTGCCCGGAAAAGAATCCATCCGCCCCGGAGATGCAGTACTCGTAAGCGGCACCATCGGCTGCCACGGAGCCGCCGTCATGATGGCCCGCTCCGGACTGGTGGCAGAAAACAGTCCTTTACGCTCCGACTGTGCCCCGCTCCATATGGTCAGCGCCGCCGCGCTTGATGCCGCCGGGCCGGACATCCGCGTGCTGCGTGATCCAACCAGGGGCGGCGTCGCCACCACACTGAACGAATTCACGGAAAACATGCCCTTCTCCATCGAACTTGACGGATCCGCCCTGCCTGTCGATCCGGCCGTAGAAGCCGCCTGCGATATGCTGGGACTTGATCCCCTCTACTGCGCCTGTGAAGGACGGATGCTCATCATCTGCAGTCCTGACTCCGCCGATCAGATCCTGGCGGTGGTCCGCGCCGTCCCCGGCGGAGAAAATGCTGCCCGGATCGGCACCGTCACAGAAGACATGCCCGGGAAAGTCCTGCTCCGGACACCCATTGGCGGCCGCCGCATCCTCTCCAAACTCACCGGCATCCAACTCCCGAGGATATGTTAACAGTCTGCCATGCAGTAAGAATTGATGGTATTGGATATACAAGCTTGCTTGTATATATCCAATGACAGCAATTCTGCTATATGGCGTCTGTCATACAGTGAGAATACACCCACAGGGTGGATTCTCACTGCTGCAATAAATCCTTTCCGCACTTTCGGATTCCTCATCAGCTCTTTGAAACAGAAATCCACCGTGGGAAGCATTATAAAATTGTCATCGTTCTGTTTGGTTCTCTTCATCTGGTTCTTCTCCTTATTTTATCATGTTGTTTCTCCTTAAAGAATACCTGTTTGTACATTTTGGAAAGCCGGCCGGACAGGCCTGTTGAAATCTGCAGATATACAGAACCCGCGAACGGGTACTGAATGGGATCAAATATTTGAGTGTGTCCACAATACCACGTTTTATATGTCAATACAATCGCATTAATGCAAAAAACAGGTTATCAACAAACTTACAGGAGTTGTAAAAAGTTATTCTCCCAGTGTTGAAAAACACCTGAGATCGCAGCTGTAAAAACCGGCTTTTCCCGGTTCTCCTGTAATTTTAAAACTAATGTGCTATAATAAGTAAAGTATGTAGACAGATATCCGAACATAATACAGCATCAGATACGGAGGGATCAATCATGCCGGGCAAACAGACAGAACTGAAGATCATCCTGAGTGCAGACAGCACCTGTGATCTTGATGATAACCTTAAAGAACGTTACAATGTCCACTACTTCCCGCTTCATATCAACCTGAACGGGAAGGATTATCTTGACAATATAGACATCACACCGGAAGAAATTTACCAGGAATATTATGACCATAAAACACTGCCAAAGACCGCGGCGGTCAATGTACAGGAGTATATCGACCATTTCCGCCCGTGGGTTGAAGACGGTTATGAAGTCATCCATGTCAATCTCGGCCATGCCCTGTCCAGTTCTTATCAGAACTGCTGCCTTGCAGCCCGGGAACTTGGTCATGTCCATGTCGTAGACAGCTGCAATCTCTCTACCGGAACCGGACTTACCGTTGTAGCCGCCGGAAAACTGCTCCGGGAAGCCGAAGAAGTCATTTCAGAACCGGGCGCCGGCAGACCGGACACCGGACAGATCGCCGCAGCCATTGCAGAGAAGCTCCGGGAAGGAACCGGCAGACGCCACGGCAGTTTTATCCTCGATACGCTCACATTTTTAAGTGCAGGCGGACGCTGCTCGGCTGTCGCTGCATTTGGGGCAAACATGCTGAAACTCAAGCCATGTATCCAGGTAGACAATCGGGACGGAAGCATGGCCGTCGGAAAGAAATACCGCGGCGCGCTGGATAAAGTTCTTGTGAAATATGTAAAAGACGAACTGGGGAAATATTCTGATATCGATACGGATCTTCTTTTCATCACCCACTCCGGCATCCCGCAGGACTACATCGACCTGGTGCGCAGGACAGTGGAGGAGACCATGGCTTTCAGAGAGATCCATGTCACCAGGGCAAGCTGCACCATCTCATGCCACTGCGGACCGAATACACTTGGAATCTTATTTGAAACAAAACAGGAGCATTAAACTATGGATACAAAACCCGTCTTCCACGGAAGCGATATCGAGAAAATATGCGAATACTATCATTTAAATAAAGATGAAATCGTCAGATTCGGAGCCAACGTCAACCCGCTCGGGCTCTCAGAAAACGTAAAGGCGGATATTGCCGCCCATGTGGATCTGCTCTCCTCCTATCCGGACCGGGAATACACATCCCTCCGGGAAACCATTTCAGAATACTGCAGTATTCCCGCAGAATTCATTCTGCCCGGGAACGGATCCAGCGAGCTGATCGCACTGCTCATCGATGCACGCGCCCCGAAACGCACCCTGATCCTGGGGCCGACCTATTCCGAATATTCCCGTGAGCTTGCCCTTTCCGGTAGCACGCAGGAATATTATCACCTGAAAGAAGAGCAGGATTTCAGGCTCAATGTGGATGACCTCTGCCGGACCCTGTCGGAAGGATATGATTTCCTGATCATCTGCAATCCGAACAATCCCACATCATCCGCCATCCTTCATGATGATATGGAAAAGCTGCTCACCTTCTGTACAGAACATGATATCTTCGTAATGATCGATGAGACCTATGTAGAGTTTGCGCCGGACATCAGCGCGGTAACAGCCGTACCGTTCACAAAGCGCTTCCGGAACCTGATGATCCTGCGCGGCGTGTCCAAATTCTTCGCGGCGCCGGGCATGCGGTTCGGATACGGCATCACCGGCAATATAGATTTCCTGAAAAAAATGAAAGAAAAACAGATCCCCTGGTCACTGAACAGCATCGGCGCATTTGCCGGAGAAAAAATGTTCAAAGATCAGGATTACATCCGCCGGACAAGAGAACTCATCCTCTCCGAACGCGGCCGGATGTATCGCGCAGTATCGGAAATGCCTGGATACAAAGCATACGACCCCTATGCCAATTTCATTCTCCTGAAAGTCCTGAAAGAGGGTGCTACATCTGCAGACATATTCGACCGCTGCATCCGGAAGGGACTCATGATCCGGGACTGCGCTTCATTCCAGTGCCTGGAGGGTGAATACATCCGGTTCTGCATCATGATGCCGGAAGATAATACGAGACTTTTGCGTGAATTATCGATTTAGGGACAGGGCAAAACGCAGTTTGGGACGTAGTAAAATTCAATTTTACTACGTCCCAAACTGGAATTTGCCCTGTCCCTTTTTAACTGATTTCCGCTCCTGCCGGCATCTCTTTCTCCGGCACCATGAGCGACAGGTTGCCGTCCGCGTCCTCCGCGCACAGCAGCATGCCCTCGGAGAGCACGCCTGCCAGCTTCGCCGGCTTTAAGTTTACCAGCACCATGACTTTTTTACCCACCATCTCTTCCGGTGTGTAATGTGCCTTGATGCCGGACACGATCTGTTTTACCTGGCTTCCGATCTTTACCTGGGAGCAGAGAAGTTTTCTGGACTTCTTTACTTCCTCGCAGGCGATGATCTCACCCACCTGGAACTGCATCGCCCCGAACTGCTCAAATGTGATCTCTTCTTTCGGTTCGATATCGATCACGGCCGCTTCTTCCGCCGCAGCTTCTCCCTCTCCGCCGTCTTTCGCTTCCTCTGCCTGCGGATGGAGCTCTTCCACCTTCTTCATTACTTCGTCAAGGTCCAGTCTCTGGAAGAGGATCTCCGGCTTGTCGGTCACATGGCCGCCGCCCAGCTGCTCTAGGATCTTTCTGCTCGTTGACGGCATGAAGGATTCGAGAAGCTCCGCGCCCGCTGAGATGCCCTGGATCAGGTTCCACAGCACAGTCTCCAGACGGTCTTTCTTCGCCTCATCTTTTGCCAGCGCCCACGGCATGGTCTCATCGATGTATTTATTGCAGCGTTTGAAGAGATTGAAGATCTCCGTGATGGCGTCCGCCACGCGAAGTCCGTCCATCTTCGTCTCCACTGCCTTCGGCGTGTTTTCGATCACGGCTTTCAGGTCTGCGTCCACATCCTCTGCCACGCCCTTGTCCGTCACGGTTCCGCCGAAATATTTATTCGTCATGGAAACGGTCCGGTTCACCAGGTTGCCCAGTGTATTCGCCAGATCAGAATTCAGGCGCTCCACCATCAGCTCCCAGGTGATCACGCCGTCATTCTCGAACGGCATCTCGTGCAGTACGAAATAGCGCACCGCGTCCACGCCGAAGAAATCAACCAGTTCATCCGCATAAAGCACATTTCCCTTGGACTTGCTCATCTTGCCGTCCCCCTGCAGGAGCCACGGATGTCCGAATACCTGCTTCGGCAGCGGCAGTCCAAGCGCCATCAGGAAGATCGGCCAGTAAATGGTATGGAAGCGGATGATGTCCTTCCCGATCAGATGCAGATCCGCCGGCCACAGCTTCTCAAACTGCTCCGTGCTGTTGCCGTCCGCATCATAACCAATGCCTGTGATATAGTTGGTCAGTGCATCCAGCCATACATAGGTCACATGCTTCGGGTCAAAGTCAACCGGAACGCCCCATTTAAATGAGGTTCTGGACACGCACAGATCCTGCAGTCCCGGAAGAAGGAAGTTGTTCATCATCTCATTCTTTCTGGACACCGGCTGGATGAACTCCGGATGTTCGTTGATGTATTCGATCAGGCGGTCCGCATATTTGCTCATTTTGAAGAAATATGCCTCCTCCTTCGCCGGCTGCACTTCACGGCCGCAGTCCGGGCACTTGCCGTCCACGAGCTGGGATTCTGTGAAAAATGACTCGCACGGCGTACAGTACAGCCCTTCATAATAGCCTTTGTAAATGTCCCCCTGCTCGTACAGTTTTTTGAAGATCTTCTGCACCTGTCTCTCATGATCTTCGTCCGTTGTACGGATAAATTTGTCATAAGACGTATCCATCAGATCCCAGATCCTTTTGATCTCCGAGGAAACATTGTCCACAAATTCCTTCGGCGTAACGCCTGCCTCTTCCGCCTTGAGCTCAATCTTCTGTCCGTGCTCGTCTGTTCCGGTCTGGAAGAACACATCATAGCCCTGACTTCTCTTGTAGCGCGCGATTGCATCCGCAAGCACGATCTCATACGTGTTGCCGATATGCGGTTTGCCTGATGTATAGGCGATCGCTGTTGTAATGTAATACTTTGGTTTCTGATTCTCTGCCATAATAACCTCCTTGATCTGACACAGGATTTTTTCCTGTGATATAAGATAGAATCCTGCAAAGCAGGATTCTCCGCCTGCGGCGGGCCGCGCAAGCGGCATCTTCCATTCCGCCGCAGTGCGATCCTCGCGGAGCGTTTTTTATATCCCGGGGAAATTATTCCCGGGGATATAAAAAAGCCGCCTTCTCAATCCTCATACAAGAATTAAGAAGACGGATATTTAACCGTGTTACCACTTCTCTTCGCCCTGCCCTCGCGGACAGAACCTCTGCAAGTGCCTGTCAGCACTTCTCCGCTGTAACGGGCGGAACCCATCGCAGCCTCGCCATGAACACCTGACGTCTGTCTTTCAGACGCTTACATTGTCCTCGCAGTTCGGTGCGCCGCTCAGAAGCCATGTTCATCTGTATTCCGCTCATCCCTCTCAGCACGATATCCCATCCGGATATCCAACAGGATTTCTCTGTAAAGCTTCCCTCAGACTACTCTCTTCATCATCGCATTTATCAGTCATTCCGGTCTGCCGACCTGTAGAAAAGGGTAGCACATGCCGCCGGAAATGTCAACCGGATCCCGGCCGGCACTTTCATTTTTCACTGTAATGATGCGCTTCTTCCAGCATCATATCTTTTACTTTCATCAGCCGGATCTGCGTACTCCGCTCATTCTCATCCAGCTTCATCGTAATATATTTAATGCTCTCCTCCGTCTCCGGAATGATCACATGCTCCAGCGCGTTTACGCGCCTCCTCGTTTTTTCGATCTCCGCCGCCATCAGCTGGCATGCTTTCTCGCACTCCGCCAGCCGGATCATGTCCGGCAGGATATCCGCAAGGGATTTCACCGCTCCGTCCAGGTCGCTGGATGTAAATGCAAATCCATAGGAATAGATATCATTCTCATCCGCCGTCCTGGTCTTGTATTCAAAGGTCGGAATGTCCACGCTCATGACATTCTTCCCACCTGCTTCCAGGGTGATCTCCTGTTTCGGCGCAAGCAGCGCCGTATTGAGCGCCGCTTCCGACATGCCGGCTTTTGCAATGACAAAATTCCGGTTTGCCGAGCGGATCCCGGCTTCTACTTTTTTGCGCACTTCCATATTTTCACGGACCAGGTCCAGATACTGGCGCATCAGTTCGTCACGCTTGTCTTTCAGAAGCTTGTGGCCGCGGATCGCGGTGATCCGCTTCTTCTTCAAACGCGTCAGCTCCATTCTGGTCGGGTTCACCTGTTTTGCCGCCACAATGCCACCTCCTTATTACCGCTGTACGTTCCGCGATAGTTCGATTCCGCTTCGCTCCATCTCACTGCGGGCGTCCGCCCTATGCCCCTGTCCAAAAAGCGTCATGTGCAGGCAAGCCTGCATACCGCTTTTTGTCCATGTGCGCACCGCGGAACTGCTAATCGGCATAGTACACATCAAGATATTTGTCGTCGATCCGTTTGAGTTCGGTACGGGGCAGCATGCGCAGCAACTTCCAGCCGATGTCCAGCGTCTCCTCGATGCTGCGGTCGGTGCTGTAACCCTGGGATACATATTCCTGCTCGAATGCATCCGCGAATTTCGCGTACATCAGGTCGATCTCCGTCAGCGCCGCCTCACCCAGGATGACCATGAGTTCTTTGGCGTCTTTTCCACGGGCATAGGCGGCAAAGAGCTGGTTCATGGTGTTGGAGTGATCCGCCCGAGTCTTGCCCTCGCCGATCCCCTTATCCTTCAGACGGGACAGGGACGGCAGTACGTCGATGGGCGGGGTCACGCCCTTGCGGTACAGTTCACGGCTCAGGATGATCTGGCCTTCTGTGATATATCCGGTCAGATCCGGGATCGGATGGGTCTTGTCGTCCTCCGGCATGGTGAGGATGGGGATCATGGTGATGCTTCCCTTCTTCCCTCTCTGCCGTCCGGCTCTCTCGTAAATGGACGCCAGGTCCGTGTACATATAGCCCGGATACCCGCGGCGTCCCGGCACTTCCTTGCGGGCCGCGGACACTTCGCGGAGGGCGTCCGCATAGTTTGTAATGTCGGTCAGGATGACCAGCACATGCATGTCTTTTTCAAACGCGAGATATTCGGCGGCGGTCAGCGCCATCCTCGGAGTGGCGATCCGCTCAATGGCCGGGTCGTTGGCCAGATTGACGAACAGCACAGTGCGGTCCAGGGCGCCCGTCTCGCGGAAGCTTTCCACGAAGAAGTTGGATTCTTCAAATGTAATACCCATGGCCGCAAATACAACGGCAAAGTTCTCATCTTTTCCGAGCACCTTTGCCTGGCGCGCGATCTGTGCCGCCAGCTGCGCGTGGGGCAGGCCGGACGCCGAGAAGATCGGCAGCTTCTGCCCCCTTACCAGCGTGTTCAGTCCGTCGATGGCGGACACGCCGGTCTGGATAAACTCTTCCGGGTAGCTTCTGGCCGCCGGGTTCATGGGCAGGCCGTTGATGTCCATGCGTGCCTCCGGCAGGATCTCCGGTCCGTCGTCGATGGGACGGCCCAGACCATCGAACACGCGGCCCAGCATGTCTTCGGATACACCTAGCTCCATGCTCCGTCCAAGGAAACGGACTTTGCTGTTGGACAGGTTGATACCGGTGGAGTTCTCAAAGAGCTGCACGAGCACATCGCTTCCGTTTACTTCAAGGACCTTGCAGCGCCTCGTCTCGCCGTTCACCAGCTCAATCTCGCCAAGTTCATCGTATGTCACGCCTTCCACGCCGCGCACGAGCATCAGCGGTCCGGCTATTTCCTGTATGGTTCTGTACTCTTTTGGCATTTAGCGGCCCTCCTTTACAAATGCTCCCGCGATCTGGGCGGTCAGCGCCTCGTCGACTTTCTTATATTCTTCATCCAGTGCGTCCTCATGCACGTATTTGAAACGCCCGATCTGCTCCCGCACCGGCATGCCGATCAGCTTCTGCAGGGACGCGCCCTCAGAGAGCGCCTTCACGGCACGGTCGTAAAATGCATTTACAAGGAGCATCATCATATGCTGTTTCTTCAGGGACGTATAGGTGTCCACTTCATGGAATGAATTCTGGTGCAGGAAATCCTCGCGGATCGAACGCGCCGCTTCCATCTTCAGGCGGTCGCCCGGCGAAAGCGCGTCCATGCCGACCATCTTCACGATCTCTTCCAGCTCCGCCTCTTCCTGCAGGAGCGTCATCATCTTCTGGCGGCCTTCCATCCAGTCCGGTGCCACATTTCCGTTAAACCATTTCTCCATATCGTCCAGATACAGGGAATAGCTGTTCAGCCAGTTGATGGCCGGGAAATGACGCTTATAGGCAAGCGCGGAATCCAGTCCCCAGAATACCTTCACGATGCGCAGCGTCGCCTGGGATACCGGTTCAGATGTATCACCGCCCGGCGGGGATACTGCGCCGATCACGGAGAGGGCGCCTTCCCGCCCCTCTTTCCCAAGGGAGACCACATGGCCCGCGCGCTCATAGAACTGCGCCAGACGGCTTCCCAGGTAGGCCGGGTAGCCTTCCTCGCCCGGCATCTCTTCCAGACGCCCGGACATCTCCCGGAGCGCCTCGGCCCAGCGGGAGGTGGAATCTGCCATCAGCGCCACCGAATAGCCCATGTCGCGGAAATATTCTGCAATGGTGATTCCGGTGTAAATGGACGCTTCGCGGGCAGCCACCGGCATGTCCGACGTATTGGCGATCAGGACGGTCCGCTGCATCAGCGGCTGTCCGGTCTTCGGATCTTTCAGTTCCGGGAACTCATTCAGCACGTCCGTCATCTCATTGCCCCGCTCGCCGCAGCCGATATAGACCACGATGTCGGCTTCCGCCCATTTCGCCAGCTGGTGCTGGATCACGGTCTTGCCGCTTCCGAAGGGACCCGGCACTGCCGCCACGCCGCCTTTGGCGATCGGGAAAAATGTATCGATGACGCGCTGGCCCGTTACAAGGGGCATCTCCGGCGGAAGCTTCTTCTGGTACGGACGGCCCCGGCGGACCGGCCATTTCTGCATCAGCGTCAGCTCTTTATCGCCGTCCGCCGTCTCAAGCACAGCTACTGTCTCCTCTACCGTAAATTCTCCGGATCTGATCTCCCGGATCTTTCCTTTCATCCCATAGGGCACCATGATCTTCTGCTGCACAAGAACCGTCTCCTGCACCGTACCGATCACATCGCCCGCCTCAACCTCAGCGCCGGCCTTCACCGTGGGGACAAACGCCCACTTCAGGTCCCGCTTCAGGGACGGCACTTCCACGCCACGCTTCAGGTTGCTGCCCGAAATTTTCATAATGTCATCCAGGGGCCGCTGGATCCCATCATAAATGCTGGTAATCAACCCGGGGCCCAGTTCCACAGACATAGGAACATCCATGGATTCCACCGGCTCGCCCGGTCCCAGTCCCGACGTCTCCTCATAAACCTGGATCGACGCCTGGTCGCCGTGCATCTCGATGATCTCGCCGATCAGACGCTGCTCTGACACCCGGACCACGTCGTACATATTTGCATCCCGCATCCCCTCTGCGATGACCAGAGGGCCTGCGACTTTCTTAATCACTCCTGTGCTCATTAGCTTACTCCTCCAAACAGAATATCCGATCCGACCGCCTGCTCAACCGTCCGGCGCACACCCTGTACGCCGGCGCCGGTATTGCCTGACACGCCCGGTATCTGTATGACCGCCGGCAGCATCCTTTCCTGAAAGGCTTCCAGGTCGCTCTCCACCTCGGCGGCTGCCGCCTCCGTGATATAGATGATCCCGTAATCTTCCTCCGCAAGCCGGCGGAGTGTGTTTCGTATCTCCTCCCGGTTCCCCGCCGGGCAGATCTCAAGCCCCAGCGTAGCGAAACCGTAAATGCTGTCGTAATCGCCGACTACTGCTATCTTATACATACATTTCCCTTATCCTTTCCCGGATCGCATCATCAGAGAACCCGTTCTGTTTCCCGGTCAGGATGATCCGCACCGTCCTGATCTCTGTCTCTCTCGCCACCAGATAAGCCAGAAGCGGTCCCACAGAAAATGTCTCGTATTTCTGGCTCTTCAGCGTCTCGATCGTCCGGTTGTCGCACCAGCGCTCGAATGCCGACGGCGACTCTCTCAAACTCTCCGCACCTCCGGCATAGGATGTGCCTTCCAGATAGCGGGCAATCTCCTCTGCCCCGGAAAGCGCGGCCCGGATCAGCTGGTCCCGGCTGATGCTTTCGCACTCTGCCATGGCATTTCTCATGAAATCGGCATCCTTTCCCGTCTTCTGGGAACGGACCGCGATCTTGATGTCCGCGATGGCAACGGTCGTGTCCGCATAGTCCGCGATGATCTTCTCACCCGACTGGCGCCCCGCCTCCTCGATGGCGTCAAGGGCGGCCCGATCGATCATGATATCGCACAGCTGTCCGTCCCCGGTATGGAGTAACAGATCCAGCGCCTCCTGCGCCGTCCGCCCCATATTTCCGGGAAGGCGGGAGAAGTCCCGGTTCTCAACGATCCGGTACATCTCTTCGCCCGGGATCGGGCAGTCATCATAGAACATGGCCGGATTCTTCATGCCCGCGTACACTTCCTTTACCGCCGCCTTCAGGTTATGGTAAAGCTTCGGATAAGACAGCACGTCGAACACCCGCATATCGGGCGCCACATCCCGGATCACCGCCCAGGCTTTCTCCTCTTCGCATTTGAGGACTGCTTCCGCATCATTTCCGGCATCCATGCCGCCCCAGCCCTTCTCGATCACCGACTGGAGCACCTGGTCCGCATTTCTGCATGCCAGCAGCTGCTCAATAAATGCATCGGAGAACAGGGATACTTCCAGGGCGCGGATCCGTGCGACCGCGTAAGTATATTTTGTATCACTCAAGTTCATCCCTCCTGACGTCTGCGCTTTATCCGAACAGCATCCGGTTCACCCGGTCAGACATTTCCTCTCTTCCGGCATCAAACACAGCCCGGATGGTGCAGTTCTCTTCGATGCCGCCGTAGACGAGCAGGAACCCGCCGTCCATCTGCGCCGGACGGTCAGACACCTTCAGGCTGCCGCCTTTTGCCGCAGCGATGCGGCTTATCTTCTCTTCGAATCCTTCCGGCATCCGCCTCAGGTCTTCCGCAGAGAAACAGATCTCCCCGTCCCCGGGCAGGACATGCTTCTCCAGAAGTTTTTCCAGCAGTTTAAAATATGATCCATTGTCCAGATCCATCACCGCACGGTATGCCTCGTCCAGCACCTCGCCGATCACTTCCTGCTTCGCCCCGAGGAGTGCCTGCCTGCGCTGCATATCCATGGAAGACCCCGCCTTCCGGATATGGTCGGATGCGCTCCGCTCTGCCCGCTCGGTGATCTGCGCGCTTTCCGCTTCTGCGGCTTCCTTTGCCGCCTGTACAGCCGCCTCGGCTTCTTCCCGGGCCTTTCCCGTGATCTCCGCCGCCGTGCTCTTCGCATCTTCAAGGATCCGGACTTTCATTTTATCAAGTCCGCTCATATTCCCGTCTCCTTATACCTGGATCCCGCTGACCGCGAGGAACGAGATCAGAAGCGCCAGGATCGCATACGTCTCAACCATGGCCGGGAAGAGCATCGCCTTACCGAACTGGTCCGGTTTCTTCGCCACAATGCCGATGGCAGCCGCAGCCGTCTTGCCCTGCGCGATCGCGGAGAGCAGGCCCACCACGCCGATCGGCAGGCAGGCCGCCAGGATCAGAAGCCCCGTCTGTACGGAAAGATCCGCCAGGCCGCCGCCCAGCACGCCGATCTTGGACAGGGTGATGAAGCCGATCAGCAGGCCGTACAGTCCCTGTGTACCGGGGAGCAGCTGGATGATCAGCACTTTCGCGAATTTACTCGGGTCTTCGGTCACAACGCCCGAAGCCGCCTGACCGGCGATGCCTACGCCGATGGCGGAACCTGTGCCCGACAGGAGAACAGCGACAGCCGCTCCAAGTAATCCATAGACAATTCCTAATTCACTCATGATAAAGTTTCCTCCTTAATCTCTGCATATTTTGTATTTTCTCTGAATGGATGGAACGGTCGTCCGCCGCCCTCATAAAACTTTCCGAAAAATTCCACGAACTGCAAACGGTTCGTGTGGACATATGCGCCCAGCAGGTTGATCGCCAGGTTCATGGAATGTCCGACGATGAAGATCAGGATAAAGAAAATAATCCCGATCACATTGTTCGGCAGCATACTGCCCATCTGATTGATGACCGAAGCGATCACGCCGGTCGCCAGCCCCAGCGCCAGCAGACGTGAGTAGGAAAGCACGTCGCTGAGCCAGCCGGTGATGTTGTACAGGTCATAGGCGCCGAGTGCCAGCCTGAGCGCCGGATTCTTATTTCCCCGCCCCGACATCAGGACGATGCCTGCCGCACCGATGACCGCCAGCCCTTTCGCCAGTGTATTGAGCCACCCCGGGAATACGATCTCCATCTGCGCGATCGAAGCAAAAAGTTCGCTTGGCAGGAGCATCAGGATCAGCCCGATCAGGAGCATGAACCAGAGCACCACGTCACAGAAGAAATCCATGTACTTCCGGTCTTTGATACACAGGTACCCTTTGATCGCCAGTCCTGTGAAAAGGTGGATCACACCGAAGAGCAGCGAGTAGAGCAGAAGCTTCATCGGCTCGTTCAGCGGGATGAACCAGAGGGCCGGCGGGGTGATCTTCGTCCCCGTGAATTTCTCTGTAACAATATCGACGATATTTCCAAAATATCCTCCGAACAGCACGCCCCATACGATAGTCGAAAGGCCGCACCAGAAAAACAGTTTCAGTGATTTCCTCATCCCGGCGGACATCCGCGGGAATTTCCATACGAGGATCCCGCACACGATCGCCACGATCACACCGTAGGCCGCATCCGAGAGCATCATCCCGAAGAAGAACACGTAAAAGAACGACATGATCGTCGTCGGGTCGATCTCCCCTTTCACCGGGAGTCCGTAAGACTCCACGACGCCTTCCATATTGGCGGAAAACGGATTGTTCTTCAGGATCACCGGAGGCTCCTCGTCCTCCTTCAGTTCTTCCACCTCGACCATGCAGTCGTATTTACTCATCAGCTTCTCCGACACCTTGTCCGCCACTGCTGCCGGAATATAGCCGCTGATTACAAAGGTCCGCTCAGACTGGGGCAGTTCCCCCAGTACTTCGTATTTATCCGCCCGCACCCGGTAATAATCCGCCACGATCTGAAGTTCCTCCCGCCGCTTCGCCAGCGCCCGGATCTTCTCTTCTGTGTCCGCGGCCTGCTTCCGCATATATGCGGCTTCCGCTTCCAGATCCGCTTTCTCAGCCGCCGGCGCCTCATCCCAGACCTGGGCCGGTCTCGCGAACCCTTCGCTCCGGAGCGCTTCCTCCACCGCGCCGGCATCCTCTTTCAGGCAGACCACGCCGAGATAAACCGTACCCTGATCCTGGAAGACGATGTGCACATCCGCACCCGCTGCGTCCGGAACCTTCTCCTCCAGAATCTCGTATATCCGGCCGGCTGTCGTGCCGCCGGGCATCACACCCGGAAAGAACACGGTGCGTTCCGTCTCCGTCGTCTTCAGCGGAACATCCAGCCCGAGCCACGGCGTCAGACTCTCGATACTGTTTGTGAGCCGGCTGACCGCCGCCTGCTGCTCCGCATGTTCCCGGTCCAGATCATAGATCCGACGGGCGGTCCGCAGAAGGTCACGGCGTTCCTCCTGGACCTTCATTTCCTCATCGGCGGAGATCAGCTTCTTCCCTTCCAGCGCCGAGAACATGGATTTCTTCTCCGGCGCATACTGCTCCAGAATATCCAGCGCCTGATCCACGGCCGCAGCCGCTTTCTCGAAGCCGGTCTTCCGCTCCGCCGTATCCATCTTCCGGAAATCTTCATCCTCATCAAGGATATGGTTTACTTCCAGGACGCCCAGGCTCTGCAGCTTTTCAAGGATCGCTTTACGGTTCTTCTTTAAGGCGCAGATCGTGATCCTCTGCATCTTAAGTACCGCCATTTATCAGTCCCTCCTTTGCTGTAACGCTCTATTGCGTCAGCAGCGAGACAACCGCCTCCACTGCTTCTTTTTTCTTTTCACCGGCAGAGAGTTTCAGCTTCTCTGTCTCTGCGGCAATGGCAGCCCGGGCTTCCTGTTCCAGCTTCCCGGCGGCTTCTTCTGCCTGCTCTGCCTTCGCTTTCGCCTCTGCCTTCGCCTTTCCGATGATCTCATCCCGGATCTGTCCGGACCGTTCCCCCGCCTCCGCGAGGATGCGTTCCCGTTCCGCCTGCGCGTCTTCCACGATCTTCTGCGCCTGCCGCTCCGTCTCCCGGATCGTCCGGATCGTTTCCTCTACCATAGTCTGTCCACCACCTTTCCCATTTATTTCTGCCTCATTAGTTTTTCCATATCATCCTGCTTCATACAGGAAAGGATTTTAGCAGTTTTTTAACACAACCTTGGAATTATTATATAATAGAATGTCGTAATATTCAAAAGAATTATATGAAATGCAAATGAAAATTAATAATTATCACGAAATTTTCTGTATAATCAATACTGCGTGCACCCGCAGGCAAAAAAGCTGACCTGTCACTCCCAGGTCAGCCGGTGCAATGCCCCTTCTTTCTCCATCCCGGCAAATCCGTTCTGCCGCAGCGCCTCATACAGCACGATGGCGGCGGAATTGCCGAGATTCAGCGAGCGGATCTTCTCCATCATCGGGATGCGCACGCAGTTTTCCCTGTTCTCTACAAGAATCTCCTCCGGAATGCCTGCGCTCTCTTTCCCAAACATGATATAGCAGTCCGGTTCATAGCTGACTTCCGTGTACACTTTTTCGGCTTTTGTCGTCGCCATATAGATCTTCGCACCCGGATTTTTCTCCAGGAAATCCTTATAATCGATATACACTGTCACGTCCAGATCTTTCCAGTAATCCATCCCCGCCCGCTTCAGCGCTTTCTCGCTCAGGCTGAATCCGAGCGGCCCGATCAGATGGAGCCGTGCTCCGGCCGCCACACAGGTCCGTCCGATATTTCCTGTATTGGCCGGGATCTCCGGCTCATGAAGTACGATATTTAACATGTCTCTCTCCTCTCCGTCTGCCACCGGAGCAGCTCGTCAGGCGCCGGTCGGTCGAGATATCTTATCTCTTCCCCGTTTCGGATCACCCGCGCATTCTGCTTGCCGGCTGTCCCGAGCCGGACCGCATGGGCGCCTGCATCCTCCAGTGCGGCAAGCACTTCATCCGCACGCTCTGTCAGGATCAGGAAGCTGCCCGCTGAAGTCATCTGGTACGGGTTCAGGCGATAGAACTCACAGATCTCCACAGTCTCCTGCTTCAACGCGATATGGTGCATATCAATCTCAAAACCGGCCTCTTTCTGTTCGCAGAGTTCCCACAGCGCCGCCAGGATCCCACCGCTTCCGATCTGGCGCACGGCCGCATTTCCATCTGCATCAAATACGCGCAGCATCTGTCCCGGCATCACCAGTTCATCTTCCAGCCGCTCGGCCTCATCCAGAAATGTATCTGTAAAGCGTGTACTAAGATCCGCCCGGCTTTCAGAAAGGATCCGGAGCGTGCCTTCCAGTCCGGCATAGCCGCACATGAGAAGTTCCGCTCCGCTCCCGCTCTCTGCAGTCTGCTGCTCTGCATCCCGACAAGGTATATTTTCTCTCACCCCGGCCGCGCATGCATAAATAATCGGCTGTGCTGCCGCCACAGTCACCTCTCCCTGAAAGGCTGTGATCTGTATATTCATCCTTGCGCAGGCACGCTCCGCTTCTCCGGCAATGTCACGGAGCAGGTCTTCCTCCGTTCCCTCGGGAAGCATGACGCGGACCGACACGCCTGCTGCCCTGGCCCCTTTCGCCGCCAGATCCCCGGCCGCATGGATCATCGCGTAAAATCCGGTCTTCACACCATTTCCAGCAGAGCAGGCGTCCGCCCACATAAACTCCGCTCCGTTTTCTGTCCGGATCCCGGAGCAGTTCTCATACGGCGACGGGACCGAGATCACTTCATCCCGTTTTGTCCGCAGCTGCCGCCTGACCGACCTCCGCCAGGCCGTCTGAGTTAATTTTCCTGTCCGCATGATTTCACTCCTGATCATACTACATAAGGCAGCACCATCGTCAGCACCATGGCCGCCACCAGCACGAGAATGATGATCGATACGATCCGTCTGAATTTTTTATCATGAAAATTCATTTTCTGTCTCCTTTTCTCCGCCTGCCGGCCATCGCCGCAGGCTCCTTTATTCACAGTTCCGGCATCTCTACCTTATATACGGCCGCGTCGCCGTTCAGCGGATTTCTTTTCCGGTAATCAAAGAGCAGTACTTCTTCTCTGATCTTCTCGAGATGGGTCATCTTCCGCATCTGCCGCCGGTCATAACCCTCATACCCGCTCAGATACCGGCGTTCTTCCTCTTCCGCTTTATAGAAAGCCGCCGCTTCATCCGGCGTTACCCGGTTCTCCCCGAGGAATGCCGGCCGGTTCTTTACATTATCACGCAGATACAGGTCCAGTGTCAACCACTCCCTGTATTCCGCGATCCGTTCCGCGCCTTCGGTCTCTTCTATAAAATGATGCAGGATCTCATACCGGGCGATCCTGGAGTGGCTGATCCTGGACAGCCCGTTCTTTTCATAATAATCTGCCAGCGCACCGTACATTTCAAAAGGTGAAGTATACGCCCGCACCAGCTGTTCCATCGTGTTCCGGAACTGTCCGCTGTTATAATAGACCTCCACCATCTCTTCGACCTTCTTCAGCCGGATCACATCGCTGTAGGAAAGCCATTTTGTGGAGAGCACTTCATAGGGCGGCCGGTCCTGGTAAACCAGTCCGTACTCTTCTGTCTTCTCATGCATGAGCGAACCCTTCAGCACTTTCAGAAAACCGAGCTGGAGCTGATCCGGCTTCATGGCATACACCCGGTCAAAGGATTGGGCGAAGCTGTCATAATCTTCATAAGGGAGCCCTGCGATCAGGTCCAGATGCTGATGGACGTTCCGCGCCTCCCGGACAGCCGCCACATTTTCCTCTACTTTCGCCAGGTCCATCCGGCGCCGGATCTCCCGGACCGTATCCGGATTCGTGGACTGGACCCCGATCTCCAGCTGGATCAGTCCCGGGGGCATGCTGCGGATCAGCGCGATCTCCTCATCATTCAGAAGATCCGCCGCCACCTCAAAGTGGAAGTTCGTGATCCCCCGGTCATGTTCTTTAATATAACTCCAAACTGCCTTGGCATGATCGTGCCGGCAATTGAACGTCCGATCCACGAACTTCACCTGCGGCACTTCATGGTCGATGAAAAACTGCAGTTCCCGCCGCACCAGGTCCGGATCCCGGAAGCGGAGGCATTTATCAATGGAAGACAGACAGTAGCTGCAGGAAAACGGGCAGCCCCGGCTGGACTCATAGTAAACGATCCGGTTGTCAAAGTCCTCAATATGTTCGTAGATAAAAGGGATGCTGCTCAGATCCAGCGCTTCCCGCGCCGTCAGGATCTCTTCCGGCTCGTTTCCGGCAGCGTAAGTCTCAAGCAGTTCCAGAAAAATCTGCTCCCCCTCGCCGCACATGACGCCCGCAAGTCCGGGGTATACATTCAGCATCTCACGGGCATTGTAGGACACTTCCGGGCCGCCCAGCCAGACTTTCGTGTCCGGCAGAATTTTCGGGATCTCCCGGATCAGCTGCTCCACATAGCTGATATTCCACAGATAGCAGGAGATACACAGGATGTCCGGATGACGTACATAGATATCCATGAGGATCTCATCCGCCGGCTGGTTGATCGTGTATTCCGCAATCCGGATCTCTTCTTCGTATCTGCTGCCGCCGTACCGACACGCATAGGCGCGCAGACTGTACACAGCGGGATTTGAATGGATGTATTTTGCATTAATAGCTGTTAACAGGATATTCATCCGGGTACTCCGTTTCTCAACTGAATTTTTATCGTCACATCATTTTATCACCGTTCCTGATTTTCGGCAATTTGTTTTCCCCGTATCCGTTGACATTTTGAGGAAAACCATGTACAATTAAGACTCGTGCAGCCGGGGTGTTAGCGGTACCTTGTACCTGCAATCCGCTATAGCAGGGGTGATATTGCGCGGAGGGCGGCAGTCTGCAGAGCTGCCCCCGGTAAGTGACGTTGATGTCCGGGTCTTACGCGACGGGAACCTGTGAACCGTGTCAGGTCGGGAACGGAGCAGCACTAAGCAGGAGCTCCCGGGTGCCGTAAGGGTGCCTGGGCTGAGTTAACTGCCGGGGTAACGTCTGTGGATCAAGTTCGAAGCGCAATGCACGAAAAAAAGGAAAAAAATCTGAAAGGCATTAAATTTCAGGTATTATAAAAACCCCCGGCATATCAGTGCCGGGGGCTTTACTTTTTATATTATCTTCCTGATCTTCTTCTCGCCACAGCTGCGCCGCATACAACAGCCATTGCTCCGATCGCGATCACCGCATATGCTGCGGGATTGGAATTATCACCGGTCTCCACTACTTCTGATCCGGAACCGGATGTATCTGATACCGCATCTCCGATCTGACCGTCGGATACTGCTGTATCTCCTTCCGGCACATCCTGGATCACAAGTTTCGGGATCACATCCTTATATACATATCCGCAGTCCTCGCAGACTCTCTGGCGTTCGCCCTCCTCTGTGGCAGTTGCCTGTTTCAGGACTTCCCACTCACCGTAGTTGTGTTCTGTCTTTGGAAGGACCTTCTCACCGATCTGCTCTTCACATACCTGGCAGAACTGAACAGCTTTTCCCTCTTCTGTACAGGTTGCTTCTTTAACAGTCTCCCACTCTGTCGGCGTATGTCCGAGCGCCGGGATCTCTACTTCCTGGATCTTGCCGCACTCCGGAGTGCTGCACTGAACCTCTTTGAGTCCCGCCCCTGTGCAGGTTGGCTCTTTGATGATCGTCTCTTCTCCGCTGAAGTCACATACATGCGTTGATTCAAGCGTCGGGATCACCTCAGTCTCTGTCTCCCCGCAGTTCGCGCATACTCTGCTCTGTGAGCCTTCCGTATCCCATGTCGCAGCGACATCCACATGCCAGTCTGACCAGTCATGGCCTGTAGCCGGGATCACAACTTCCTGCTTTGCGCTGCAGAGTTCATTGCTGCATGCAACTTCTTTCAGTCCGTCTGTTGTACATGTCGCCGGCGTGATGAGGGTCTCCGCCCCGGTAAAATCATGCTTGTGACCGTTGGACAGCGCCGGGATCACATTTTTTTCCACATGGCCGCATACCGTACATTCCCGCGTTTCAAGCCCCTCTGTCTCCCAGGTCGGCTCTGTCACTGTTGTCCAGTCACCGTATGTATGACCTGCAGCCGGGATTGTTTCCGGTTTCCGCGTCTCTTCACCGCAGACGCTGCACACGAAACTCTTCAGGCCTGTCTTTGTACAGGTCGGCTCTTTTTCAACAACTTCTGTTTCCGTATGGCCTGTAGCCGGAATCGTTTCTGTCTTCTCTGCCTGACAGTTCCTGCAGATTCCCTTCTTTGTTCCTGTTTCCGTGCAGGTCGGCTCTTTTGTCGTGGTCCACTGGAAATCGTGACCGCTCATCGGCAGTTCCTTTGATGAGATCTCATAGCCGCATACGCCGCACTTTGTTACGCTCAGTCCGTTTTCAACACAGGTCGCCTCTTTCGTTGTCTCTGTCACCTGCTTGTCCGCCGGATGGCTGCAGGTTACATTGATCGTCTTGGTAACCGTAAGCCCGCCGCCGAATGTTATTGTCACAACAGACTTGCCTGTGCTCCCTGTATCTTTTGTTGCGAAAAACAGCGATTCCCCATCCGTGAATACGCCTGCGGACTGATTGCCGCTGACGGTAACCTGTACCTTGTTGGCATTCATATCATACACCGGTCCGAGATAAAGGCTTCCACCTGTCAGTTCAGGCAGTCCAGGCCCAAACACCTGTATATCAAACGGCGCCGTATCGCCGCCCAGTTCCAGCGAGATCTCCGGTTCATCCAACATCACCTGGCAACCGCTGACATGATCAAAATCCAGAAGATAGTAAGCTGATGAATAAACATCGTCCTCTCCTGCGGCAGGCGCCTGCGTCAGGTTTGTTTCGCTGTCAGGCGTCATAAAGAACTGCACCCAGTATTTGATATTACCGTACTGGATACATCCGATCCCGATATGTGTAAGATCCGGATCCATGATATTGCCATAATGCCCCGTTGAATTCACCCAGCTGTTCATTACAGATGCCGCGTCAGGCTGTCCGGCTGCGATATTTTCGGCAATACTTGTGTATCCGAGTCCAAAATCTCCCGCCGCTGAAAAGCAATCCGTGCCATCCGGCCTGGTATGACCAAACAGCGCCGTAAGCTCGACCGCCCGCATCTGGGCAACGGCTTCAAGTTCACTGGACATCGTAAGCGGCGCTATCCCCGCCTTTGCCCTTTCTTCATTTACAAGCCTCAGAACTTCCCGGGCCTCTGCCGCATGCGAATAAACTTCCGTATATATAACTACATCCGGATTATACGCTGCTTTCTCCTCCGCCTGCAGTGTCATCGGCATCATTGTAAATGCCATTGCAAACGCGAGGAAAAAGGAAGCGAGGCGCTTTGCAGATTTTCTCATTTTCTCCTCATTTCCTCCTTTTAGGCGAATCTCTCACAGCAGAAGAGACTCTTAATCCTCAATATTATACCCCACCCGCATAATTTTGGCAATACTGTTTCCATATTTTTACATCTTTTTCTTCTTTTCCCGCAATTCCCTGAAAAACCCTGTCATCAGCGCACTGCACTCTTCCTCCAGCACGCCGGTCGTAAGCTCTGCCTGATGGTTGAACGCCTTCACATCCAGCAGGTTCAGGACCGATCCGGCACATCCCGCCTTGGGATTCATACAGCCCACCACTACTCTCGGGATCCGCGACTGTATGATGGCTCCGGCACACATCTGACAGGGTTCCAGCGTCACATAGAGGGTGCATTCTTCCAGGCGCCAGTCGCCAATCTTTTTACTGGCTTTCCGGATCGCCGAGATCTCCGCATGGGCCAGAGGACTCTTATCCGTATTCCTGCGGTTGTACCCCCGGCCGATGATCCTGCCCTCATGGACAATCACGCAGCCGATGGGCGTTTCATCCAGCTTCCAGGCTTTCTTCGCCTGCCGGATGGCTTCCCGCATATATTTTTCATCTGTTTTTATCTGTTCTGTACAGAGATCCATTGTTTTTTCAGCCATATGCTCCTCTCTGCCATCCTTTCTCCGTTCTTTTTTCTCTCCCGTCTGAATAGACTGAAATGAAAGAGACAAGACCCGAGGTTTATTTTATGGAACAAGGTACATCTTATCTTTATGAATATAATAACGGCCGGCCTGTACGCTGTACCGGCTTTATCCATGTCACGGAACATTATCACTCCTGCATCCTGCAGCTGCGCACAACACAGATCCCTGCCGCTGATGACGATCCGTTTGATCTGTCCGCCTTCCGTCTTACGGAAGACGGGGCCGCCATATCCCAGATCGGCACAGTCATCTGCTGCCGGGAAGAGATCTCTGCCCGTCTTTCTGTATCGGAGCGGGATTTTCCCGATCAATGCACGCTCGCTGACATAGATGGCTTTCTGATACGAAAGGCGGATGATCCCCCGTACACGGCCGGACCGTCTGTGTTCTGGGTGGCCGCTGATCCCCTTCCGCCGGCAGATGTATTTTCTGCACTTTCACCCGGTCACAATACGGACACCGCCGAAGACAGATCCGTGCAGGATACCGCTCCTCCGGAAAACGCCCCGGTAAAAACCCCTTCGGCCGATCTCGGATCCGCCGAGAAAAAAAGTGAAATCCAGGCGCGTAAAATCAAACGCTCCGATCTCACTTTACTGCCGCGCAGATTCTGGCATCTCGCCAACAACAGCTTTCTCCTGCACGGATATCATAATTACAGCCACCTCCTTCTTCTCGAAGAAAACGGCCGGCTGTGGCTCGGCGTTCCCGGGATTTATGATCCGCGGGAAGCGCGGGCTGCCGATCTGTTCGGTTTTCCCCGGTTCACCCGCGAAGCTGTTCCCGCTCTCGACCTGGAAGAAACCGAACAAAGCACCGACGAACATTTCGGACACTGGTGCAGATGCGTCAGATAAAGCCGTTCATTTCCTGATAAAGCCGTCTGGCAAAACTGTCCGTCATACCGCACACATAATCCGTCATCAGGAGCAGGCGGAGATACAGCTTTTCATTTTCAGCTCTTCCCTGCGCCTGAAGGCGGTACGCATTTTTATAATTATCCGATATAAAAGAAATAACCCTTCTGTCAATCGTATCCTGCCGGACATCCGTATCATAATACAGGACCGCCCTCGCAAGCTTGTCCATGATATCATTCAGGATCGCCGACTCCGCCACTTCCATTTTGTAGATCGCCATAGACGAAAATACACGACGGTACGCCATATCCCCCAGCAGTTCCATCAGCTGTTCCCCGTATGTCCCGTAAAACAGATCATGCCGGTACGTTCCCGCCATAATGCTGTCATAATTGGAAGTAAATCCATAAGTCGCGCAGCTGACCAGGAACCCCTGCACGCTGACGATCCAGTTTTTTACCGCATACGCTTCCGGATTGCTGACCCGTTTCTCCACGCCACGCTCATACAGCCGGTTTAGTTTTTCCGACGGCTTGAACGGAGAATCCGGACATTTGCGTTCCAGTTCCTTTAATTCGTTCTGCAGTGTATTATAAGCAATAAATCCCTTAACAAAAGCATCTTCAATATCTGCCGTTTTATAGGCCAGATCATCCGCCGCCTCCAGGATAAATGTGAGCGGATGCCGCCTGTTTCCTGCTCCGGTCGCTTCCGTCACATGGCGGAAGATCTCCTCATCCGCCAGGAAATACCCCATCTTTTTCTCCCGGATATCCCCGCTGTCCTCCCGGATCTCCGTGGACGGCACCGGATATTTGATCATTGTATTGAGCAGGGCATAAGTCAGATTCATACCGTGCTCATCCACCAGATAATGCAGCTTCGTAACCAGACGGAGCGCCTGGGCATTGCCTTCAAAATGATAGAAATCCTGCTTCATCTGCGGGCTGAGCATTTCCTCCACCAGCTGCCCTTTAAAACTCATTTCCGGAAGATTCCGGCGAAACCATTCGCGGATCGCGATCTCTCCAAAATGTCCGAACGGCGGATTGCCGATATCATGGATCAGTCCGGCGCATTCCAGGATATGGGAAATATCCTCCTTCATCTGGTAAGTAAATCCGGAATTCCTGCGGTAAGTCAGAATGTTTTCCCCGATATTCTGTCCCAGCGACTTTCCCAGCGAAGATACTTCCAGCGAATGGGTCAGACGGGTCCGGATAAAATCGCTCTTATCGAGCGGAAAAACCTGCGTCTTATCCTGAAGCCTGCGGAAAGACGCACTGCCAATGATCCTGTGGTAATCCTTCTCGAATTCACTCCTGAGATCCGTCGTTTTCTGTCTGCTTCCGCTTTCCCGCTCACGCCCGGGCGACAGCAGTCTTCTCCACTCCATCAATGCGTATCTTCCTTTCCCCCGTCAATCCAGATAGATCGGCGGTTCATATGCGCTTCCAAGCAGCGCTTTTTTGCGTTCCTGAAGTCCGAGGAACGCCCATTCCGTCATATCGGTCCACTTATGGATCGTACGATCATATACCTGGACATATCCGATCCTCGTAGGATGCATCCGCACGCTGTTGCTCTGATACTCACGTCCCGTATAGGGATTGATCTCGCCTGCCTCCCGGTCCTCTTCCACGTCTTTGTATCTGATCACAGGTTCAAAATCTTCATACGGCTTCTCATTCTGTACAGCCTCAACCGCCTGTTCCGCCCTTGTCTCTTTTTCATCCGCCGCTTCCGGCAGCTTATCATTGTCTTTATTTTTCCTTCTGAGGAAGATCCCTCCGGTATGGAACCGCTCTTTCTTCGGCTTTTCAAGTTCCTTTTTGATCTCCTCCACGGATTCACCGGCCTTTGCGTTTTCTTCCAGTTCGGCAAGCTCCTGATGGATCTCATAGAGTTCCCCGATCGTCATATCCCGTTCATCCCGTGTTTCCTCTGCAGGTGCTGCCTCTTCCCGGACCTCCTGCGCTGCGGTTTCTTCCGCTTCCGCTGCTTCTGCCGCCTTCGCTGCTTCTCCCGCATCCGCTGCTTCTGCCGCACTTGCCGCTTCTGCCGCTCTCTCTACCGCCTCTGTGCGGGCGATCGCCTCCTGTTCAAGCGCAGCTGTACTGCGCGGCTGGATCTGCGCTTCTGTCATAATACTCAGATGGAACGGGCAGTCAAGGATCTTTGCGATCATACGCATATCCTGCTCCTGAAAATTATCCCTGCCAAGCCTCTGTGTCAGATTCTGACGCGACATCTTCTTTCCTGTCCTGAGCTCGATCAGTTCGGCAAGACGTTTGATCGTCATCCCTTTTCTGCCAAGAATGATCTTCACCTGTTCGCCAAATGTTAAATCTTCCATGTTCGTCCTCCTTATGTACTTATATCTTCCCCTGTATTATCACGGTCACACACCTGTCCGGATCCGCCTGACGCACCGGTCAGGAGTCCAGATATTCCTCGAGTGTGATGCCTTTTTCCGTAATTTCCTTTGCCGCTTCCTTTCCCACATACCGGTAATGCCACGGTTCATAAATGATGCCTGTAATCTCTGATTTATCCGGTGGATATCTCAGGATAAATCCATATTCCCAGCAGTGCGCCATCAGCCACTGCTGCTCAGCCGTATCCCCCTGCCGCTCATCCAGCTCCCCGTATTGGGTGGATATAATATCCACAGCCAGTCCGGTCGCATGCTCGCTGGTTCCCGGAAGCGCCACCTGTATACTGGTCTCCTGATAGGCATCCAGCGGGGACATTCCCTGATCCAGCCGGTTTTTCATCGATGCGTTAAACGTCTCCACCTGCCTGTCATATGAGCGGTATGCAGATGTCACATACATACTCAATCCCTGAGCCATCCCATCGTTCAGCATCTGCTGAAGATCCGCCGCGATCCGGCTGTCCACCTGGCACTGGGCAGAAATATCCGTCAGCGAACCCGGCACATAAGCCGCATCCAGCGGATGATCCTCATTGACCAGTACGAGCTGCCAGTCCTGGGTATCCGCACCTCCCGCAAGCGCTTCGTCATTATTTAACACCGCATTTGCTTTGCTCAGTTCCTCTTCCAGATCTTCGTTCTGTTCTGTCAATTCCCCTTTGTCCGAAAGAAACTCAGTCCTTTCTTCCGCAATAGCATTCTGCGCCCAGAATATCGTTACCAAAACGCCGGCGGCAAGACCGACTACGGCGCCGCATGCCATGAGCGCCATGGGCGAATCCATTTTTTTTTGTAATTCCTTTATCAGTTTCATAGAACAAACTCCGTATGAAGTTCCTTATCAATCCTGCTGTCCGTTGTACACACCGCCATCCGGTACGGCTCCCCTTCCAGACAATATTCACAATAGTGGTATTCTTCCGGGAATTCCTCCGGTTGCCGGATCAGGACCGGCGGATCATCCATCCGGATGCAGAATCGGCTGACCGGAAGAGCCATCCCCTTCCCGGTCGCTTTCATGAAGCTCTCCTTCAGCACCCAGTAACGGTAAAACATTTCTGTTCTTCTTTCTTCTTTTTCTTCCCGTATGATCGTTTCATATTCTTCCCTGCAGAAATAACGCTCAGCGAGTTTCAGCCGCAGATCGCCTATCTTTTCCACGTCGCACCCCACCCGGACCGGCCGGCCGTCTGTACATGCCGCACACATCACCAGCGTCCCCGAATGAGAGAAATTAAATGGCGTATCCGCCGCAAGTCCATATCTTTCCCGTATTTTCTGCCAGAGGATCCATACCCCTGCGCTCTGGGCTTTCCTTTCATTTCGGAGAAGACTGTCTGCTTTCCGCTTCCGGAAATCAGGCAGCTGCGCATAATACTGTTCATAACGATCCCGGTCATACAACGGCCTTACATCCGCAACCCACGCTTTTACCATATATCATCCCTTCAGATAGCGCACTTCAAACGTGTCTATGGTAATCGGTTTATTGAACAGCGCTCCCTGCGCGTAATCGCATCCCAGTTCTTTTAAGACGTTCAGCTGATCCTGCGTCTCTACTCCGGACGCCTGCACTGTAGCGCCAAGCTGTCTGCAGATATCGATCACCGCCTGGGCCACGATCCGGCTCCGCATGTTGCCCACAATATTGGTGATCAGGCTTTTATCGATCTTCAGGCTGTCAAATTCCATCAGGGACAGGATTGAAAAACTGGAATCCTTTGCCCCGAAATGATCCAGGATCACCCGGACATTGCCTTTGCGGATCTTACTGCTTGTCTCGGCAAGCATTTCCTGATTCATGTCATTGCCGGACTCTGAAACTTCTACTTCCAGATATTCGCATAACACATGATACTTCTCGATCAGATGGAGCATCCTGTCGGCTATGCTCTCCTGCTTCAGTGTCGCTCCTGCGAAATTCACAGCCACAGGGATCATCGGAAGATCCTCCAGTTCCCAGCGGTGCAGAGTCTTGCATACTTCTTCAAACACATACAGGTCCAGATAATGGGAAAGCTTCGTCTCTTCAAGAAGATTGATATATTTTCCCGGATCCACGATGCCGAGATCCTTGTGATGATAGCGCACGACCGCCTCTGCTCCGGCCACACGCCCCGTCTCAGTCTCGATCTTCGGCACAAGGCAGACGATGAAATTCCCCTGCTCAAGATCCTCCAGCAGATCCTGCTTGATGATCGGCTCGTGATGCCCTTTTTTCAGATTCTTATAATATTTCTTCTTCTCATCGCGCATCATCACTTCCGCATTGCTGACCAGCTTGTCTGTATCGATATCCACCTTCTCCCAGGCATATCCCATAGCCACCAGGCCCAGACTGATATTGTCAAGCTTTGTATGCGCCGCATAAATCTGTTTCGTGAACTCTTCATAACTGATGTTATCTGCCAGTACCAGATATTCATCCCCTGTCAGACGGTATACATCTGCACTGTGGAAATATTCCTGCAAAACCTCACCCACACGGATCACAACTTCATCGCCGTAATCGCGCCCGAACTCTTTATTAAAATTCTTCAACCCATTAATATCAACCGACAGCGCACCAAGGGATTTCAGACTGCCCGCATCCACATTCGCCAGATAATCAACCAGACTGTTGCGGTTAAGGAGACCGGTCAGATCATCATGATAACTGAGGTACTCCTGCTGCTTCTGCATCTTCTGCAGAGCGATCGCCTGGGGGATATACGGAAGAAGCGCGCGCATCAGATCCAGCGTACAGCCGCCGCGGTGCACGCCGACCACAGCCAGGATCGCCGTCGTATCGTCACTGATCTGCCGGAACACGCTGTAAGACTCCTCAGTAGTATCCGTGATCTCCTCTTTCATCCACTTCGGCTGCTGCTCGAAAGACATAAGTTTCAGCCGGTCCCGCTGCCACTCCACATTCTCGGCGCACCATTCATAGATCGTCTCTATATCATCCTGCTCTTTTTCAATATAATAAGCGTACTCTGCATCATAGTAATCTCTTACCGTACCAAGGACATCATTCATGATCTCCATCAGAGAACGCGGTTTGTAACTCTCACTCATTTTATTCTCTCCCCGTGCTTATTTGGTAGGACACCCGGTATTTTTACCGGAAGCAAGGTTAAAAATACCGCTTTATCTCATTTTACAACGTATTCTAATTGTAGTATAGGAGTTCTGAAAATGCAAGATGAATGTATAGATCAGACGGCATTAAACCAAAAACAGGGAACGCAGACTCGGAAGTCTGGTTCCCTGTTTTTAGCTTTCATATCCGCAGATCTCTTCAGCTACGAGTTCTTCATGATCACACTCTCGACCACATCCGCCGCATGCTCGCAGGCATCCGCGCACCGCTCCAGATAGATATAAATGTCTCTCCACGCGATGATCTTAAGCGGATCCTGAGATTCCGTATAGAGTCCCCTGATGCTCTCCATGAACATCTTGTCCGCCTCTTCCTCCAGATCATTGATCCGGATGACCAGCTGCTTCATATTTTTTGACCGCTTGAAATTCCGGAACTCTTTCAGAAGTTCCTCAACCGCCTCACAGCATCCGATAATGATGTCAGTCATCTTCAGGGCGTTCGGCTCAATCGTCTGAACGTTGTTCATATACACACGGAGCATAACGTCCTCGACTTTGTCCGTGATATTGTCAATGTTCTGGCTGAGGGAAACGATATCCTCACGCTCAATGGGGGGCAGGAACTCCTTCGCCAGATGATCCAGCATCTCATGCTTCTTCATATCTGCGCTGTGCTCCACCTCGTGAAGGCGATCCAGCTGCTCCTTCATACCGTCCGGGTGGAAATCCGCAAGCGCTTCTTTCAGCATCTGCGCCGCGCGGCAGGAATCCTCCGCACACGCCACAAAATTATCAAAATAAAATGAATCCTGTTTTTTTGCCATTTTCTTATCCTCCTGAATCCCATTCAAGACTTGTTTATCCACTGTCCTAGAATATGGTGATAAATATCTTTGCCACAATGAAACTGATCAGGCCGCACCCTGGAAATGTAAAGATCCAGGTCAGCATCATGTCCTTTACCACGCCGAAATTGATGGCAGAGAGGCGTTTCACAGCCCCCACGCCCATGATGGCGCTGGTCTTCGTATGGGTGGTGGACACGGGGATGCCGAATACGCTTGACAGGAGCAGGCAGACCGCTCCGGCAAGGTCCGCGGAAAATCCCTGGAACTTCTCCAGTTTCACCATGTCCATGCCAACGGATTTGATGATCTTCTCGCCGCCGACGCTGGTCCCCACGCCCATGACCACGCTGCAAAGCAGCATGAGCCATACCGGGATCATCATCCCCTCCACGCTGCTCTGCCCGTTGCAGAAAGCCACGCCCAGGAAGAGCACGCCGATAAACTTCTGACCGTCCTGCGCGCCGTGCATAAAGCTCATGAAAGCCGCGCCGAAGATCTGTGCCGCCGAAAAAAAGCCGTTGGTCCTGCGCCGGTCCACACCCGCGCAGATCACTGTAATGATCTTACAGATGATCCAGCCCATGAAGAAACCGAGCGCCAGGCTGAGCACCAGCCCGTAAAGTACTTTGACCCACTCGGCAAAATTCACACCGCCCACGCCGTTGTGGATGGCGATCGCCGCACCCGTAAGGCCCGCGATCAGGCTGTGGCTCTCGCTGGTCGGGATGCCGAATACCGAAGCGGCCACACTGTACACCACAATGGAAAATAACGCCGCGCACAGCGCGATCAGCGCCGCATCTGTCTGGCCGCCGAAATCAACCATGTTGCTGATCGTGGAAGCGACCGAGCTGTTGATCTTGGTCATCACCAGCACGCCGAGAAAATTGAACACCGCGCTCATCATGATCGCCGTCCTGACCTTCAGACACCGGGTGGCGATGCAGGTAGCGATGGCATTCGGTGCGTCTGTCCAGCCGTTTACAAATATCACGCCCAGTGTCAGTGCCACGGTCACCAGAAGGACCGGATTTGAGAACACCTGCTGGCAGAATCCTGCAAAAGAAACGTCCATATATTTCTCCTTTTTTCTTTCTTTGTATGCCCGTTTTCATCCGGACACGGAATTCTGCGCAAAAAAAGCCGGCCTGTTTCCACCAGGTCGTTTTACACAAAATTTACTTAAATATAACATTCACCCCACGAAGTGTCAATGAAAGCCGGATTTCTTAGCAGAAATATAGCGGGCGGCTATTCTGTCAGCCGTCCGCCGTTTTCATGTCTTTATTTACCTGTGATGCACTTTGTCCGCATTCTTCCGGTAGATGACCGCCAGGCCCTTCAGCAGCAGGTTATCATCAAGGATAACCTCTTTTCTGCAGTACGGAATGATCTTCTCCGCCAGACCTCCGGTGGCGATCACCGTGGGATCGCCTTCCAGCTCATCCGACAGCCGTTCGATGATCCCGTCGATGGCCGCCGCCGCGCTGTAGATCACCCCGCTCTTCATACAGTCCACTGTGTTTTTCCCGATGATGTGCTGGGGCACCTCCAGGCTGATGCCGCCCAGCTGGGACGCATGCGCGGTCAGAGAGTCAAGGGATACCCCGATCCCGGGATAGATCATTCCGCCGACATAGTTTTTGTCCCTGTCGATCACGCACACCGTATTAGCCGTCCCCATATCGAAAATGAGCAGCGGCGCAGGATACTCCGCCAGAGCCGCCACCGAATCCACCACCAGATCGCTGCCGAGCTGCGCCGGATTGTCGATCCGGATATTCAGTCCCGTCTTAATGCCGGCGCCTACGACCAGCGGCTCCTTCTTCAGGATCTTCTCCACCGCCAGCCTGACCGCCGTTGTGATCTGCGGCACCACCGAGGAGATGATTCCGCCCTCCAGATCCGTGCGTTTAATATGATAAATGTCAAGTACATTTTTAATATCAATGGCATACTCCAGCTCCGTCTTCGTGCGGACCGTGGAAAGCCGTTCCACAAACGCGCAGTCTTTCCCATTGATGCACCCGATCACGATATTTGTATTGCCGATATCAACTGCCAGGATCATAACTAAAAACCCAGCCTTTCCCTTATATTCTTCTTCATCAGCACCTTCCCAATGCAAAGCGTCAGGATCCCTGCAACAATGGCTTCAGGCACGCCATTCATGCCGATCACGGACAGGATGAATGTGTACACCGCCGAAGACGCCACTTCATTTGCCTGCGCATACGCATCTCTGAAGAAGAGAAAGATCATGTTCATGACCAGCAGGGTGTTCACCAGCGCGCCCGATATGCCCGCCAGCACCAGGCCGATGCACGATACGCCCTTCTTCTTCGTTTCTTCACTGACAAACCGCATAACCAGCTTATAGATATAAAACGGAACGATCCCCACCAGGATGCGCGGGATGAAGCAGATGATCACGCTCCCGATCCCGCCGCTGAATTCGCCCAGATTGTAAAAGGGCGTGAAAACGAACGACGTGACCGTCGGATTCACCGTATTATTGATAAAACTTGTCAGGCCGAAAAGAAATCCGAGCGCGCCGCCCTTCTTCGGTCCCATCAGCAGTGAAGCGATAATGACCGGGATGTGGATAATGGTCGCCCGTGTAAATCCCAGCGGTATATAGCCAAGAAAGGGGGTAAAGGCCATAATGCATATGATCGCGCCGAAGATCGCCACCTGGACCATGCTTATGGTACTGTATCTGCTTCCTGCATGTTTCTGTATTGAATTGTTCATAGTTATTGTCCTCCCTGTTATCATTCCCCGTCCGGGGATACAATACATGAGTCTCTGTTTCTCTGTTACTTCGCTTCTCTCAGTTTCATGATCCGGTCAAGAATCTTTCCGGCTGTCTCCTCTTTTGATAATTTCCCGAGTGAGATCTCCTCCGATCCTGTGACCAGGGTCACCACATTCGTGTCGCCTCCGAAGCCGGCGCCCTCCACGCGCAGGCTGTTGGCCACGATCATGTCGAGATGCTTCTTTTCAAGCTTCTTCCGGGCATTCTCCAGCAGATTCTCCGTCTCCATGGCAAATCCGCACAGGATCTGTCCCGGCTGCCGGTGTCCGCCCAGATACGCAAGGATGTCCTGCGTGCGCTCCAGCTCCAGCACCAGCTCTCCTTCCGCCTTCTTGACCTTCTGACTGCTCGTGACTTTCGGCCGGTAATCGGCCACCGCAGCAGCCTTGATAATGATGTCCTGCTCCGGTGAGCGCTGCGTCACCGCCTCGAACATTTCCTCCGCCGACTTCACCGGAACGGTCTGTACGAATACCGGTTTCTCAAGCGCGGTCTCCCCGCTCACAAGCGTCACGTCCGCGCCGCGTCTCGCCGCTATTTTCGCGATGGCATATCCCATCTTTCCGGTGGAGTGGTTCGTGATATACCGCACCGGGTCGATGGCTTCCTGCGTCGGCCCGGCGGTCACCAGGACCTTCAGTCCGGCCATATCCTTCTCACAGGCGGTCTCCTGCAGGATGTATTCCAGCAGAAGCTCCGGCTCCGGCATCTTGCCCGCGCCCGTATCCCCGCACGCCAGATATCCCACCGCCGGGCTGATGACCTCGTACCCGTAGCGGCGCAGCGTCTCCAGATTATCCTGAACGATAGGATTCTCGAACATATTCGTGTTCATGGCCGGCGCGATGATCTTCTTGCATCTGCAGGCCATCACCGTTGTCGTCAGCATATCGTCCGCGATACCGTGGGCGATCTTGCCGATCACGTCGGCGCTCGCTGGAGCGATCATCACCACGTCCGCCTGTTTTGCCAGCGATACGTGCTCCACGCTGAACTCAAAATTCCGGTCAAAGGTGTCCACCAGACACTTATTGCCGGTCAGCGTCTCGAATGTGATCGGATTGATAAAGTTCACGGCATTCTGCGTCATCAGCACGTGCACATCCGCCTGTAGCTTCTTCAGCGCACTGGCAAGATACGCCGTCTTGTACGCCGCGATGCTGCCGGACACGCCCACAAGGACGGTCTTCCCTTTCAGCATAAACTGCCCCCTTTCTCCTTTGCCTTATCTTGTCTGATCCGGGTTTATTATAGGGCAGAAAACAGGAAAACGCAACCGGCAAACAAAAAACAGAGGTCAGCCACCCTGCGACACGATTATTCCTGTCCATATCATATCGGACAGCAGGCAGCCTCTGGAAATTCTAAGTAATATCTTGCACCGCTATTCCGAATATGCTATATTAAAGGTGCAAAAGGAACAACCGCCCACAAGGGGTTGACCTCACAAAATGGTAAATAGAAATGCCACCCTGCTACCGGTCAAAGTTTCGGGGTGGTTTTTCTATGCTTATAACATCATCTGATAAACGTGAAAACGAATGTCAGCAATGCCAGAATGAACATTCCAAATGCCATCAGATCTTTAAAATCAAACGGTTTCTTGTCCATCAGCACCACCCCCATTCTATGTAGAATAGAGGTCAGCCACCCTGCAACACGATTGTTCCTGTCCATATCCTACCACATCGGGCAATAGGCAGCAACCACTTGTTCGATTCCCAGAGCGGCTTTTTCCACTTCACTTGTCTGTATCTGCCGGAATCGCCTTCTAAGCCGCCTGTCCGTCACGTGATAAAACGCTTTTATTTTCCAATTTTGTGCTTTTTTGGTACTTTTCTTGATTTTGTATTATTGCCGTGTTATACTATCCCACGTTGCAGACCCGTCTAAAACCAAGGTCTTTTAAGGTCTGCCGGCGGTCACCGCCGTAAAATGTGCCGTGTGTTCGAGACCTTCCACACGTTAAAAAAATACTAAAGGAGAACAGAATCATGAAGAAAGATCAACAGTCACGCGTGCGTTTCATCGCACAGGCGGCCATGATCGCCGCCATCTACGTTGTGCTGACCCTGCTCGGCGCATCATTCAGCTACGGAGAAGTGCAGGTCCGGATATCCGAGGCGCTGACGATTCTTCCGGTATTTACCCCCGCAGCAATCCCAGGCGTATTTTTAGGATGCCTGCTCAGCAACATCCTCGGCGGATGCGTCCTTCCGGACATCATCTTCGGAAGCCTGGCAACCCTGATCGGTGCGGTCTTCACATGGATGCTCCGGAACCACAGCCGTTTCCTGGCTCCGCTTCCGCCCATCATCGCCAACACGGTCATCGTACCTTTCGTACTGAAATACGCCTACATGACACCGCTTCCGATCCCGTTTATGATGCTGACCGTAGGCATCGGCGAGATCATCTCCTGCGGAGTCCTGGGACTGATCCTGCATGCTGCGCTTGTCAGATATAAAGGCATCCTCTTTGCTGACAGAGCATAAATTGCGATACAATAATGTTAAAAAACGGCAGTCCGGTCGATCCGGTCTGCCGCTTTTTTCATTCTGATTTATTCGATTTTATCTGAGCCTCTACTCAACTTCCTCCGGCTCCATGCTCCGCATATGGCTTTCGCTTACCGTAATGTTATATTTGCTGTGGTATTCTTCATAATATTCATGATACTCACGGTCATTCCCGGCATATACCCGGGAATCATGGATGTGGATGTCATCCCCGTTCTCTTCAGATTTCATCAGCGCAACCGCCACGCCCGCGCAGTGAGCCGCAATCCTTGAGAAACTGTTGAGTATATCATTAAAGACCGCTCCCTGCTCCAGTCCGCACGTCCCGTTGCTGAGCCGGATCACATGACTGTGTTTCAGATTCTCGCACAATCACCGCCGTAAACAGGATACCCACAAGAATGCCCATCAGCGGATTGGAAAACATCGTCAGCATGTTGATAAAGATTTCATTCTCTCTGAGCGGTTCAACCGCACCGCTCATAGTCTGCATCCCGAACATCAGGATTGCGAACCCGAGCATGATATTGCCCACATTTTTATATACTGACCTTTTGCAGAACATGCGGAGGATGATCCCACCAACAGCGACGGCCGCCGTGATCGTTGCAGTAGACAGGATCTTCGCGATGCCGCTGGATCCGTCGATATAAGACAGACAGAGGATCCATCCCGTGATGCTCGTTCCGATATTCGCGCCCATGATGATGCTGATCGCCTGTCTGAGTTTCATCATCATGGAATTCACAAATCCGATCACCATAACTGTCGTCGCGGAGGACGACTGGATCACGCAGGTTACGCCCGCCCCCAGTGCAACTCCTTTCAGAGGAGTATTCGTCATCTTATAGAGAAACGCCTCCAGTTTGTTGCCTGCCACCAGCTTCAGCGCGTCCCCCATCAGCATCATTCCATACAGGAACAGCGCCACTCCGCTCAACAGAGACACGATCATTGAAAATATTTCCATACCTTTTTCTTCCGTTCCGGGCCTTGCCCTTTTCTTCTATTTTATATAACCGATAAATACATTTCCGGCTGCTTCTGCCGCAGCTTTCATATCTCCCTGGCCCACAGTATGGATCTGTCCGTCGTCGGGATCAATATACGTGATGTCCGTTGTTGTATAACCGGTCAGCAGGACCGCATGATCCGCACCGGTCATGGCGATCATCGGGCAGCCACGGTTGATCACATAGAGCATCTGATCCAGCGTGCAGCCTGTCAGATCAATCTGATGCGCATTATACTGCTCCATATATCTCTCACACGCCTCCATGGATGATTCCCCGCTGTTTTTCTGGAAAGCTGCCGCATCTGTTGAATACGCAAGATCCCGGTTTCCGCTCTCCCAGACATAGGCCTGTTCGGATGAAATCACGACTGCCGATATTTCGCTTGCACGCTGCACGGCATATCCGGCTCTGTCGTAGATATCAAGCAGTTCGCCCATACCGTACACATAGAATTCTTCTTTTTCGCTGCCTCCGCTGATCGTAACCGTAAGCGGTTCACCAGAGACGATCTGCCCCGGTCTGATATATTCCGGCTCCACATCCGGAAGTCCGTCGGCAAAGCTGAGCATCGTCTGCGTTTCATTCTGATCTGTATAATAGGTTCCCAGCGTTATCGTACTGTCGCTGCGTTCCTGATTGTTGGTTATATACTCCTGCGCAGCAGCCTGATACTGGCCGCCGCCTCCGGAAACACGGTCCAGTGTGATCTGATTGTCCTGGATCAGGATATCCGTCGTATAGATCCCCTGGTCGGCAAAGCTGTATTCCGCTTCCGTTTCTCCCGCCTCATTCCGGATCTCAATCTCATACATCGGACAGATTTCTTCGCCTGCAACTGTCACTCCGGAATCATCCGGATCATATCTTCCGAAAATAAAATCGCCGTGGATAAATCCAAGCGGGCGGAGAGATTCACCGCCTTCAGCATCCACATTCTGACTGCTGCCGCTCCGGAGATCCATAACCACAAGACGGCTCGCTCCGGAATCATTCTGTGTCTGATAAGCCACCTGATGCCCGTCATCAGAAACCGCATACTGCTCTTCCGTAAGTTCCTCTGCAAGCACCGTCTGTTCCTCTTTATCCAGATCGATCTGATACAGCGTACCGCTGGCAAGCACATAAAGCAGCGACTCGCTGTGGTTATAATAAACCATTTTCCCCAGCTCATCCGCTGCGATCGCATAGGATTTCGTACTCGGTATAAACGCCTGCTCTTCGATCACATTACTGTCTGCACTGAAATTATAGACTCCGACTCCCACTTCTCCTTCATGAGTGCCGCAGTTCATATATCCGTATACCATAAAGGACAGATCCCCGTTGTTTTCCATACTGATAATGCGCACGGCATGCTGATCATTCCTGCTGCGCATATCACGGCCTTCCTGATCGGCGAAACTGAACACTTGTGTCAGTTCGCCGCTCTCCCCGTTGTACAGCCAGAGGTTTCTCTCCTGCACGAATGCCACGATCGTTTCATCCTTGTTTGCAGTGTACTGGATATCATCAGACGCAATCCCGAACAGGATCCCGTTCTCACTGAATTCATCTGTATTTCCCCGGAATACTCTCTCCATATCCCTGTTATAGTCCAGAAGATAAATGGTTCCCTTAAGAGAACGCACACGGAAAAATTCCCTGACATTGTAGAGCGCCGCCTGTCCGTCCTCATCCTTGCATGATACCTGATAGTTTGCCAGGATCGAAGTATAGACAGTATTGCTCTCCTTGATGCTCCATTCCACATCTCCCACCACTTCCGGCGCAAGATCGCCCCACTGTACATGATTAATATTGGAATGGATATTGACCGTCTGATATGTCGTATTGTCCGTCGCCTCCCCCGGCTCCAGGTGGCTGTCCATCTCTTCCGTATTCTGTTTCGTCAGTGCATCCGTGTGAAAGGACTGGGCATATGCCAGACATTCTGCTGTCGTAATATCCTCCGGCAAAGCAATCCTCGTATAATAACCGGCCGTCTCCTCTCCCATGGAAAGGCTGATCTTCAGCACTGCCTCCCGGTTCTCAGGCGACAGGATGTTTCCGATATCAAGCACTGCCTGTCCGTTCTCTTCCGGCAGATCCGCCTTCCCCTCTATATACCGGTCCTCACCGTCGAGCGAATACACTTCATAGCGGATCGAATCGACCGTATCACCGCTGTCTCCGATCCGGATCCGGAGACTGCCATCTGTTCCCAGAGGAATGATCGTATCCCGCATGGCGGTAATATCCATGTCCCGGGTATAACCCGGAAGGGGATTCACCTCTGTATCTCCCACGAAAAATGAAATACGCGGCAGGGAGGGCGATCCCATATTTACGATCTTGTCGTCTGTTCCTCTGTTGATAAGCAGGCTGCTGACCACAAGCGCAAGAACAAACACTGCCGCCAGCACCCCTGCTTTGATGATGCGATTCCTCATTATGATTTATTCTCCCTCTATATCTGAAAGCAGGCGTCCCAGTGTAGGCGATGCCTGCAGAAACTGTTCACATTTCACGATATCATCCGCCGCCCTGCGCACCGCTGCGCTTTCTGCGGCAGTATTCTTTCTTTTATCCCCGTTTCTCTTCACCGCGCGGAGCAGGATATTTTTCGGGGTATGCTCCATATCAATGAACTCCAGCACCTGGGTCTCATACCCGGCGCGCTCCAGATATTTCGCGCGCAGGCCGTCCGTCACAAGGGCGGCAAACCGCTCCCGCAGAAGTCCATAGTCCATTACCGGGGCCAGAAGTCCGTCTCCGCTCCCGCCACTGGCAGAAAACTGCGCATTCAGTTCATGCTGGCAGCACGGCACCGAAAGGATCACTTTCGCATTCCAGCCGACCGCCTTGGCAAGCGCGTAGTCCGTGGCCGTATCGCAGGCATGGAGCGTGACGACCATATCCACCTGATCCACGCCGTCATAATCCGCGATGTCGCCGGTAAGGAATGTAAGCTTGTCATAACCGTACTGCTCTGCCAGCCGGCTTCAGTGCCGGATCACATCCTCTTTCAGATCCAGCCCGACAATGCGGATATCATAACCTTTCAGCTCATGCAGATAATAATACATGGCAAATGTAAGATACGACTTTCCGCACCCGAAGTCAAGGATCGTAAGTTCCCTGTCCCGGTCAAGCTGCGGCAGGATATCCTCGATAAACTCAAGGAACCGGTTGATCTGCCGGAACTTGTCCGTCCGCGACCGGACGATCTTCCCGTCCTCCGCCATCACTCCGAGATCATGGAGAAAAGGCACGAATTTCCCTTCTTCGAGAATGTATCTCTTCCGCCGGTTGTGGGACAGGTCCGCCGCCTGCGCCTTCTCTCTGCGCTGCTTCCGCTTTATCGTGGCCTTCCCTTTTTTACTGATCAGCACCGTATACTCCGCATCCGCCGTCTCGATCTGCATCTGGCGGAACTCCCCGGCGCAGCCGGACAGCTCCTGCACTGCCGCATCACGGTCCAGATTTTTGTGGAACGCCTGTTTCGCCGTAAAAGACTCAAACTGAAAGGCCAGCTGCCCTTTCAGTTTCAGCGGGCGGATCTTCACTTTGACGATCCCGCCTTTCTCCCGCGGGTTGCTGATGACCGCACGGATGAAATCTTTATTTAAAACCGTTTCAAATATTTTCTGTAGTTCTTCCATATCTAAAATTACTCTTTATTTTTTCAGCCGCGGTAAACCGCCCTTGTCCGCTCCCCGTCGTCCGTAAGCTCCACGCCCGGAAAGCTCTGGATATACTGTTTAAACTGGGAATACCCGTAATCCCTTACTTTAAAGTCCCCGAACTGCAGACGGATCCGGTTGCCCAGGGAACTGAGGGATATCCCGTATTTCCCGCCGCTTCTGATCTGGCCCATGATAAACTCTTCCAGCATCTCCTTGCGGCTCCGGTCCTCATAGAGGGACACCGTCACCTGGGTGCCGGTCTGGTCCAGTTTCAGCTTCGGCAGCGTCTCCAGGAACTTGGACAGCAGGCTGTATCCGTAACGGCGCACGTCAAAGTCCGGATAAAGCTTGACCAGACGGCTTCCCACCTCGCCCAGCCCGGTCTCCCGGTCGTCATTCTGGTTCTCCGTGATGATCCGGACAACCGCCTCCTCGATCTGTTCCTTAGAAACAGCGCTCTGCTTCTTCTCCTTCCCCCGGCTTCCGTGAGAAGCGCTCTTCTCCTCGTGCTCCTCTTTCTCCATGGTGCTGTCTTCCAGCAGCAGTTCCAGCTCAGTGAAGATATCGCACGCCTTTCTGAAGGGCGACGGCGTCTTATTCTCTCCCATGCCGATCACCGTCTTGCCGCTCTCCCTCAGCCGGCTGGCAAGCCGCGTGAAGTCGCTGTCGCTGGACACCAGGCAGAACCCTTCCAGTTCGCTCGTGTAGAGCATGTCCATGGCATCAATGATCATGGCCGAATCCGTGGCGTTCTTGCCGTGGGTATAGCTGAACTGCTGGATCGGCGTGATGGAGTTCTGGAGCAGTTCCTCCTTCCAGCTGGCGCTGTTGGGCCGTGTCCAGTCTCCGTATATCCTCTTATAAGTCACATTTCCGTATTTTGAAAGTTCATCCAGGATCGGCTGGATGTATTTCGCGGATACATTGTCCGCATCGATCAGGAGCGCGAAGCGGTCTTCCATTGTCTGTATTCCTCCCCCTGCATATTTTTCCAGTAAAATGTCCCGTCCTCAAAGATCATATAGCTGTGGGCCGATCCCTCCTTCGGGATGGAGACCGAGCCCGGATTCAGGTAACGGTATGTATGTCCGTCCATGTCCATGATCTCCTCGCACGCCGGGATATGCGTATGTCCGTTCAGCAGGATATCGCCGTCTTTGAGCGGCGGGAGGCTGGCCGGATGATGCACATGCCCGTGGGTGGCGAAGACGGAAAACGTCCCGCCCGCCCCGTCCGGCAGTTCCAGGAAACAGTAATCCGCCAGGATCGGGAAGTCAAGCACCATCTGATCCACCTCTGTATCACAGTTTCCCCGGACACAGAGCAGATTATCCTTCACCGGATTCAGCATGGCGATCACTTCCTTCGGCGCATAGCCTTCCGGCAGGTCGTTCCTCGGTCCGTGATAGAGAATATCCCCCAGCAGGAGCAGACGGTCCGCCCCTTCTCTCTCATATGCATCCAGCATCTGCCGGCAGTACAGGGCCGACCCGTGTATATCTGACGCGATCATCAGTCTCATCTGTTATAAATCCTGCCTTTCCCGGATCTTCTGATCCATTTCTGCCTTTTTATCTTAACACATGGATTTTTTCTTGTAAATCACCCCTTGACAACGGTGCTATACTGTAGGTGTAACAAAGAAATACACTTAACAACACCCACCTGCAAAAAGAGTTGAAGGCTGCTAAGCGTGATTCATTCAGTGATTGGAGGAAAAGATAAATGAATACTTTAAAAGCTGAAAAAAGAGACATGTCAATCAAAGCCAAAAAACTTAGACACGAAGGATTTGTTACAGGCTGCATCTTCGGCCGTGAGATGAAAGAATCCATTCCCCTCAAGATGTTAAAGGGCGATGTGGAGAAGCTCCTTAAGACCGAGGGAAAAGGCGGCAGAGTTGCCCTTACTGTTGACGGACAGACCTATGACGCGCTGATCAAAGAGGTAGATTTCAATCCCCTCAAAGGCGGAGTCGATGAGATGGACTTCCAGGCGCTCGTAAGCACGGAGAAGGTACATTCATCCGCAGAGATCCATCTGATCAATGCAGACAAACTGGTTGCCGGCGTTCCGCAGCAGATGCTGCACGAAGTTGACTTCAAGGCCCTTCCGTCCGCTCTGGTCGAGAAGATCGAGCTGGATATCGGGGACCTGAAAGTCGGGGATACGATCCGTGTGGCAGATCTTGATATCGCAAAAGATAAAGACGTCGATCTGACAACCGATCCGGAAGCAACCGTCGTAACCGTTACAGAAGTACGAGGCGCTGCGGCAGAGACAGAGGATGAGGACGCGGCAGAAGCTGAATAGAATAACATTTTGAGGCATAGCTGCCTGGGTAGCCATGCCTCTTTTTGTTTAAAAACAAAAAAGAAGAGAATATCCGTAAAACATGACATTCTCTTCCACTTCTCAACAATATTATCTTACAGGCACCTACAGTCCGCTCCACCGCTTATCTTTGGCCACCCTCAGACGGTTCATGGCGCGGGCAAGCGATGCCTGGGTGTGATAATACTCCTGGATGCTCTGCTTCTGGCGCATCTGTTCCTCGGCGCGCTCCTGCTGTTCCCTGGCGCGGCGCACATCGATATCCTCCGGCCGCTCCGCCGTATCCACCAGAAGCGTCACACGGTTGTTGACGATCTCCGCGAATCCGGAACCCACCGCCAGGTCCTTCCACTCGTCCTCGCCTGCCAGCTGGACCTTTGCCGTACCCACGACAATGGCGATGACCATATTCTCGTGGTTGGCAAGGATCCCCTTCTCGCCGTCCGGCGCAGGAATGACGAGCTTCCTGCAGCGTCCCTCGTAAAATACTTTATCACTTGCTATGATCTTCAGACCAAATGTATCCATACCGCATACACTCCTGTTCTATTCCGCCGCCTTACGCTTCCGCAGTTTCCGCTTTCGCTTTGGCGATCACATCATCGATCGTTCCTACATTAAAGAACGCTGACTCCGGATATTCATCCATCTCACCGTCAATGATCATTTTAAAACCGCGGATCGTCTCTTTCAGAGGCACATATTTACCCGGGATCCCTGTAAATGTCTCCGCCACAAAGAACGGCTGGGAGAGGAATCTCTGAATCTTACGCGCACGCATAACGGTCGCTTTATCTTCATCGGAAAGTTCTTCCATACCAAGGATAGCGATGATATCCTGCAGTTCTTTGTATTTCTGAAGGATAGCAATAACCTTGTTCGCTACTTCGTAATGCTCTTCTCCGACCACATCCGCCTCCAGGATGCGGGAACTGGACTCCAGCGGATCCACCGCCGGATAGATTCCCTGCTCCACGATCTTACGGGAAAGTACGGTAGTCGCGTCCAGATGTGCGAAAGTCGTTGCCGGAGCCGGGTCAGTCAGGTCATCGGCCGGCACATAAACGGCCTGCACCGATGTAACGGATCCGTTCTTCGTAGAAGCAATACGCTCCTGCAGTTCGCCCATCTCTGTTGCCAGCGTAGGCTGGTATCCCACGGCTGACGGCATACGGCCAAGCAGTGCAGACACCTCAGAGCCTGCCTGTGTGAAACGGAAAATATTATCGATAAAGAGCAGCACGTTCCGGTGCTCTTCGTCACGGAAATACTCCGCCATCGTAAGGCCTGTCTCAGCCACACGCATACGCGCTCCGGGCGGCTCGTTCATCTGTCCGAACACCAGGGCTGTTTTCTCCAGTACGCCGGATTCTTTCATCTCGGTCCAGAGGTCATTTCCCTCACGGGAACGCTCTCCGACTCCGGTAAAGATAGAGTATCCGCCATGCTCTGTGGCAATGTTGCGGATCAGTTCCTGGATCAGCACGGTCTTGCCCACGCCGGCGCCGCCGAAGAGACCGATCTTGCCGCCTTTTGCGTAAGGCGCCAGAAGGTCGATGACTTTAATTCCTGTCTCCAGGATCTCCACCACCGGACTCTGTTCTTCAAAAGTCGGCGGATCTCTGTGGATCACCCACTCTTCGGAGTCCGTAATCCTCTCTCCGTCATCAATGGTTTCGCCCAGCACATTGAAAAGACGTCCCAGCGTCTTCTCGCCCACCGGCACTTTAATGCCCGCGCCTGTAGCCGTAACCTCCATGTCCTTGTGAAGTCCCTCGCTGGCCGCCAGCATCAGGCAGCGCACCTCGTTGTTGCCGAGATGGGAGGCAACTTCCATGATGCATTTCTTCCCGTTATTCTCAACTTCAAGTGCATCTTTGATAAAGGGAAGTTCGCCGTCTTCAAATACTACGTCAACGACAGGCCCCATGACCTGCGTGATTCTTCCTTTATTCATATTCATTCTCACTTTCTTCTCAAAGAAATGTAACTGTCTTACTTCTGCTGCGCCCTTGCGCCGGCGCACACCTCAGTGATCTCCTGCGTGATCGCCGCCTGACGCGCCCGGTTATAGAGGATCGACAGATCGTGTATCAGGCTCTGTGCACTGTCAGTCGCGGACTTCATTGCCATCATGCGGGCGTTATGCTCGCTGGCGTAAGCCTCGACCAGACAGCCGTAGATCATTCCGGTCACATAGTTCGGAACGATGCTGTCCATCACCGCCTCCGCCGACGGATAGAGTTCGATGGATTCCCTGTGTACGTTCAGAGGCATGGTCATTTCATTAAACGAGCTCCGCTCCAGCGGGAGGAGTTTGATCACTTCCGCCTCGGACTGGACAGAATTCTCCATCCTTGTATACACGATATAGATCTCATCAAGTTCCCCTTTTTCAAACTGATCCAGAAGCACACCGGAAATATCCCTCGCCCGGTGCATGGTCGGCTTCTGCACAGTATACTGAAAATTTGTATCGATCTCTACGCCGCGCTTCGCAAAGTAATGCCGCCCCAGTTCACCTACGATAAAGAGTTTGTGGATCCCGGGTTTTGACAGGATCTCCTCCTCCAGTTTGACGATATTATGGTTATAAGCACCGGCCAGACCTTTATCCGCCGTCACAACAATGGATCCGATCTTACGCTGGTCTTTCGGGATCTTCTCACGCTGGGCAAAATAACTGTGCCTCAGTTCCGGAAGATGGCGGAGGATACGGGAGATCTCTCCCTGCAGGGCATAGAAATACGGCTCTGTGTCCGCCAGCTTCTTCTTTGCATGAGTCAGCTTGGAAGAAGAGATCATATACATCGCGTTGGTGATCTTCATCGTGTCCTTCACGCTGTTGATCCGGCTCTGTATCTCTCTGATATTCGCCATTTTATCACCTGCTCTCCCTGAACGCCTTCGCTGTCTCCACGATCGTTTCGATCAGTTCATCGGACAGCACTTTCTTCTCCTCGATCTCCTGTCCGATCTCCGGATGAGCGGAATCAAAGTAAGTCAGCATATCAAGCTGGAATTGTTTGATCTGCTTTTTATCGATGCCCAGCATAACTTTATGCGTTGCCGCGCAGAGCGTGATCACCTTCTCGTGCAGAGAAAGCGGATGGTAAAGCGGCTGCTTCAAAAGCTCCATCAGTCCGCTTCCATACTCCAGCTGTTCTTTCGTAGCCGCATCCAGATCCGAACTGAACTGGGTAAATACTTCCATCTCCCGGTACTGTGCCAGGTCGATACGGATGCTTCCGGACGCCTTTTTCATGGCCTTCGCCTGTGCTGCACCGCCCACACGGGATACGGAAAGTCCCACGTTTACCGCCGGACGCATACCGGAAGCAAAAAGTCCGCTTTCCAGGAAGATCTGTCCGTCTGTGATAGAGATCACGTTAGTCGGGATATATGCGGAAACATCCCCCGCCTGCGTCTCAATGATCGGCAGCGCCGTAATGGATCCGCCGCCTTTCTCTTCGCTCAGACGGCTGGAACGCTCCAGCAGCCTGGAATGCAGATAAAATACATCGCCGGGATAGGCCTCCCGTCCCGGAGAACGTCCCAGCAGCAGAGACAGCGCACGGTACGCTACCGCATGCTTGGAAAGATCATCGTAGACGATCAGCACGTCTTTGCCCTGGTGCATAAAATGTTCCGCCATCGCCGTACCGGAATACGGCGCGATATACTGCAGCGGCGCACAATCGCTTGCGGTAGACGAAACAACGATCGTATAATCCATAGCGCCGTGTGTCTTCAGCGTATTAACGACCTTCGCCACTGTTGAGGCCTTCTGCCCGATCGCCACATACACACAGATCACATCTTTGCCTTTCTGATTCAGGATGGTATCCAGTGCGATCGAAGTCTTTCCGGTCTGCCGGTCGCCAATGATCAGTTCACGCTGTCCCCGGCCGATGGGGAACATCGCATCAATGGAAAGGATGCCCGTCTCCATTGGCTCGCTTACAGACTTCCGGTCCACAATGCCCGGCGCTTCCTGCTCAACGGGACGGTAATCGTCCGCTTCAATATCGCCGCGTCCGTCAATCGCTTCCCCGAGCGCATTGACAACCCTGCCGACGTACTGATCGCCGACCGGCACACCGGCGCGTTTGCCCGTGCGGGATACTTTCGTTCCCTCACGGATCTCCGTATCGCTTCCAAAGAGGATGCATCCGATCGAATCCTTGCGGATATCCTGGACCATTCCCTTCAGTCCGTTCTCGAATGTAAGGATCTCCCCGTACATGGCATGGTCGATCCCGTAGATCGAAGCGATCCCGTCGCCCACAGAAATGACAGTACCGACTTCACTGTCTCTGCTCATTTTATCAAAATTCTCGATTTCCTCCTTAAGGATCGAGATAATCTCATCTGAGTTGATTGAACTCACCTATGTTCACCTCCAGGTATGTTTATCGTCCGGCAAGCGCTTCTGTCAGCCTGTCCAGACGTCCTTTCATGCTCCAGTCATACTCATCGCTTCCCGCACGGAGAATGAAGCCGCCCAGCAGGGAAGCATCCTGACGGATCTCGATCAGTGCCTGATCTGCGCCGTATTTCCTGCAGAGGAAATCTTCCATTCCCTTCTTCTGCTCCGCATCCGGCACATCCACACACGTGAGCACCGCACGGACAGTCCGTCCGCTCTCATCCCTGCATCTGTCATATGCTGCAAAGATCTCTCCCAGCAGATCCATCCTGTGATGAGTGCACACCGTTTTCAAAAACGCATGCATCTCTTCCGGGAACACCCGGCCGATCACATCCAGTTTCTTCTGCTGAGGCACAGTCGGATTCAGGAACAGTTCCTCTAGCTGCGGCACAGCCTCCAGGATTTCCCTGGTTTTCTGCACGCTCTCTTCTGTAATATCCATTCCCGCCAGTACCGTTCCGTAAGAAACCGCCGGCGCTGAACAGCATATTATTTTATCAGTCTGCATTGCCATTGCCCTCACCTGCTTCTCTCAGGAACTGGTCGTACAGGGCGCTGTTGCCTTTCTCGTCCGCATGTCCGCCGATGATGCGCGCCGCCGACGCCGCGGCAAGCCCTGCGATCTGTGACTTCAGTTCTTTCATTGTCTGCTCGCGCTCTGTGCGCACGCTTTCTTTTGCCGCTTCGATCATGCTTCCCGCTTTCTCATCCGCCTCACTGACGATCCGGTCGTATTCCGCCCTTGCGCTCTTTCTGGCGTCTTCCACGATCTGTACGGACTCCTGGCGCGCTCCGCTCAGAGCCGACTCATATTCCTGTTTCAGTCTGTTGGCATCGTCCTGCGCGGTCTGCGCATTCTTAAAACCATCTTCGATCATCTTCCGTCTCTGCTCCATAATGTTTGTCACCGGGCCGATGAGGAAATGCTTCAGCAGAAGATAGAGAACGATGAGATTGATTATGGTCCACACAAGGTTCAGATTTATTGAAATCACCTTTTAAGCCCACCTTTCATGTAATCGTCTTCTGTCATATGCCTGGATTTACAGAAGGATAATGATCAGAAGTCCGATGATGAAGCCATAGATTGCAGTTGCCTCTGCAAGCGCACATCCGAGGATCAGGTTCTTGCTGATCTTGCTCTCCGCCTCCGGCTGTCTGGCGATCGCTTCAGCTGCCTTTCCTGTTGCGATGCCGATGCCTACACCTGCTCCGATACCTGTCAGTACTGCGATAGCTGCTCCGATTGCAATGATTGTTTCCATGATTTTAATCTCCTTTTTCCTATTATTGTTAATGATTTGCTACTCCATCTCTTCAGTCATAAACAGCGCCGTCAGGAATACGAATACATATGCCTGCAGCAGACCGTCGAAGATGTCAAAATAAAAACTTACCGGGATGGGCACGATCAGCGGCACAAAGAACTTCAGAAGCTCCAGCACCACGAACCCGGCCAGCATGTTTCCGAAGAGCCGCATACAGAGCGACAGCGGCCGTATCACGATCTCCAGTACTGTGATCGGCGCCACGACCGGAACCGGCTCGGCAAAATGCTTTACCCAGTGCTTTACCCCGTTTTTACGGATGCCCGAGAATTCGATCAGGCACATGCTCATGACCGCCAGGGCTGCCGTTACATTCAGATCTTTGGTCGGCGGTTTAAATCCGAACAGCGGCGCCAGTGTATTGGCTGCTGCCAGATAAATCAGGATCGTGATCAGATACGGCCCATACCGCTTCGCCTCTTTCCCGATGATCCCCTCGAAGAACTCCTGCGCCCAGCTGATCCCCGCTTCCAGCATCAGCTGTACCTTGCCGGGATTCTCAACGCTTAAGTTCCTCGTCAGGAGCACGGAGGCAATGACAAGCACAGCCATAATGATCCAGGTCACGACCACGGACTCGGAAATCCCGCCCACCACCGGAAGGCTGAATACTGTCTCACAGCTCAGTTCTTCCATCAGTGTTTCTGTCAGATTTTCCGTATTGCTCTCCTCCTTTATTCATTTAATTTCGATCAAAAAACCGGACTGCCTTAGTGAAGCCGGGATTTGGGCATAAAAAAAAGAGTTGTTCCTCTTTGAACCCCCTAAATCCTTCTTTTCACTTTATCAGTTCGGCCGCCTCTCCCCGGGGTGCTCCCCAGAAAGATGTCTAAATATTACGCCCCGATGCAAAATTTGTCAACATTTCCAGATGGCTGTTTCCTTTTTAATATCCATGGCATTTTTTATTTCATTTTGTCCTTTTTCTCTGCTTTTTCCCATTGATCTTTTATTCACAATTCATTGCATTTTTGCAGTCGTTTTTCAGCCGAATCCGATTCGCTGAAAACATGCACAATCAGGCCCTGATATGCGATGCACATTTTTGTTTGTTTTGTATACTATTTTCAGGCTCTTCTTACACTTTTCTTGTTAGTGTTTACTATCAGACGGTGTTTTCGTATAAATATCCTCATGATTGCGCTATAATGGTATCAGACTCAGTAAAATCATATCTGTCAGGGAGGAGGCGATACGCATGAAACATGCCAGAACGGATATTTTCTTTTTCATATGCGGCATCCTCATGCTCTGCGGCGAGATATGGAAACAGCTCACACTGACTTTTATCCTGGGCGGCGGCCGGTATAACTGGTGGTATTTCCCGTTCCAGCTCTGCAGCATTCCCATGTACCTGCTCCTGATATACCCATGGCTGCGCCGGCCGCTTTCCCGTCAGACGCTGCTTGCATTCCTCATGAGTTATTGTCCGCTTGGCGGGATAGCCGTCTTTGCAGATACCACCGGCCTGCACTATCCGCTTCCCGCGCTCACCGCTTTTTCCTATATCTGGCATATCCTTCTCATCATAACAGGGATCGCCGCCGGCGCTGTATATCTGCATCTGTTCTGCGGCATCCGGAAGGCGCTGTTTTCCCGCACGCTCTCACGCGCATTCCCGCTGCGCTCCTTTCTTTACAGTACTTTTTTATATCTTGGCTGCTGCCTTGCCGCCGTACTTCTGAATCTGTTTCTCGATCAGTATGGCAAGATCAATCTGTTCTACATCAATCCCGATTACAGAATGCAGCAGATCATCTTCCGGGATCTTGTCCCCGTTCTCGGCAATAATCCCGTCATCCTGCTATACATCGCCTGCACGATCCTCGGCGCTTTCCTGATCTTTCTCCTGTGGAAAGCCGTCTTTCTTATCAGACGCCGCTCCTAAACACGACTCCGGCTCCGCCTTTTCGTCTGCGTTCTGCCGTCTGTTTTCTCTCGCGATCTTCAGGAAATCTCTGTCCTTCGCCTTTCTGCGCGGAATAAACCGTCCTGCAAGCTTCCCCTTCCCGCGGTTTTTAACATAGAAGAAACCGATCACCGAAAATACAAACGCACCGATAAAATTGACGATCAGATCCTGCATCGTGTCGATCAGCCCGATGTCAAGATAGCCTCCCACTCCCAGTTCCTGTCCGTTCACGACCGTTTCCGTAATCCCGCTGATCTCATAGGGGACATTGTGTCCCGCCGAATCCAGCGTCACCGAACGGAGTACATGGATCACCGTGTCTTTCTGCATATCAAATCCGGCCAGCTGATCCATGCCGAACTCAAAGAATTCCCACACCACGCCGATGGTCATGGAAAAGCAGAACGCCACGATCGCGGTAAAGATCGGCGACAGATTGAAGACCGTACGCTCGCTCCGATTCAGCAGATCCACCAGAGAAAAGCCGATCGCCGCAGCCAGGAATCCGTTCAGCGTATGGAGCGCCGTATCCCAGAGCGGAAAGATCAGATAAAATTCCCGGATCTCTCCAAGGATCTCCGCCGCAAAAATAAAGATCAGGATATTGATCTCCAGCGTTGTCGGAAGTTCCACTTTAAATGTGATCTGCATCAGGCTCGGCATAATCAGAAGCAGCAGCGTCAGTCCGCACAGAAATACATTTTCATAATTCCGGTTCAGAAGCTGCAGGATCAGCGTCACGATCACCAGTACGCGCAGGGTAAAATATACGATAAAAGAACTCCTGTGCTCGCGAAGCTCCATATGCAGCGCTTCCCGCAGATGGCGCAGGCGCCCTCTGCCGCCTGCATTACGGTCATCCTGGTGTTTCCTGTTATTGTCAGTCATTTTCTTCTCCCGCTTTCCTGTTCCTGTTTTTGTTTTATTTCGTTATTGTATCATTCCGCACAAGTTCATGTCCACTCAAAGATTTCCCCAGAGTTTCTTAATTTTTTCTGTAATTTTCTTTATATTTTCAGTAAGTCACTTGCATCTCTCCTCTTCTGCCAGTATAGTAAAAGCCGCAGACGGACTTATGCCCCTATCATTTTATATACAGAAGAGGACTTATGAATCAGAGAAGCCAAAGGAGAAAACCATATTCCAGAAAGGCCGCTCAGAGACGGCGCAGGAAAAAGAAAGCGCGCATCATGCTGACTTTCATGCTCTTATTGCTGCTGGCGGCAGGCGGATTTCTGCTTTTTAAATATCTGCATCCGATAGAACTGAAAGACGATGTTGTGACTCATGAATTAATGGAGCCGTTTGATCCGTGGGACAATGTAAGACATCTCTACTTCGTGGACAGGGATGACGTCTCCGTCCAGTCCGATGCAGATGTCAGCAGGATCGGTGAATATTCTGTCACCTATACCTGCAAAGGGAAGGATTACACCGCGAAGGTCAATGTCGTTGATACAACGCCGCCCACGCTGAAGGTCCACCCGTGCACGGCGGATCTTATGCAGGAGATCACACCGGAACTGTTTGTCAGCGAGGCTTCCGATGTGACTGAGGTAACCGTACAGTTTAAAAATGAAGCGGACTGGAGCGCAGAAGGCACCTATGACATCGAGATCTCTGCCACAGATACTTCCGGGAACGAGACTACCCAGTCCACCACGCTTACCCGCGTAAAAGATACCACCGCCCCCACTGTACAGGGCGCGGATACCGTAGAAGTCCTTCAGGGAAGAAGCGTGGATTTCCAGGAGGGCGTCACCGTAACAGATGACCTTGATCCGGCTCCTCAGTTCACCGTCGATGACAGCAGCGTGGACTTCACTGTTCCGGGTACTTATGAAGTCGTCTACACGACCACGGACCGTTCAGGAAATACCGGTACGACTGTGCGCACCGTCACTGTAAAAAAAGACGACTCCTACGAGCGGAAGATCGTTTACCTCACTTTTGACGACGGACCGTCCGAAAACACAGAAAAGATCCTGGACATTCTCAAACAGTATAATGCCAAAGGAACCTTTTTCGTAACAGGAAACAATAAAGAATACAACGAATCCCTCAAACGGGTCGTTGCTGAAGGAAGCGTGGTGGCTCTGCACACCTATACCCACGACTATGCGAAAGTCTACGCCTCCGAAGAGGCTTACTTTAACGATCTGCAGCAGATCTACGACATGGTAAAAGACGTCACCGGCGTAGAGTCAAAAGTCATCCGCTTCCCCGGCGGCTCCAGCAACACTGTGAGCAAAAAGTACTGCCCGGGCCTGATGACCACACTGACCAAAGCCGTGCAGGAAAAAGGGTTTCAGTACTTTGACTGGAACTGCGACTCGACCGACGCCAGCGGCAATCACGTTGCCGTGGACAAACTGGTAGCCAACGCCACCTCATCCACCGCGCAGCATATCAATATCCTGATGCATGATACCGCGGCCAAAGACACAACCGTGCAGGCGCTCCCGCAGATCATTGAACACTACAAGAACCAGGGGTACTCCTTCGAGGCACTGACCGTGGACTCCTATCCGGTGCACCACTCGGTAAATAACTGATCTGCATGGCAGTCAAAAAAATATACGGCCGGGAACTCAGAAAACGATTTCCCGGCCGTGTTTTATTTTTAAATTCATCCTAATCGGCAAATCCAGACAGGCCTGCCGGTAAAGTGCGCCCTTTGTCAAGGACACGGACAAATTTTTTTGCACGGATTTTATAACAGTTCAAGTGCTGGTGGTAACTCATTTGTCTTTATGTACTTGTAGTATTCATTCGGTGACATCTGTTTCAGGAT
>DWVL01000054.1 GCA_019120275.1 Candidatus Mediterraneibacter excrementavium | reverse complement strand
TTCGTGGAACGTGTTGATATTTATGAGGACGAACTGCCGGATGGACGATTTTTGAGGCATATCAAATTCAAGTTCCCAGTGTTCTATAACGGTCAGGAGATCGACGAAATGAGTTGGGACAAAGAAAGTACAGTCGAGACTGTGGCGTTGCTTTCCAAACTTAAATTGGATAAATATATTGAATTGGAAATGGAAGAATTCGAAAGAAATTAATGAAATGGAGGAGTGAATGATGGAGGACAAAAAAGGCAGTTTCGATACTGTTGGAAGTGAACTCCTCATATATCAAACGGAAGACGGACAGACGAAAATAGATGTTAAATTCGAAGACGAGACCGTTTGGCTTACACAGGCACAATTATGTGAACTCTACCAAACCAGTAAATCCAATATCAGTGAGCATATTAAACATATTTTTGAAGAAGGTGAACTGGAAGAAACTTCAGTTGTTCGGAAATTCCGAACAACTGCTGCTGACGGGGAAAAATATAATACAACAAATTATAATCTTGTCAGTCATGCACAGGCAATCGAGAAGGCAACAGAAGAGTATAGAAAATATCATGCACAGAATTTGTTACCAGTTGAAGAGGAGTATTTGGAAAGTATTAAAAAATTCAAAGCATAGCGAAGAAAAAAGGAAATATTTAGATTAAATACGAGTTTGGACAATGATAATCATATTGAGACGGTAGTCAGGCTATGGCTTAAGACAGACCAGATAGACAGTAATCACAAAGGAGTCAGAAATAAAGATGGAATCAAGAATCAATGGACATACAAGATTATTTGCTCTGATCGGTTCGCCGGTGGGACATTCCGGTTCGCCGGCCATGCATAATTACAGTTTTGCGCGGCGGGGGATCGATGCGGCATATCTGGCCTTTGACGTGCCGGAGGAGCGGACGGCGGATGCGGTCGAAGCGCTCCGCACGCTGCACGCAGGGGGATTTAATGTGACTATGCCGTGCAAGACGGAGACGGCCCGGCTGGTGGACCGGCTTTCGCCGGCTGCCGAGTTGATCGGTGCATGCAATACCGTTGTTATGGAGGCGGACGGGACGCTGACCGGGCATAATACGGACGGCGTCGGGTTCGTGCGGAATCTGAAAGAGCACGGAGTGGAAGTAAAAGGGCAGAGGATCGTGATTCTCGGGACAGGAGGTGCAGCCACCGCCATCACCGTGCAGGCGGCGCTGGATGGCGCGGCACAGATCGCTGTTTTCAACCGCAGAGGCGGTTCGTATACAAATGGTGAAAAGACGATAGAGAAAGTCCGGAACGCAGTGCCGGATATCGGAAAGGTATACATTGAGGACATCTACAATAGAGAAGTGTTGGAACAGGCGGTCGCAGAAAGCGACATTCTGGTTAACGCAACATGTCTTGGCATGTGTCCGATGGAGGATCGGACGCCGGTTCCGGCGGAATTCCTGCATCCGGATCTGGCAGTGGCTGATGTAGTCTATAATCCGCGGGAGACCCGGCTGCTCAGAGAGGCGAAACAGGCCGGGTGCCGTGCAGTGATCGGCGGCATCGGTATGCTGCTCTGGCAGGGGGCGGAGGCCTTCCGGTTATTTACCGGCCAGGAGATGCCTGTGGAAGAAGTGCGGGCGCGGTTTTTCGCGGAATGATCTTTTCCGGTACAAAGCAAAAAAAGCTCAGATAGAAACAGACCTGACAATTACCGTCAGGTCTGCATCATATATTTTTCAATTATACGGAGCACGCCGTCCTCGTCATTGGAAGCAGTGATACAGTCGGCGGCTTTTTTTACGACCGGCTGCGCGTTCGCCATGGCGACGCCAAGTCCCGCGTACTCGATCATAGAAATGTCGTTATAGCTGTCGCCGCAGCAGATGAGGTTCTCCGCCGTCAGTCCTATGGTTTTCAGGAGAAAGTCCAGAGAAGAAGCCTTGTCCACGTTCAGCGGCATGATCTCCAGATAGAAAGGTTCGGAGAAATAGATGCTGAGCTTTCCGTCATACTGTTCCTGAAGCGGACCTATCACAGTCTGCAGAAGGCCGGGATCGCCGGAGACGATCATCTTATTGACCGGGAAATCCAGTACTGAAGGGAAATCCTCCACAGGTACGATATCAATCCTGCAGTTGCGGGCTTCTACCAGATTAAAATCATTGTTCCGGATGCCGGACAGGATCTGCGTGTCTGTGTAGGAGATGAGATCCAGTCCGGGAATGTTTTTTACATATTCCCAGATCGGCCGTATAACATCCGGAGGAAGCGTCTGATTGCGGATGATCTGTCCGTCAGAGCACCGGGTGATCCGCGCGCCGTTGAAAGAAAGGGTATATCCGCCATACCGTTTCAGTTCCAGTTCGTCTGCAAGGTAAGACACCCCGTTGATGGGGCGTCCGCTTGCCAGGACAACGGTTTTTCCACTCCGCTGCAGATCAATGAGTCCTCTGTGCGTTGGTCCGGTGATCACTTTCTGTGAATTTGTCAGTGTTCCGTCCAGATCCAGGGCGATTACTTCATAAGCCATAGATTATCTGTTCCTTTGTTTATTGTTTCAGGCGGTCCACGATCTCCGGGAATTCCATGCTGTGAGAGGCTTTGACCAGAATGGTGTCGTTCTCTTCCAGGATTTCCGGCATTTCCTTAAAGAAATCCGCTTTTGAAGCATAGTGGCGGATGATCATGTCCTGTCCGTCTGCTTTGCATGCATCGGCAGCTCCGCGGGCGATTTCTCCGCTTAACTCTCCGATGCAGATCAGCACATTTATCCCAGCCTCGGCTGCGTGGATGCCGGTATCGTAATGCATTTCTTTTTCTTTAACCCCGAGTTCAAACATATCTCCAAGGATGGCCACGGTGCGGGTGTCCGCGCATGCCAGTACGTCCAGTGATGATTTCATGGAGGCGGGGTTGGCGTTATAACAGTCATCAATGATGGTGTAGTGTGCGCCTGAGATCAGATTGTTGCGTCCGGCAATGGGAACGTTGGCTTCAATGCCGCGTGCGATTTCCCCGTCGTTCATGCCGAGTGCATATCCCACGGCAATGCCGGCCAGCGCATTGTGTACCATATGGCTTCCGGGGATGGAGATGTGTGCAGAGAAGGAGGAAGACGGTGTGACAAATACGGCGTCTGTCCCTCTGAGTCCTCTGCTTTCAATCTGTTCCGCATGATACGGAAGGGCGGCGTCCAGGCCGAAATATACCGGGGCGATCCCGTTCTGCGGGGTGAATCCGCGGAGTTTATCGTCATCACCGTTCAGGATGATGACGCCGTCCGGATCCATATAATCGAGCATTTCTGTTTTTGCTTTCAGGATGCCGTCTCTGGAGCCGAGATTCTCCATGTGGGCCACCCCGATGTTGGTGATCACACAGATGTCCGGGCGGGCGATCTTTGCCAGCCGTGTCATCTCTCCGAAATTGCTGATGCCCATCTCCAGAACTGCAACCTCATGTTCTTCGCGGAGATTGAAGACGGTAAGCGGCAGACCGATCTCATTATTGAAGTTTCCCTCTGTTTTGAGAACATTGTATTTTTGTGAAAGCACGGAAGCGATCATCTCTTTTGTGCTTGTTTTTCCTACGCTTCCGGAGATGCCAACCACTTTGACATCCAGAGAGCGGCGGTAGTGTTCTGCGATGTCCTTCAGTGCCTGTTCGCAGGACTCCACGCGGATGTACGGATAGTCTGTATCGCCCAGATCCTGTTCGGACACGGCGCAGAGCGCCCCCTTTTCCATGACCTGGGGGATGAAGGAATGACCGTCCACACGCGCCCCTTTGATAGCGATAAACAGACTGTCCGCTCCTGCTTTGCGGCTGTCGATCACGACATTTGATACTTCCCTGCCGGCTTTAGACGGATCGCCGTGATAAACGCCATTGCAGGCTGCGGCGATCTCGCGCAGTGACATATGCTTCATAGGTAAAAATCCTTTCTGAATTATTTTTCGTACCGCGCTTCCATGGATTTGCGGATGATCATTTCACAGAGATCTCCGTATTCGATCCCGACAGCCTGTGCTTCTTTCGGAAGCAGGCTGGCCGCGGTCATTCCGGGAAGCGTATTCATTTCCAGACAATAGAGGTTCCCGGCGTCGTCCAGCAGAAAATCCGCTCTGCTGTAAACGTTGAGCTTCAGTGCGTGGAAAGCCTTTACGGTAAGATCCATCATGCGCTGTGCGATTTCTTCCGGAATGTCGGCCGGGCAGATCTCCCGGGTCGCTCCGTCCTGGTATTTGTTGGCATAGTCGAAGAAGCCGCTCTTCGGGATGATCTCGATCGGAGGCAATGCCTGTCCGTCAATGACGCCGCAGGCGAATTCGCGGCCTTTGATGCAGACCTCAACGACAGCTTCTTCTTCGTATTTAAATGAATTCTCCAGTGCGGCCGTATATTCTTCCTCGGTATTGGCGATGTAAACACCGATGCTGGATCCTCCGCAGCATGGTTTTACGACGACCGGAAGGGTCAGTCCGGTAGATGCAAAAGAGCGGTCAGCAGTATCCCGGTGCAGGCAGATGCCGCGCGGCGTATCCACACCTGCCTGGAAAAAAATGGATTTGGTCAGGCCCTTATCCATGGCGACGGCGCAGCCGAGGGAATCCGGACCGGTATAGCGGATGCCGAGCAGGTCGAATGCGGCCTGCAGTTTACCGTTTTCCCCTTCTCCCCCGTGAAGGCCGATAAATGTAATGTCCGCCATGCGGCACAGGTCGATCACATTCGGGCCGAAGAAACAGTCGGACTGATCAGGCCGGGAAGCTTTGACCGCTTCCAGATCCGGTTCGTCCTCGCTGATGTTTCCGGCGATTTCCAGACCGTGTCCGGGCATAGTGAAGACATCTTCCAGATTTTCCGGTGGGTTTTCCAGACCGAAAAATACATCCAGAAGGAAAGCGTCATGCCCTTTCTCAAGTAATGTCCTGCAGATCCCTGCTGCGGAGACGAGCGATACATCGCGCTCCGTGCTTAATCCTCCGGCCAGTACGATAATCTTCATAATTGATTAAACTCCTTTATGGTTATTGATTTCTATAGTCTGTTCAGGAACCGGCTGCTCAGATGCTGACGTTATTAAGCAGCTCAGCCTTTGTATCATAGAGCTTCTTTGAAAGGTCCACATATACTTTATGCGGATTGAAGAGACGTTTCGTCTCGTCCCAGAGCGTCTCTTTCTCCTGACGGCAGAATTCCGCGATTTCTTTGACCGACGGAGAGGCATATTTGCATTCGCCGCGCTGGAAAACGGGAACGAGCAGTTCCTTCATTGTATAAGTGCCTCCCTCGAGCCGGGTCTTCTTCCATGTGGCGTTTGGATCGAACAGAAGGAGATCTTCGGATGTGTCGAACTCCTCCCCGACGAAACAGATCAGATCTGCGCGCATCTTGCCGGTTTCTTTATCATAAATCCGGTAGATCGTCTTGTTGCCCGGGTTAGTGATCTTTTCCACATTTTCGGAAATTTTGATCTTCGGTACGAATTCACCCTGCTCGTTCTGGATGGCTGCCAGCTTGTATACGCCTCCGAAGGACGGACAGTCTTTGGAAGTGATCAGGTTCGTGCCTACGCCCCAGGAAGTAATAGCTGCGCCCTGAAGCTTCAGGTCGTTGATCAGGAATTCGTCCAGATCATTGGAGGCGGCGATGACAGCGTCTGTAAATCCTGCGTCATCCAGCATTTTTCTCGCTTTCTTGGACAGGTATGCAAGGTCTCCGGAATCCAGACGGATGCCGTAACTCTTCGGGTGGATCCCCGCGTCACGCATTTCTTTAAATACGCGGATCGCGTTTGGCACGCCGGACTTCAGTGTATCATATGTATCTACGAGGAGGGTGCACGCATCCGGATAGAGGCGGGCATATTCCTTGAATGCAGTATATTCGTCTTTGAAACTCATGATCCAGCTGTGTGCATGTGTTCCAAGGACCGGTACGTCGAACATTTCCCCAGCCAGTACATTGGAAGTGCCGATGCATCCGCCGATGACAGCGGCTCTAGCGCCATAAAGACCTGCATCCGGCCCCTGTGCCCGGCGAAGGCCGAATTCCATGACGCCGTTTCCTCTCGCGGCATGTACCACGCGGGAAGCTTTGGTGGCGATCAGGCACTGATGGTTGATAATCGTCAGGATGGCGGTTTCTACAAGCTGGGCTTCCATGATCGGCGCAACGACTTTGATCAGCGGCTCTCTCGGAAAGATTACGCTTCCTTCAGGGATTGCGTAGATATCACCGCTGAAATGGAAGCCACTTAAATAATGAAGGAAATCCTCGCTGAAGATGCCCAGTCCTCTCAGATAATCCACATCATCGTAGGAAAAGTTCAGGTTCTTGATATAGTCAATGACCTGTTCCAGGCCGGCCATAATGGAATAGCCGCCTTTATTGGGATTCTCCCGAAAGAACATGTCAAAGATAACTGTTTCATTTTCCTGTGTCTCAAAGTACCCCTGCATCATTGTGAGCTCGTAAAGATCGGTTAGCAGAGTTAGATTTTGTGCACTCATAACTTTAACCTCTTTTCGTTTGAAAGGCGCAATATAGCGTCGCCCTGTGATTTTCTTTTCGATTATAGCACAAGACAGCAGAATCTTCTACAAAATGCAGGGGTTTTTGGAATTTGTATTTATGAGCCTGTGACCACCGTCTGATATCCGGCCCGTTTGAGGAGTCTCTCCATCGCGGCCGCTTCATCCAGCGTTGGATAAGTCCCCACGGTAACCCGGTAGATCCCGTTGTTCTGGCTGATGACAGCGGGAAAGTCCTGTTCGAGGAGCTCCTGCTGAAGCCGGTCAGCATAAGTGCCATTCCGGAATGCCCCCGCCTGCACGGTATATGATCCGGCAGGTACCGTATGATCCGGCAGGTCCCCGTTCAGCTGCAGAGTATCCAGGATCCCTTCTGCAATAGCCAGAGCGATGTCATCAAAATTTCTGTCAAAAAGCGTATTGTCAGTATCGGAGTTGATGAATCCGGCTTCCACAAGGACAGACGGCATATCGGTACGGCGCAGGACGACAAGTCCGGGACGCTCTTTTACTCCGAGATTGACAAACCCTATGGATTCCAGCTGGTCATTGATGCCTTCAGCCATTTCCAGTTTGATCCCGGACCGGTCAAAGACAAGGGATTCAACGCCGGAATAAGTATTTGGCTCCGGACTGGAGTTGCGGTGGATCGATATGAAGAAATCAACGTCCGCTTCATTTGCTTCCATTGCTTTCTGGTAGGGAGATTCGTAGATATCAGTCGTGCGGGTGTACAGTACGTCGACACCTCTGTCCTGCAGGATCTCGCCGACAGCGAGAGTGAGGGCCAGCGTATCGTCCTTTTCCTGTCGGCCTCTGTATACTGCTCCGGGATCGCGTCCCCCGTGTGCTGGTTGTTATTAGCGCAAGTGTTGTATTTTTCCCTAAGAAAATAAAGGGAATAAGAATTGTGCTGAAATTAGATAGCCTTTTTCTCCATGTCAACGCTGTACACGTTTGAAAATAAATGTTCCAGTTCATCTCCAAAGTTATAACGAATTTTTATTTTGCGGTTTTCATATACTGTTATCTCGTCTATCATCTCAACCACAATGTCTCTGTCAAGCTCTTCAATGTCTTTCAGTTCCAACAATCGTTTTAACCATGGCGTCTCAAAAACATCTTCTGTAACAGTTTCCTTTTTCTTCGCTTCCAGCGTTTCAATTTGTTTAGAATAAAGCGCTTCCTTTTGTTGATAGTCCTCTCGATAAGAAAGATATTCTTCTTTAGAAATCAACTCGTCTTTATAATCTTCGTAGATTGATTTTTTCAGCTTTTTCACTCTTTCAAGCTCTGCCTTTACTTTTATCAGTTCTGTGTTTGTCGAGTTCTTTATCTTCAATTCAGTACAAGACTGCTTTTTTATAAGCTCCTGCAAATTCTCCACATTGCGGATAATTGCTTTCAAATCACCCAAAACAATATCATTTAATACTTGAAACGGGAGAGTGTGTGGTGTGCAGTAGTCTTTACCGCTTCTTTTGTAAGTACCACAGTAAAATGAATATGACTTGCTTCCGTCGGCACGTCGCCAGAAATTCTTCATCATGGAGCGTCCACAGTCGCCACATTTGATAAAGCCAGCAAAGATATTTTTGTTTGTTTCCAAATCTAT
>DWVL01000053.1 GCA_019120275.1 Candidatus Mediterraneibacter excrementavium | reverse complement strand
GCTGGTGATTGTCAAGTGGATAAATGAAGTTTGACAAAATCATGTCAGATTTTGTCATTTTATGCAATCAATAACATAAACTTGATTTTTTTTATAGTTTATGCTTTCTTGCAGATAATATCGGGCTTCGGAATCAGAAAGATTGACAATTCTGAAGTGGATTTTATTACCACAACAGCAAATATGAATTGACTGGCTGCTGTCCTATACCGCATATTTCTGAAATATGATAAATGCATGATCGTCGTCTGTGACAGCATTCAGCGTAAGGGGCGCTGACAGATCAAGACTGAATATTCCCAGGAAAGATTTTGCATCAACAACTTTTCTTCCGGAAACAATGTCAAATTCACCTTTTAAATTTGCAATATCTCTTGAAAACATTTCTATCATATCATAGTCTGTGAATCGAATACTCATTGATCTCCTCATATGTTTTACCTCCTGATCCTCCAGAAATGCCAAAACAGGCTTTGGCCCATTACTGTTACATAAAAAAAGACAATAACCACGTTATCCTGCATTGGATTCCCTGTTTATTGTCTCTTTTCTTAATATCTGCTTTCACAGATTGTATTAATATGCACTTATAATATCAGAACAAAAATAACTCTGCAAGCATTTTTTGCTTTTAAAATCTAACTCGCCCCATTACAGAAAATCAGGGACAAATTTCCTAGAACCGGATCTTCAGCTCCTCGTCAAATATCTGCACCGGCACTTCTTCTTTCATACTGTATATTGCCGGCGGCTTATCCCCTTCGAAATCATACACGATCACCCGGTCTTTCTCCGGATCAACGACCCAGTATTCCCGTACATCCGCGCCACAGTATTTGCCTGATTTGATCGCATAGTCCCGCTTTCTGGAAGACGGAGAAACGATTTCCGCAACAAAGTCAGGACCACCCGTCACCCGATCCGCCTTCACCTTCTTCGGATCGCATACAATGATGATATCCGGGACCACCATTGTCTTATCATCACGATCAAGCTGTACATCCACCGGACCCTGAAGCACCATACACCTGCCGCCTTTTTTATTTACATAGGCAACCATCTGGAAGCTTACCTGCATCGCTATATCCTGATGTCTCATTGACGGGGACGCCATATCATACAATACGCCGTCGATCAACTCGGCGTGCGTGTCTTCCGGAAGCGCATAATAATCCTCGACCGTATACCCTCTGTATCGCTCAATGCCGTATCTGATCGCACTTTCCTTAATGATGTTTACATCTGAACCCTTTTTATATTCTGTCATTTCATCACGCCTCCATGCGTATTACATTTTCAGAAGGTCAGAACTGCATTCTGCAAAAATCCGATCAATCCGTCAAGATCAAATACCTTCAGATCCTCCGCCGCGCTTTCCGGACTCTGTCTGAACCGTTCCAACTCAGTAAGGATACGGCCGATCCCTGCATAATCCGCTTCCGCGATCCCCGGATCAGCTCCTGCTTCCAGTTTTGCCGGCAGGCTGAACTGCCTGCACAGGCGGGTGTTCATTTTCGTATAATCTCCGTAATAATATTCCTCTGACAGGTATCTTTTCAGCGGAACACACGCTCCGCTTTTCTTCAGCCGGACTTCAGCGATCTCATCCCGGATCTCTGTCCCTTTGCCGTGCGCATCATGAAAACCGGCCACCTCCGGGATGTAATCCCGAAAGAAACACCGGTCAATATAAAGATGGAACAGGTAGCCTCGATACACAGCTTCTCCCATCCTGTCCCGATACTTCTCGATAAAACGGTCCGGATGGGGCCACTCCATCATGCACTCTTTATATGCAGGATCCCTGAAATGCGATACTGCTTTAGCCGCCCGGCTGGTCACCGTATCCGGGAGCAGATTGCCGATATAGAAATCATTCTGCCGCTTCGGATCTGTGCACAGAGGATCTTCCGGATCTTCATATGTTAATCTGTCGAGGTACATCTTCGCTGCGGTCAGATGTAAAATATAGCCCGGCATATAATCACTTCCCTGCATCCCTTTGATTTACTTTTATCCATATAGCAGATTATATCAGACAGCCGGTCAGCAAACAACTAAATTTATACATCCTGAACTCTCATACTCCCGCCCCGTATATGTCCGATTATATCAAAACAGCAATATGTGAACAACATGAAAAACCACCTGGAAGATTATGATCCAAGTGGTTCTCCTTTTACCGGTTACCCTTTTACAGTTTTTACCGGACTGTTCTGCTCACAGCACTGCCATGGCCACTGTTCCCGCTGTCAGCAGGACAAGCCCCGCCAGGGCCTTTCTGCTCAGTTTTTCACCAAAGACCAGATAAGAAAATACAACTGTGACAAGAACACTTAATTTATCGACCGGCGCCACCACACTGGCGGGACCTTCCTGAAGCGCCCGGTAATAACAGAGCCAGGATGCGCCAGTGGCAATCCCCGAAAGACAGATAAACAAAAGTTCCTTCCTGTCGATCCGTCTGACTTCCTGCTGTTTTACGGTTGCCAGTACCATTCCCCATGCCATCACGAGTACAACGCAGGTCCGGATCGCGGTTCCCAGATTAGATTCCACACCCGCGATCCCGATCTTTCCGAGGATTGCCGTAAGGCTGGCAAAGACAGCGGAACCAGCCGCATAGAGCATCCAGCCTTTCCGACTGTTTCCCCCGCTGCCGGTTCCTCTGTCTCCATTTGCTCCCATCCATTTATCTTTCTTTTCGATCATCAGGTAAATCCCGGCAGCGATCATTGCTGCCGCCGCTGCCTTTGGCACGTTAATCCCCTCGTGCAGGAAGATCAGGGCCAGAAGGATCGTCAGGACAGTACTGGATTTATCCACAGGTACGACTTTGTTGACATCCCCAAGCTGCAGCGCCCGGAAATAACACAGCCAGGATGCACCTGTCGCCGCACCTGACAGGATGAGGAACACAAATGTCTGCCCGCTGATCCGGGTAATCTGCCCTGCAGATCCGACAGTCCACACGATTCCCCAGGAAAAAAGCAGGACTACGATCGTCCGCACAGCAGTCGCCACAGTTGAATCTGTTTTTCTTATCCCGCATTTTGCAAGGATCGCAGTCACCCCTGCGAAAAATGCGGAACCAAAGGCATAGAGCAACCACATATCCCATTCCTTCTTTCTGTTGTTACAAAGATACTTTATAAAAGTTCCGATGTAGTATACCCTTTCATGGCGTCAGCCTCCTCAGGCGTGTCATGTGATCGATCACTTCCGGTCTGTCCTTTCCAGTCTTTGTGTAAATTATTTTCTCAGAAATTTTATATCGCAATATTTCTTTTCTCGTCCAAAGTGTATTCGCGTAAATGATTTTTGTCAATTTATTTTTATGTAAAATTTTTTCTTCGCTTTAACTAATTTCATCCGCAAAAAAGTCAAAAACAGCGGTTTCTTTTAGCATTTTACACATTCTCTTTTACAAGACCTGCTAAAATAAACCGCTGTTCCATTCTTCATCATCCTGATTATGAGAAAAATTATATGGTGCCTGCAGCAGCGCGGATCCCAATCTCATTGAGCTTAAACGCGCCGTCCAGGGCCACGGGGGATCGTATTCCCTACTGCCGCAAGCTAGACTGTTCCCGCATTCTGGATGTGATCCGGCACCGACTGCTGCTTTTCCATGATATGTTCCACTCCTACCCTTTCACAGCTCCCGCTGCCACGCCCTTGATGATATGCTTCTGGCACGCCAGGTAGAAGATGATGACCGGGATCACCGCAAGGATCAGCGCCGCCATAACAGCGCCCATATCCACGCGTCCGTAGCTGCCTTTCATATACTGGATGGCGATGGAGATCGTCTTATACTTGTTCAGGTCCAGCACGAGGTACGGAAGGAGGAAGTCGTTCCAGATCCACATCGTCTCCAGGATACCTACCGAGATATACGTCGGTTTCATGATCGGGAGCACCACGCCGAAAAATGTGCGCAGCGGGGTACATCCGTCGATCATCGCCGCCTCCTCGATCTCAAGCGGGATGGACTTCACGAAGCCGCAGAACATAAACACCGCCAGTCCCGCGCCGAAGCCCAGATAAATGATGATGATCCCCCACGGTGTGTTGAGCCTTGTCCGGTCCGCCACAAGGGACAGCGTGAACATCACCATCTGGAACGGCACGACCATGGAGAAGACGCAGAGCAGATAAAGGGTTTTCGTAAATTTCGTCTTCACCCTCGTGATATACCATGCGCACATGGACGTGCACACAAGGATCACCAGCACGGACCCCACCGTGATGAATACCGTCCAGCCAACCGCGCTGAGCAGTTCGTACTTGTCGATCGCCGTCACATAATTCTCAATGCTGTTCCACGTCTTTTCCACGGGCAGCTTGAACGGCTCCTTGTTGATATAGACTTTCTTTTTAAATGAGTTCATAAGCACGATCAGGATCGGCGCGATATAGACCAGTCCGATGACCGTGAATATTCCTGTGCCGAGAAAGCTTAACGCCTGTTTCTTTTTCCCGTTCATTTACTGCTGCACCTCCTTTGAGCGCGTTGCGCGCAGCTGGATCAGACCGATGCCGACTACGATCACGAAGAAGATAACCGCCTTCGCCTGTCCCACGCCTTCCCAGCCGGTACGTCCGTAGAAGGTATTGAAGATATTGAGCGCCATCATCTCTGACATCTTCGACGGTTCGCCCGCCGTCAGCGACAGGTTCTGGTCGAAGAGCTTGAATCCGTTAGTGATGGACAGGAACATACAGATCGTAATGGACGGCATCATCATGGGGATCGTCACCCGGAAAAGCCTCTGGATCCCGGACGCGCCGTCGATCTGCGCCGCTTCCATCACGTCGCCCGGGATCGACTGGAGCCCCGCGATGTAGATGATCATCATATATCCGATCTGCTGCCAGCTTACAAGGATGATCAACCCCCAGAAGCCGTACCACTCGTTTAACCCGAGTGCAGTCTGGTATTTTGCAAGGATGCCGTTGAAGATCAGCTGCCAGATATATCCAAGCACGATGCCTCCGATCAGGTTCGGCATAAAGAAGATGGTGCGGAAGATATTTGTTCCCTTCATCTTCTGCGTCAGCGCCATTGCCAGCGCGAACGCAAAAACATTGATCACGATCAGAGATACAGCCGCAAACAGGCAGGTGTACCAGAATGAGTGCCGGAATACTGTGTCTTTAAGCGCTTCAATATAATTCGATATTCCCACGAATTTCGCGTCCGTCACTGTTGTAAACTCACAGAACGACAGCCAGATCCCCATGATAAACGGAATGATAAATCCAAGGATAAACGCAAAGAACGTGGGGAGTACAAAGATCGGCATATAGCGTTTTACCGCTTTTTCCATTATAATCGTCCTCCTTTTAAAAAGCGGCGTTCAGACCGTCTCTGCCCGCCGCTTATACCGTAAGTTTTTATATATAGTAGAATGAAAGAAAGTGCTTAAAGTTTCTTATTTTGTAGCCGCTGCCTCTGCCGCCCAGCCGTCTACGAACGCGCTCACTACTGCGTCCCAGTTCGCGTCCGTCTGGTCTGCGGCGTATGCTGTCAGGGCTGATCCCACGCCGTTTTTCCACTCTTCGGACGGCATTGTTGAGAAGCACCATGTCACAGGCGTCTTGCCTTCTTCCATATATTTGTTCGCTTCATTTACGAGAGTATTGGTGGACTCCAGATTTGCCGGAAACGGGATCACAAATCCCATGTCGCTGCACATCGCCTCCACGCCTTCATCAGACGTCACGCACCAGTTCATGAAGTCGAGGGTCGCCTGGATATCATCCTCGGACGCCTTGGAGTTTACGCACCAGTAGTTTTCTGTTCCTGTGCACACACCCTGGTTCTCTTCGCCTTCCACGCCGATGTAGATTGGGAGGATCCCCAGATTCTCGTCTCCGACGTCCGCAATGTTGTTGTATTCCCATGTGCCGTTCTGGTAGAATACCGCTTCCTCTGTCACGAACTCGGCCGTCGCGTCGTCCGCCGTCTTGGTAGAGATCTCAGTCGGAGCGCAGGTCGCGTTGTTTATATACAGATCCCATATCTGACGGTAGTTGTCGAGATAGGTTCCTTTGATCGCGTCTGTCGTGTCGATCCCTTCGTCTTTGTATTCATAGTAGATCGGAAGGTTTGCGAGATGGGTCTTGAACCTCCAGTCAGACGATCCGTCCATACCTGCGGATGTAAAGGCGGAAAAGCCGAGTTCATCCTTGCGCGCCGTGATGTCCTCTACAACCTCCTTGAAGCTGTCAAAGTCTGTGATGTCGTCCGCCGTGTATCCTGCCTGTTCCAGCAGCGCCTTGTTGTAAATGATCCCGTAATTCTCGACCACGTAGGCGATGCCCGCCATCTTGTCCCCGTCCATCAGAGCGAAACTGTCGTCTGTCAGCTCTCCTGCGATATCAGAGTCCGACAGGTCATAGCAGTAATCCTTCCAGCTTGCCAGGCCGACCGGTCCGTTCACCTGGAACAGCGTCGGGGCGTCTGTCTTCGCCATCTCGGATTTCAGCGTCTTCTCATACTCGCCGGAAGCCGCCGTCAGCACGGTCACCGGCACGCCGGTCTCGTCCGTGTAAGTCTCCGCCAGCTCCTGCCAGTACTCATCCGCCTCGGGCTTGAAGTTCAGATAATACACCTTTCCTTTCGCCTCTTCCGAACCGCCTTCTCCTGAACCGGAATCACTTCCGCAGCCTGCCGTCAGACCTGCGATCATCGCTGCTGCCAGTACGATCGATAATACTTTTTTCTTTTTCATAGTATCCCTCACCTTTCTGAAAACCTTTTGTTTTCCTTGTTCTTGAGGGAATTATAGCAGTCCCGTCCTCCCTGCCGTTAACAAATACACAACCTCAGATAGCAAAAAATATACATCACTGTTCTTCCTCAAACATACGGATGCTCTCATCTTCTCTGGCCGCGAATTCCTCCGGCGTCATCTTGCCCTGCGCAAGAGCCGGCAGGATCTCTCCCAGCGTCTCCTCCTGCAGGATGGAGTTCCATTTCACCTGGTAATTCGGCACGAGCTGGGGATCCTTCCTGTATGCTTCGATATAATCCCGTTCCGCAGGGATCATCCCGGAAGGGTCTTTGGCAAAGAGTTCTTCCCTCTGCTCCATGTTCAGCTGCGTGCGCAGCTTTAACAGCGCCGCGGCGCCTTCCTTTACCTCTTCGCTATACCCGGATACGATCGCCCAGCCGAACGTCTCCGGCGACGAGATCATCTTATTCTCCGGAAAAGCGGAGAAACGTACCTTGTCCTGCCATTCTTCCGGAATCTGATCCATCATCCAGTATCCGTTGGGGATCATCGCCGCCTCCCCGGAGAAGAAGTTCTCATAAGAAACGTCAAAATCGGAATAGAGCGCATTTTCAGTTGTATAAGAAAACAGCCTCTGCAGCGTCTGCGCAAGATGTATCCCGCTCTCGTTCTGATAAGTTTCCGGATAGAATTCCTGCATGAACGCCGCACCTTCCTCTGTGGACGCCGTCTCCGCGGTGGCGATCAGCATGGGCGCCCAGCCCGTGCCTTCCGTGTGCAGCGCCAGGGGCGTGATCCCGCAGCTCTCAAGACGCTCGCAGCAGTCCCAGAACTCTTCCCACGTCTCCGGGAACCGCCCGATCCCCGCCTGTGCGAATAATTCTTCATTCCAGTACATCCCCGAGCAGGAGAATGCCGCCGTGCTGATCGGACTTAAGTAAATGCTCCCGTCCTCCTCGCTGCACGACTCAAGCACCGCAGGCTCGATCATCGCCATCCATTCCTCGTCCCCGTATATATAGTCGGACAGCTCTTCGATCCGTCCATCCTGTATCATCATATAGTAGAAAGACGGAAGCATCCGAAGATCCGTGATCACCGCCGGAAGCGTATCCGTCACATTCTGGCGCTTTATGTTCTGCCGGTATTCCTCCTCCGTCTCCATGATCCAGTCCACATCCGCCTGCCATTTCCCGTCGTACATCTGGTTGAACGCGCGGATCACATTTTCCTCGTTGCGTATCCCCGTGGAAGAGTCCACGATCAGAGTGATCGGAATGGACACTTCTTCGTCTCCGCTCACGGTCTCCGTATCCGCCCCCGCACAGCCTGCCGATGTCAGAGCCAGGAGCAGCGCCGCAGCTCCCGCAGCTCTCATCCTCCTTTTATCCATCCCGCTGTTCCTCCTCTTTCTCCTGTATGTCCCCGCCGGGGATCCTGATCGTACACACCGTTCCTTCGTCCCCTGACTCACAGTAAAACGCCGCTCTGTCTCCGTATTTCAGGCGTAGCCGCATCAGGATGTTCATCACGCCGTACCCGTGCCGCTTATCCGGGAAGCAGTCTTTGAGCTCCGCCACAGGCAGGTCGTTCATACCGTTGATCTTTTCCGCCATCGCCGGATCCATGGGAGATCCGTTGTTCGACACGCTCAGGTACAGGTCTCCCTCTTTTTCCTCTACCGTTATGACGATCCTGCCGCCCTCGAATATATCCTGGAATCCGTACTTCACCGCATTCTCCACGAGTGGCTGCAGGATCAGCTTCAGGACATATGTACCCGCGGCGTCCACCCGACAGTCGATCTCACAGGTAAACAGATCCTGATTGCGGATCTGCTGGATCTCTATGTAGCTGCGGACATTTTCCAGCTCGTCCTCCACGGTCACTATCTCGCTCCCCTTGCTCAGCGACAGGCGCAGGTATTTTGACAGCGCCTGGATCATCCGCATGGTCGTCTCTTCCTTTTTGATCCGCGCAAGCATGTAGATCGTATCCAGTGTATTATAAAGGAAATGAGGATTCATCTGGCTGATCAGCATGTTCAGCTCCGTTGTGCGCAGTTCCTTCTCCTGCGCCTTGATCTCATCGAGCAGCCGCCGGATATTCTGCAGCATCTCATTGTAAGAGTTCCCGATCTCATCCAGCTCTGTGTTCGTGTGCAGCTCTATCGTCCGCTCGAAATTCGTCCCGTCGAATCCGGCCATTGCCTCCCGGATCGTGCGGATCGGCTTTGTAAATCTCTTCGAGAAATAGATACTGATGACAAAGGCGGCCGCGGTAACGAGCAGATAAATCCCCGCCAGCACAAGAAAGACGGGGATGATCCCCTGGTTCAGCACCCGGTCCGGCACAAAGGAGAATACCGTCAGTCCGCTGCTTGCATCCCGGTACGCCGAGAGCACGCCGCCCTTTACCCGCTCCCCCGAAAGAAGCATTCCTGACGTACCTTCTCCGTCTCCCGCCCGCGCATCCGCGCCGACCATCTCCCCGATATCTTCCGGGACACTCTCCCCCTCGCGAAAAGATCCCGGAGCCAAAGACAGGCATACCTGTCCTTCCCCGTCGACAATGCCGACAGCCGCCTCATCTTCCAGCTCCGGGCTGATCCCTGTGATCTCTCTTAAAAATCCGTCCTCCATCTTAAAGAACAGCATTCCCGGCTCATGGGCATACTCCAGACTTCTCACATATCTTCCAATAAACAGGGCGTCGTTCCCTGTCCCGAACAGAGTATCCTTCGTCCAGAACCACTTTGTCCTGGAATATTCCTCGCCCAGGTACCGCTCGAATCCGCTCTCCTCTACATCCTCATATGAGACGTCGGAGTAAGACCTGCTGTATACATTTCCTTTGTTGTCCACGTAACAGTAATCCGCCACATGATCAAGATCGATATACGCAAAATACTTACTCAGTGCGATGTGCCTGACATCCTCCAGTCCCTGTGTCCGAAGACTCTGCTGCACATCATCGTAGAGAATGCACTCCGCAGTCGTCTCATCCGTCCTGCGGAACATATTTTCCAAGGCAAGCCCCATCCGCTCGGTCATAAACTCGTATTTGTCTATAATGGATCTTGTCAGCCTGTCCCGCACACTGAGCCCCACGCCCAGGCTGGACAGCAGAAGCGCAAGCCCCAGGAGGGCTGCCGTATACTTCAGATACCGTCTCTGTATGCCTGATCTCTTCCCGTCCTTTCTCACCATTCTCCCCGCCTTTTTCCTTATGTTTCGTATTCCTTCCGGTATTCGCTCGGCAGCTTTCCCGTATACTGCTTGAACAGATGGGAGAAATAAGAAGGATTATGGATCCCCACCGCGTCGCAGATATCCCCAATGCTCCCGCTTCCCGACTCCAGCAGTTCCCTTGCTTTCTCCATCCTCTTCTCCATCAGGTATTTCTTAAATGTCATGTGAAATGTATTCTTGAACACTCTGCCGAAATACACCGGATTCAGATAAATGTGCGCCGCCACGGAAACGATGGACAGATCCTCTTCCTGCAGATGCTCCTGGATATAAGCCACCGCCTCTGATATATATTCCCGAAAATATCCCGTCTCGTCCTCCGCCGCTTCCTTTTCCCTCGCCTCTACGGCGTCGCACAGGATCCGGTAGCAGACGTCCACCGCTTTCGCCGCGTTCAGGTTCTCAAGATTGTAGTAGTAATTGCGGAACTTTTCCTTCATATTCTCCGTAAGCCCATAGGTATCCTGCAGCATAAATTCCGTCCGAAGCATCACCCGGTGCAGATATTTACACTGCTGCTCCTCGTCATCCGGAAGACTGTAGATAAGCTGGATAAAGGCTTCTTTGAGCTCTTTTTTGCTGTTCCTGCGCACCGCGCCTGCGATCAGGCTGTCCATGTCAGCCCGTCCGTTCATATCCGGAGCCGGATCCTCCGCCGGGGATACCTCCTCCGATACGGTAAATGCGCTTGCGCCGGATATGCTCGCCATCCCGAACAGCCGCTGCGCCTCGGCGAAGCTCCGCTGTATCCCGGCGATCATTTTATACGGCTTTGAAATTGCCGCCACCACGGGGCTTTTCTCATCCTTCTTCACATGCTCCAGCATTTCTTTGAGCGTCCGGACCGCATCTTTCTTTGCTGTACGGATAATAAACGCGCTTTCTTCCCCGCCGCCTTCCGTCCTCCAGAAGAAGAACCTGCCTCCTATCACTTCCTCAAGCCTCCGGATAAGAGCGAAGCGGGACGCCTCGTAGTCCAGAGGATTGGTGATCTTGTAGGCAAGGTCAATGTCTACGCACACGGTGATGAACCGTTCGTCATTTCCCGGCACATCTCCCAGCATCCGGAATACCTCTTCTATCTTCTCCTGAGGGATACGGTTCTGCACATACTTCTGGACGACCACCTGCAGGAAGCTGTTCCGGTCCTTCACCAGAAGCTGCTCCCAGCTCTCATACTTTGCTTCGTGCTCCATCCTCTCCATACAGGACTGATACGCACTCTTCATCGTCTCCTGGAGTTTCTCATCCTCAATGGGCTTTAACAGGTAGGCGAACGCCCCCAGGTCGCACGCCTGCTGCGCGTAGTCAAAGTCCCGGTACGCGCTCAGCACGATAAACAGACACTCCAGGTCCGTCTTCTGGATCTCCTCCATCACCATCAGCCCCGTGATCTGCTTCATGCGGATATCCGTTAGCACCACATGGGGCTTCACCTCCTGTATTACCTGGATCGCCTGTTCCCCGCTCTGGGCAGATCCCGCCACCTCAAATCCCATGCTCTTCCAGTCGTATGTATCGATCAGTCCTTTCAGCAGGATCGGTTCGTCGTCTACAATTACCAGCTTTAATAATCCCATATCATTCTCCAGTCCGTACACTGAGTCTATCTTAACATATTACAGGTCTATTTTAATCTTTAATTCTTAGAAGACATTATCAAAAAACATACCTGTCATGCAAAATAAAAAACTTTAAACTATGACAAAGACAGCCTTACACTGAAAAATGCAGATGCGCTACTGACGATCCGTGGATGCAAAGGCTCAACAGCATGAAAAAAGCGCCCGGAAGATTTCTCCTCCGGGCGCTCCCTCTCATTCCTGTGAAATTATCCGTATACCTTCAAAACTACATACAAAGAAATCTCTACATCACTTTACCTATTCCCGCTTTGGTTATGCCCTCGACCTATTAGTAACAGTCAGCTCCATGTGTTACCACACTTCCACCTCTGCCCTATCTACCTCGTCGTCTTCAAGGGGTCTTACTAACTTGACGTTATGGGATATCTCATCTT
>DWVL01000001.1 GCA_019120275.1 Candidatus Mediterraneibacter excrementavium | reverse complement strand
GGCTTAACCGTCCCTTTCTCTATAAGCCCACGTCTAAATGCGATTGTTAAAACACCATTCGATTCATACATCAGCCGTCTTATTCCCGCTAAAGGCGCTTTCATATCATAATCTGTGACCCCTAACGTTCTTGGTTCCAAACCTCGATTTCTCAGATAACTGCATAACTGCGTTACAAACTGCTCTTGATTCCTCTTATATGGCTTTGGATAGCTTAAAAATACCGGTATGTTCATCTTCTTTCGCCTCCGTTTTTACTAATCAATCAAGTATCTGATAATAATCATATCATTTCCTACTTTTTCATAAAAGTACAAAAACAGACAACCCGCCATAAAAATGACACATTTTGCAATAAATCTGATATAATAAGTCTCATAGTCACGGACTGAAAAATATAGAAAGGGAATGGCAGGAGACCCACCGCCTCCTGTCGGAAAGAACAATGAAGAATTTATTGATTTTAGGCGCCGGCGGCTTCGGACATATGATCCAGGAGACAGCCCTGATGTCAGGTTATGAAAACGTAGTTTTTCTTGACGACGCAGTGAAAGAGCCGGATGTCATAGGAAAATGCTGTGATTACGAAAGCTTTCTGAAAGAGTACGATACGGCGGTAGCTGCGCTCGGCGACAACAACATGCGCCTTCACTGGACCGAAAAACTGATGGAAGCAGGATACCAGGTACCGGCCATCATCCATCCGTCCGCAGTTGTAAGCCCCAGCGCAGTGATCGGAAACGGCAGCTTTATCATGCAGAATGCAGTTGTCAATACACACACAACAGTAGAGCACGGCGTACTCATCAACAGCGGCGCTGTCATTGACCACGATTCCTTTATCGGCCGCGGAGCACATATCGGACTGGGAAGCGTAGTCAAGTCCAACTGCACGATAGCTGCGAGACAGAAAGTGGAAGCCGGAGAAGTCATTTTCTCGACAAGACGGAAGATCGACGGCGTGACCGACCGCAACTTAGAGGACGCGATCTACGCTTTCGGCTTCGGCCCGAGATGCAGCTATGTAAAACCCTTCGGCGCCGGACATATCAACGAGACCTACGCCGTATATATGCCTGGTGAGGACGGAGACGAGCTCTCATACGTCCTGCAGCGTGTAAACAGCAACGTTTTCAAGGATCCCGCAGGTGTGATGGACAACATTTTCGGCGTAACTGAGTATCTGAGAAATGTCATCCGCGAAGAAGGCGGCGACCCGGACCGCGAGACACTGTCCTACATCAAGACAAAGAGCGGCTGCAATTATTTTGAGGACAGCGAGGGAGAACCCTGGAGATGCTACAACTATATCTCTGATTCCGTCTGCTATCAGCTCGTGGAAAACCCGGAACAGTTCTATCAGTCAGGTAACAGCTTCGGACATTTCCTGAAACAGCTGAGCGACTATCCCGCATCTAAACTGAATGAGACGATCCCGGATTTCCACAATACGATCAAGCGCTTCAGCGCATTCCGTTTCGCGCTCAGACGTGACCTGAAGAACCGCGCGGCAACCTGCCGTCCGGAGATTGATTTCGTCCTCGCCAGAGAGGAAGACTGCGGTGTGCTCGTGAAGCAGCAGGAAGACGGCATCCTGCCGCTCCGTGTCACACACAACGACACAAAGCTGAACAATATCCTGTTTGACGAGAAGACCGGAAAAGGGCTCTGCATCATCGATCTTGACACCATCATGCCCGGACTGGCCGCGAACGACTTCGGAGATTCCATCCGCTTCGGCGCCGCGACAGCCGAGGAGGACGAGCCGAATCTCGACCTGATGCATTTTGATATCAACTTGTACGAGCTCTATGTGAAAGGATATCTTGAAGAGACACGCGATGTGCTGACAGAGGCAGAGATCATGAGCCTCCCATGGGGCGCCCGCCTTATGACACTGGAGTGCGGCATCCGCTTCCTGACAGATTATCTCGAGGGAGATACTTATTTCAAGACAGAATATCCGGAGCACAACCTGATCCGCGCGAGAACGCAGTTCAGGCTTGTGGATGAGATGGAGCAGAAGTTTGATGAGATGAACGAGATCATCCAGAAATATATGTGATACTTTTTTGTCTTCACCGTCACAAACTTCGAACCGGATTATTAAATCAAATTATAAAATCCCACCGGGATCGGGACTTCAATGCCCGTTTTCCCTATGGGATTTTCTTTTTTCCGACGCAGCACAACCTGTTCAAATCGAATCCAGAAAATATTTTCCAAATCCAACGCTGGTATTTTTTCCAATATGGGGCATTTCCCCGGCGATTAGATAATCCAAGCATTCATCCTGTAGCTCTTCGAAGATAACCATACCGGTTATCCCCTTCAAGGGCATTGTATTCTTCTGTATGCTGGAATAATGTTTGCTTCTCTTTGACTGAACAGTCTGTGATTGAACCATAGGATACTTTTGGACTTTCGGAAAATTGCACGGATGTCCGATATAGTAGTTCAGCATCAGCAGTCTCCGCACAGTTCCTTTTACAAGCGCTTCTGGCCGAAACTCTTTTACATATTCCTGTTGGTATTTCATGCTCAGAGGAGTAGTGAATAGCTTCTGTCACTTACGCAGTTCTGTCT
>DWVL01000052.1 GCA_019120275.1 Candidatus Mediterraneibacter excrementavium | reverse complement strand
CTTATTTTGTCTGTTACGGTAATTATTTTTTTAATTATTATTATCGCTTTTAGTCGAAATAAAAAACAGGAGTATACGGACGCGATGCAGGCTGTTTATCTGGAAAAAGAAGACGGGAACAGTATCTTTGTAAACCTTGAAGCGGAATATCCTTTTCACGGGACTGTGCCGGAGGATGCCGTCTATGATGAATCAGGGAAGAAGATTACGGCAGATGATCTGAATAACGGGGATGTGGTTGACATTTACGGAAACGGAATAATCGCGGAATCATATCCGGCCCAGTATCACGGGATTACAGAGATCAGGAGGACAGAGCAGACAAATCAGGAATATATCAGACAGTATGGACATTATCTTGATGAGCTTTTCATTGAGAAAGATCCGTCTGAACGCCCGTATCTGAATGTATGCTATACGGATGAGCTGGCTGCTGTTTCGGTCATTATTCCGGAACCGTTGAGCTATACATGGACTTATGAAGAGAACGGAGAAAGCAATACAATTACTACGGATGTGCCGAATATCCTGCAGACAAGTCCCGTGGAAATTAAAAAACTCTCCGAACCGATGCAGATGGAACTGCAGTTTGATGTTATGCCTGAACGTATACAGATCTTTTCATGGGACGATGCGCTTCTGGGACAGGAACAGGATGAAGCAGGGCAGATGCAGGAGGGGACGGCTGTTGATGTGAAGACAAATGACAATGGCAATCCGACATTTACCGCACAGCCCGGCCGGGTATATCTGGCATGCGGCGAATGGGAGAACGGAACGGTAGAGTATGCATTCCGGACGCCTGCGGATCAGGAGTAAAGTAATGAAACTGAGGAGATACAACAGCAATGATATCCGGGAAATTATCGGACTATTCTACGATACGGTGCACACGGTCAATGCAGCAGATTATACGGAAGAACAGCTGGAAGCCTGGGCATCCGGCGAGGTGGACGCGGACGCATGGAACCGGTCATTTCTGGAGCATGTAACGTACGTGGCAGTGGAGGAGGACGAAAATAATACTGCCGGTGAGATTGTGATCGGATTTGCGGATATGGACCGGTCCGGTTACCTGGACCGGCTCTATGTACATAAGGATCATCAGCGCCAGGGTGTCGCTTCTGCACTCTGTGACAGGCTGGAAAAAGAAATCGAAGCGGACAGATATCTGACCCATGCCTCAATAACAGCCAGACCATTTTTTGAGAAAAGAGGATATAAAACAGTGAGAGAACAGCAGGTGGAGAGGAACGGTGTGCTGCTGACCAATTATGTGATGGAGAGAAAAAATGATGGGAGATGGTGAAGATGAAATGTCCGTTTTGTGGATATGAAATGCAGGAAGGAAAGATCTGCGCGCTGGGAAGCGGCGCTGCAATGGAATGGAAAGATGCCGGCGGTACAGATGCATTCCGGCTGAACAGCGAACCAGTCGTGGTTGCACGGATGAATGGAGACCGGATTGCAGGGTACAGATGCGCAAAGTGTAAGAAGATTATTGTGGAGTATAAGGAGATGAAATGAAATGATGAACAAAAGAAGCGTTTTAGGATTAATGGCAGCAATGTTTCTTGTATCAGGCCTTATTTCCGGATGCGCTGACAGCTGTTCCAATCCTGATCGTCGAAACAGATCCGGCCGGTGATCCGGTCGCGTTCATGGGCATTGACGGACATAAGCTGGAAATGCTGTTCATTTCTCCGGAAAAACGGGGCAGGGGGCTTGGCAGGAAGCTGCTGGAATACGGGATGGAGAAGTATGGTGTGAATGAACTCGTTGTCAATGAACAGAATCCCCAGGCGAGAGGATTCTATGAACATATGGGATTTGCAGTCCGTGAAAGATCGGAACTTGATGAGCAGGGGAATCCCTATCCGATTTTGTTTATGGAAAGAGGCTGATTATGGAAGAAATATTACAATTTTTTGATTCCCATCCGGATGCGTTCCCTCTCTATGATAAATTTGAGAAATGCGTTACGGAACATGTACCAGAGGTAAGGATTAAAGTTCAGAAGACACAGATTTCTTTCTACAACAGGCATATGTTTGCCTGTGTGTCTTTTGCGAGAGTAAGAAAAAAGAAAGACTGCCCGGACAGTTACATTGTAGTTACTTTTGGACTGGATCACCGGGCAGTTTCCCCGCGGATCGATATTGCCACGGAGCCGTATCCGAACCGCTGGACCCATCACGTACTGATCTCGGAACTTTCGGAGATCGATGATGAGCTGATGGCCTGGGTGGAAGAAGCGGCGTGCTTCTCCGACCGGAAATAGCTCATCCCCGGAAGTTCTTGCCGTAGCAGTAATAGGTGAAGCAGAGATTGGCAACAAACAGGATGAGCGCAATGATAAACGCCAGCAGATATTCCGGGTCGGTAAAGCTTACCCGGACCATCCAGAGATTGCACAGGATAAAGAGCAGGATCGGCAGGGTGATAACGGAGATGAACCGATAGCGGTAATATTTCTTCTCCGACATGCCTTCCGGGATATAATCTTCGGGGTGGAGCATCTCGCAGTGGACGACAATGCCCAACCGGGAGGAAGTCCGGTACGCCCAGTACTCAACGCCGTTGATCAGAAGGCGCGGGGACAGGCTTTCTTTGAGGATGACCATGTGGAGACCGTTCTGTTCTCCGTATTTCAGCAGTTCTTCGGTAAATTTTTCCGGTTTATCACACCGGTCGTCCGGCATAAAGGAAAAATCCCGGTCCATTTCCGAGCGCACGACTGCAGCATAATCTTCCGCAAAGCGGGCGAATGCGGAACCGGATTTTTCGCGTTTCTTCATTTCGTCAAGATAAGTGTCCACGTCCAGATCTGCAAGCTGCGTCTCTTTGATCGTGCCGCAGAAATCCAGGGCAGCGGCAAGTTTTTCTCTTTCGCTTTCTAGGCGGCGCATCTGCAGCCGGATCGTGTCTTCCAGCGAAACGTCGCCATCAAACAGCCGGCGGATATCTCCGATGGGCATGTCGAGACTCCGGAAGAGCCGGATCATTTTCAGCCGGATGATGTCTTCATCGGAATATTCCCTGTAGGAATTTCCATGATTGCGCTTCGGCGTGAGCAGTTTCTGTTTTTCATAGTAACGGATATTCTGGGTTGTAATGCCGGTGATCTGTTCGGCTTCTTTGATCGACTTCATAGTAAAATCCCCCTTTTTGTTTTCTTTATACGCCTTATAGCTGGTATAAGGTCAAGAGGAGGACTTCATTTTTCGTTCTTTTCCTGTAAAATTATTTACATCGATGCGGTAAACGCCTGTCCGTTCCAGCATTTCGGGACGGAATTCGATGCGTGCGCCGGGCGCCATGTGTTCCATGATCCGGGTCAGCGCATGGATCTTTTCCTGCTCCCCGGTCAGTTCCTGGAGCGTGCCGTTTCCCATGATGCTGCGGTAGGCGCAGGAATAACTGCACGTATAGTTTCCGGTGATGATCCCGTCCATGCAGTCCATCTCAAGAGCGACAGACGGATCAGCAGCAAAAGCTTCCGCTTTCCGACCTTCCCTTGCTCCGTGGATATAGAGGGTCAGCTTCAGATCGGTCCCGTCGGTCTCGATATCATATCCATAATTTACAGGCACAATAAACATGCCGTCACGGTCGCGCAGGCCGAGCCTGACAATATCGCAGGACTCAATGATGTCCCGGAGCATGTCCGGATCTTTAATTTCCCGTTTATTTAGACGCATTTCTCGCATTTTAAAATATCCTTTCTGTTATTACCGGCGGAACATTGTGAAGATCATGAGGATAAGGATTATTACAAAGATGATCTGTCCGAACCGTTCCGATCCGATATGTACTTCTTCAAATTCCCTCGGATAATTAAATATATCCGGGTCGTTCCGGTGCTGTTTCCACTGAAAATCTTCCAGATAATGCTTCCAGCCGCTCTGATCTGTATAGACTTTTACCTGTGGAGAACTTAAATAACGGTGGATCGGCTTCCGGTATCCCTGACTCTGGATCTCCGATGATATTCCGGTCATTGGGTCGGTCATCTGTACATTTAGGAAGTAATAGCGCCGATACCGCAGATGCCGGTGTTCTCCGGATGTATAGTAAGGGACATCCTGCCGTGTTACCCCGGTGATCGTACCGTACGCGGCATTTCCGAGGGCAATCGCCTCGGCGCGCTGTTTCCGGTAGAAAAGCGCCCGCCGGATGCTGGTGACAGCCTGGAAGACCGGCAGGACGCCTGCGATCAGAAATATGACAAGCATAAGCTGGAAACCGCCGCGCAGGATGATGCCGCCGATGGAGCAGTACCAGAAGATACTGAACAGAATACCGGGAACAACATTGCCGATTTCTTCTTCTGCCGGCCGGATCATACGTTTCATAAATCAGAACTCCTCTCAGTTATTCATACCATTTCTTTCATGGTACTCCAGTGCGGTAATAAAATCAAGAACATAGAAAACAATGGAAGCGGCAGCGTGCGGGTGGTATAATAATCAGGTAAAGTGTTTGACGGAAGAGAGATATTATGGACAGACAGAAAACAGAGGTATGGCTGAAGGAAAGAAATATGCACCTGATCACGGAAGATGACGACGCTGCGATCGCGGCGATCATCCGCGCGAATCTGGAACGATATCACCTGGACATCCCTGGAACAGCGTATTTTGATCCGGAACTGGATCATCTGAGCAGTTATTATAACAGCGGAACGGATGAGAGGGTGTACTTCATCCTGACGGATGAGAGTGGCCGGGTGATCGGCGGAGCGGGTGTCGCGGAATTCCCGGGAATTGATGATTGTGCGGAAGTTCAGAAACTCTATGTGGTGGACGGATGGAAAGGCCGGGGATACGGGAGACTGCTAATGAAGACAATAGAGGAATATGCCCGGGGAGCAGGCTTTCGGAGACTGTATCTTGAGACACATTCCAATCTGGATGTGGCCATGCACATGTATGAGAAGTATGGATTTCATCTGATCGGGCGGCCGGAGACAGTTGTGCACAGCACCATGGACCGATTTTATATGAAAGAACTGCAGAGCCGGAAGGAGGAACGATTGTGATCGAGATCATGTTCGGAGAAAGTGAAGCCGGTTCCATGAAAATGGCAAAGCGGTGTAAAGATGACAACGATGAAGAAGTGATCTGTCTCGGATTTCTCCTGGATATTGGTGATATCAGGGAGCCTGTCTACAGTATTTACCGCAAAGAACTGATCTATTCTATGTATGCTCAGGAACAATGGGGCAGAGATGAAGAAATGGACAGAGAACTGCGGGAGACAGGGAATACGTACTGCCGGGAAATGGAACGGCTGCTGGCATATTTGCAGGATGGAAAGCCGGTCAGGATATGGTACAGTGATGCACCATATTCAGCCTGTGGTTTTTATCATATCTGTAATGAACTGCAGAAATATGAAAATGATGTTTTTGCTGTAAAACTACCGGATTATATAGAGAAGGAAGACTATACGGTCATTTACAGCAACTGGGGTGAAGTACCGGTAGAAGAACTGATGGGATTTACATTAGAAGAGAGAACACTGAAGAAAAGAGATCTGCTGTATTATGCATCATTATGGCAGGAACTTTGGGAAGATAACAGTCCGCTTCGGGCAGTGGTTAATGGACGGCTGACAGGAGTTCCAGAAGATTTCTATGATTTCCTGATTAAGAAGGAAATCATGGATCAACCGCAGAAAGAAGCCGTTGTCATTGGAAATATACTTGGAAATCATCCGGGCGGAGTAAGAGACTGGTGGTATGCGAAGCGGATCGATGTGATGATTGAACATGGTTATATAAAAGTAGATGAGGAATCAGAGAATAAATATGCAAGGCTGATATCAAGGAGGAGTAATAATGAACCTGACAAAATTTAGCTGGACAAGACAGCCGGAGCATTTCCGGATCACAGACGGCACAGTGGAGATCGTTACGAAACCGCACACAGATCTGTGGCAGCGCACGTATTATCATTTCCGCAATGACAATGCACCGGTTTTTCAGATGGAGACGGAGGAACAGTATTTCAGTTTTGTCGTGAAAACGGAGTTCGCAGACAGCCATCACCGTTTCGACCAGTGCGGGATCGTGATGTATCTGGACAGTGAGAACTGGCTGAAAGGTTCCATCGAGTATGAGAATGACGAGTATCAGCATCTGGGCAGTGTGGTTACGAACGAGGGCTGGTCGGACTGGGCGACGACGGTCATACCGGCGGACGTGAAGTCCATGTGGTACCGGTTCAGCCGGCGGGAGGACGATTACTGTATCGAATGCTCTGAGGACGGAGAGCATTTCCGGCAGATGCGCATTTGTCATATGCATAAAGGGAAAGGAAAGATCCGGTTTGGCATCTATGCCTGTTCGCCGGAAGAATCGTCATTTAGAGCGGTATTCTCGCATATGGAACTGACGGAGTGCCGGTGGATGGCGCACGACGGGCAGCAGCCGGACTGACGGATCGGAGAGTACAAACGTGGAGAGAAGCAAAAAACGTGGCAGGCACATTATTCTGAAAATCCTGCTGGTCCTGGTGATCCTGGCAGCGGTCTACATAGGGAAGAATGTATATGATATCTGTGCGTTCAGTACGGTTGATGAAGCGTGCCGGGCGGATACCGCGATCATCCTCGGGGCTGCGGTGTACGGGGATGAGCCGTCGCCCGTGTACAGGGAGCGGATCAATCACGGGATCACCCTGTATCATGAGGGATATGTGGATCGACTGATCGTCACCGGAGGATCGCCTGATGACTCGGAGAAGACAGAGGCGGCAGTTGCAAAAGAATATCTGGTCTCACAGGGAATCCCGGCCGAAGACATCCTGACGGAAGATCAGTCTTCGATCACGCAGGAAAATCTGGAAAATGCCAAAGTGATCATGGACGGGCGCCACTTGGAGACGGCGGTGATCGTCAGCGACCCGCTGCATATGAAGCGTGCGATGCTGCTGGCAGAGGATGCGGGGATCAAGGCGTACAGTTCACCGACGCCTACCACGCGGTATATCAGTATGAGGACGAAGATCCCGTTTCTGGTGCGAGAGACATTTTATTATATCGGATATCAGTGGTATCGGCTGTTCGTTTAAAGGGGGCATTTATGAAACTTCACTATATGGGGAAATACAACCTTGATCCGGATTCCCTGCCGCACGGGGATCATATGCCCGGAGCTGTACAGTTTAAAGAGGCAGGGAGTTCAGGGGAACTTGGAGTGCTGGCCAATGTGCTGTGTATTGTGATCATGGTCATACTTGTGGCCCTTTCATTGATATGTGGGCGGTTTGATTTCAGTTTTAAGAGTGACTGGCGGAAGATATCGGAGGCATGTCTGGTTTTTCTGATCACACTTTTCCCGCACGAACTGCTCCATGCGGTCTGTTTCAGACGGGACGTCTATCTGTATACAAATCTGATGCAGGGAATGTTGTTTGTTGTCGGACCGGAGACGATGAGCAAAAGCAGATTTATCTTTATGTCTCTGCTTCCGAATCTTGTGTTTGGTCTGATCCCATATCTGGCAGGAATGATCTTTCCGGATCTGAAGATGCTTTTGATGGTTGGCATCCTCGGGATCGGAGCAGGAGCCGGAGACTACTATAATGTTTTCAATGCAGTTACGCAGATGCCGCGCGGGGCCAGGACATATCTGTACAAGTTTCATTCATACTGGTATATGCCGGAGGGCGGAAAGGAATAGAAGCTTTGATACATACAATAAAATTCATGGACAATTTCTATATTTTTGACAACGGGATGGTCCGTCAGTTCCTGATCACAGGGTCGGGCCGGAATATATCAGCCGCAATCTGGAGGATGCCATCGCTATGAGGAACGGAGAACTTCCGGGAACGCCCCATCCGGAAATGCCGTGTATCACTTATCAGGGGAAATGGACTGCATTTTATGGAGAAAGAAACGATTGAGATCCGTCAGGTGACGGAAAATAAAAAGGCGTATCTGGAGCTGCTCCTTCTCGCGGATGAGCAGGAGAGTATGATCGACCTGTATCTGGACAGAGGAACGATGTATGTTCTGGAAGATGATGGTGTGAAGGCAGAGTGTGTGGTCACGGACGAAGGAAATGGGATCCTGGAGATCAGGAATCTTGCCGTAGTACCGGACTGTCATCGGCAGGGGTATGGGCGTCACATGATCCGTTTTCTGGAAGAGACATACAGGAGCAGATACGGGATCCTGCAGGTCGGTACGGGAGACAGTCCGCTTACTCTTCCGTTCTATGAAGCGTGCGGTTTTGTAAAGTCGCATGTGGTTCCGGGGTTCTTTACGGAACATTATGACCATCCGATCTATGAGGGCGGGAAACAACTGGTGGACATGATTTATTTACAGAAGAAACTGTGAATGGAAATTATTAAGACAGGAGAAAAGTGTAATGGATGAAAAAAATATCGTAGAAGAACAGAATATTATACCAGAAGAAAAACTGGTGACGCCTTCGGTCGATACCGCGCTGCTGGCCCGGTGGGTCCGGGTTCTTTTCTGGCTCATTATCGCATCGCTGCTGATCTCTTTTCTGACAGGAGAGACAATATCCAAGACAATGCCGGTTGTGGCAGCGGCGGCGCAGATCGCCAATATTCTTGTCGTAGCATTTTACGGATTCGTACTGCTTAAAATGTCTGCTGAAGCGATCCGGTACCGCGGTGCGGCAATCTGTCATTTTATTTCAGCGGCTTTCAGCCTCGCGCTGTTCCCGATTTCTGCGGATGTGGAAAATCCGCTGGTTGTCATCGCAGCTCTGCTTGCGGTTGTGATCGACATGATCGGTGAGTATTACGAATATATGGGCCATACCGATGTACTTGTTGATGTGGACCGGGAACTTTCCGGAAAATGGTTCAAATTGTGGAAGTGGTATCTGATCACATTCCTTGGGATCTTTGCGGGCACGATCCTGACCGTCCTGATCGCGCTTCTTGGTATGCTGGTCATGCTTGTGTGTACGATCGGTACGTTAATCGTGAGTATTTTGAAGGTTGTGTATATTTATAAAATGGCAAACGTTTTAAAAAAGGCATGAGGGTTAATGCAATGATCAGAAGAATGCAGTTTACAGATCTGGATAAAGTATCACAGATCTGGCTGGAATCCAATAAAGAGGCACACGGGTTTATTTCGGCGGAATACTGGGAATCTCATTTACAGTCTGTAAAAACCGCCCTTCTGCAGGCGGAAGTTTATGTCTATGTTAATGAACGCCGGGATGAAATCCTTGGCTTTATCGGCATGAACGGAGAATACATAGAGGGTATCTTTGTAGACGGCAGGGCGCGGTCTCTTGGGATCGGCCGGGAGCTTCTGGATTTTGTGAAAGTAAAAAAAGACAGGCTGAAGCTTCATGTATATGTGAAAAATGAGCGTGCGGTCCGGTTTTACAAGCGGGAAGGCTTCCGGGTTATCAGGACATTGATCGATGATGGTACCGGTGAGGAAGAATACATTATGATATACGGGCCTGCAGGCTCTGCTGTCTGAAATATGGATCTGAGAAAGGAAATAAGCTTATATGAAGTTAAAAAATATACTGATCGTTGTTGATGATATTGAAAGATCAAAGAAATTTTACCGGGACCTGTTCGGTCTGGAGACAGTACTGGATAACGACGGCAATGTGATCCTGACGGAAGGGCTTGTCCTGCAGGACAAAAATATCTGGAAAGATTTTCTTAAAAAAGATATCATCCCGGAGAGTAATGCTGCAGAACTGTATTTTGAGGAGAAGGATATCGAAGGGTTTGTGAGCAGGCTGGAGCAGATTTATCCGGACGTACAGTATGTAAACCGGCTGATGACCCATGAATGGGGACAGAAAGTGGTCCGGTTTTATGATCCGGACGGAAATCTGATCGAAGTCGGGACGCCGATGTGATTTCCCTGATCCGATATGAGAATCCGTATCCGTGAAAAAGAATGACTGGAAGTGAGGGAGAGAAGATGGAGAGATGCTCGTGGTGTATGTGCAATGAGAAGATGATCCGCTATCACGATGAGGAGTGGGGCGTGCCGGTGCATGACGACCGGAAGCAGTTTGAGTTTCTGATGATGGAAGTGATGCAGTGTGGACTGAACTGGAACATGATGATCCAGAAGCGGGAGATCTTCCGGCAGTGCTTTGACAATTTTGATTTCGACAAAGTGGCAGCGTATGGGGAAGAGGATATTGAACGCATCCTGGATACAGAAGGGATGATCCATTCCAGGAGAAAGACGGAGGCCGTGATCCACAATGCCCGCTGCTTTCAGAAGATACGGGATGAGTTCGGCTCATTCAGCGATTATATATGGGGATTTACGGAGGGAAAAACATATCTCTATACCGGACATCAGCGCGGGGAGATGCCCGCAAGGAATGGTCTGTCTGACCGGATCAGCGCCGATCTTAAAAAGCGGGGACTGAAGTATATGGGATCGATCACGGTCTATTCCCACCTGCAGGCATGCGGGATCATCAACGATCATCTGGAAACATGCTTCCGGTATCAGGAACTCCTGGATATGACGGATGCTGTCCGCAAAAGAAGAGATAAAGAGCAGTAGTTATGTGAAAAAACAATAAAGGAGGGACCGAAATGAAAGTGCGATTTATCGAACCGGGAAACCGCCCGTACAGGCCGTCTCTGCTGAATTATGTCGTTTATGACCGGTATATCCGGACGCCGTCTGTGGGCCTGAATACGCTGGCGACGATCGTGAAGAGAGAGGTGGACGACACTTTGATGTACAGCGAATCCATTTCCAGGATCCCGCTGAAAGATGTGCTGGATGCGGATGTGATCTTTATCGGGATCTTTACATTTGCGGCAGTGCGGGGATATAAGCTGGCGCGCTATCTGAAGAAGCACAGCAGGGCGGTCATTGTTATGGGCGGACTCCATGCTTCCATGAATTATGAGGAAGCTGTGAAATACTGTGACTACGTCCTGCTGGGAGAAGGTGATGAGACGATCCTGACTTTCCTGCATGCATTGGAGAAGGGGAATCCGATGGACTTTCCGGGCCTGGCATACGTAAGAGACGGGGAGACGGTCTCTACCGGATATCCGGAGCCGCCGCAGGATATCGGGACGATACCGGACCGGAACCTGATCTGGAGATATCAGAAAATGGCGGGGCATAATACGATCTGGCCGCAGGTCCATGCATCAAGAGGGTGTCCCCATAACTGCGACTACTGTGCGCTTGTACGGCATTTCGGGCGTAAGGTGCGCACCCGTCCGCCTGAAAATGTGGTGGAGGACATCCGGCAGTCCATCGAGTTCTTTGACAGGAAACATTTCCGGCCGGTCAAGGATCTCTGGATCACAGATGATAATTTCTTTGCGGACCGGGAATGGGCGGTCTCTGTGCTCAATGCGATCATCGACAGCGGACTGGATTACCGGTTCAATGTCCAGGCCAGATATGAGGTCGGCTTTGATGATGAGATGCTTGATCTTCTGAAAAAGGCAGGGTTCTTTGAACTGGATATGGGCATCGAATTCATCGATGATAAATCATTTGAGACATATCACAAGAAGAGCACAAAGGATGAAATCGTCAGATCCATTAAAAATATCCGGAAACACGGGCTCAGCGTGCGCGGACTGTTCATCCTCGGTTCAGACGACCAGGAAAAAGGCGTGGGAGACCAGCTGGCGGACTTTGTGATCGAAAACCATATTCAGGGCGTGCTGATCCAGTCCATGTATTTCGTGCCGGGCACGCCGGTCTATGAGACGCATAAAGACAGGCTGCTTCACAGAAACTGGGGGTTATACAACGGAAATGCCGTTCATTATCCGAAGAATATGACGCCTTACGAACTGCAGCTTGAACACATCCATGCCAGCAAAAAGATTTATTCTTTCAGGAGACTGATCCATGCGCTCATTTTTGAAGATTATGTACATAAATTCCTTTTCGCCGGAGAATTTCTCTGGCATATGAGCGTGCGGTCAGATCTGAAAAAACAACTGCCATATCTGAAAAAAGTATCTGAAAAGAGAAGAGAGGAAAGCGCAATATGATCTCAGTTTTAAGCAGCGTTGTTCTGGCTGTGATGGCGCTTTTATTGTCGGGCTGGGTGATCTTCTGTGCAATACAGTTCTTCCGCTTTAGCAGAAATATGGTGGCTTCCGGAGATTTTACAGCGCATGTACAATGTGAAAAGTGCGGCACGAAATATGACGTCAGCGCGGATGGATTTTCAAAGAGTTTTATTTCAAAATATAAAAGAGTGACCCGGACGAGGATAGAGGGAGGCGCATTTGTAAACCGCCCCCGTTACAGTTCTTATGCAAAGAAATTTTATTGCCCGAAGTGTGGGAAAAGAAGATATGCACAGATACTCAATGTAAATGAGCTTAACGGCATGATGGAAAAACCTATGCTCCGGGCGGGAATGCGGTGGCTTGTCTATATGTGCATCGGCGGCATGATCATACTGGTAGTGACGGCAATCCCCATGCACTTTATAAATCAGGCCAGGGAGCAGCATGTTGAAGAACTGAAAGAACAGCGGTATGAGGAGTTCAAAGAAAGGTATGGATTTTAGAGAAACGAGGACGGATAAAATTCTGGAATATTTGTGCAGGATCATACTTGCAGGAACGCTGGTATTCCTTATTGCCTACTGGTCCCGGATCCCGGATCAGATCCCGACACATTATAATGCGGCCGGTGAGATTGACAGCTGGGGCGGCAAAGGGATGATCTGGTTTATAGTGATTATGTCATGGGTGATGTATCTGGGGATCACTTTTGTAGAAAAGTATCCTGAGATATGGAATACCGGTGTGAAGATTACGAAGAAAAATGCGGAAAAAGTATATCGCCTGCTGAAATATCTGATCTGTACATCGAAACTGATCATGGTGGCTGTGTTTTGTTCGCTGGCAGTCTTTTCTGCGCTGGCAAGTCCATTGCCGGCGTGGTGGACGGCAGTGTACTTTACACTTCTGATCGGGAATGCGGTTTTCTGGCTGGTGCGGATTATCATGGCGCGAAAATAAAATATAGACATCGCTTTGTGAAAAATGATACAATATTTCTGTTATGAAACCGGGGATTCCTGACGGGAGGCGGCGGGATGCAGATTACGGATTTACGGATACGGAATTTCAGATCGATCAGGGACATGCAGATCAGTGATATCGAAAATGCCCTGATCCTGGTCGGTAAGAACGACACGGGCAAGACGGCCGTCCTGGATGCCGTGCGCGCTGCGGGCGGCGATTATACGGTCAGGGCGGAAGATTTCCGTGAGGATTTTCCAAATGTGGAAGTTTCTGTAAGGCTGCGGATCGAGGAAGATGATCTGAAGCGGTTCCACCGGTTCGGCATGGTGAGCGCGTACCGGAGATATGATTCCTGGTACCGGGATTTCTGCAGAAAGCTGCCCTCATATGAGCCGAACGGGGAAGGCTCCGGCGGGGTGCTGTCTTTTGATTTTTCGGCCAACCGGGAAGGTCGCGTCCGGTACAGCGACGGGCATCAGAAGAATAATGCCTGTATCCCTCAGATCTTCCCGCATATTTATTTTATGGATACGCAGCGGAATCTGAAGCGATTCCAGGACGCGCTCCTTCTGATGCAGGAGGACGATCTGCTGAAGCAGATGCGATCCGGCTGCTGTATGTTTGATGTGGCAAAGGAATGCAACCGCTGCTTTTCCTGCATCGGCCTGATCCACAAGAAACCGACGGAAGAGCTGAATGCGTTTGAAGCGGCGAAGCTTCTGGAATATAAACTTTACAACCTGAACCTGGATGCGTTTTCGAGGAAAGTGAATGATATTTTCCGGAGAAACGGCGGGCGCGATGAGATCGTGTACGCAATGGATCTGGATATCGAGCAGACGCTGTCTGTGACGGCGGGCGTCCGTCAGGCCGGATACCAGGAGATCCGGCCGGCAAAGAGCATGGGAAAGGGCATGCGCAGTATCTACATGCTTTCCCTGCTGGAAGCGTACGAAGAGGACGGCATGAAGAACGCGGATATCATTATGGTGGAAGATCCGGAGATCTTCCTTCATCCGAAACTCCAGAAAGTGTCCGGGGATATCCTGTACAGGCTGTCGCGGAAGAACCAGGTGCTCTTTTCCACCCATTCCCCGAACCTGCTGTCCAATTTTAACAGCCGGCAGATCCGGCAGGTCTATCTGGATGACGAGGGAATGTCCGAAGTGAAGGAGCGGACGGATATCAGCGCGGTGCTGGATGATCTGGGCTATTCCGCCAATGACCTGATGAATGTGAATTTCGTGTTTATCGTGGAGGGCAAACAGGACAAGAGCCGGCTGCCCCTGTTGATCCGGAAATACTACGGCGAGACGTATGACGAGGATGGAAATCTTTCGCGGATCGCCATTATTACGACCAACAGCTGTACGAATATCAAGACTTACGCGAACCTGAAATACATGAACCAGATCTATATCCGGGATAATTTCCTGATGATCCGGGACGGCGACGGCAAGGACAGCGGGGAACTGAAGCGTCAGCTCTGCCGCTATTATGAAGAGCGCAATGCAGAAGACATTGACCGGCTGCCGCGGGTGACGGAGAAAAATGTACTGATCCTGAAGTACTATTCGTTTGAAAATTATTTCCTTGACCCGAAGGTAATGGCCAGGATCGGCGTGCTGGACAGCGAAGATCAGTTTTATGAGATTTTTCTTGAAAAATGGCACGAATATCTCTACCGTCTGCGGAGTGGCGAGAAGCTGCGGGCGGTTGTCGGACATGATTTCGAAACGCCGGATGATGTGAAGAGGCACATGGAAGAGATCCGTATCCATCTGCGGGGGCACAACCTGTATGATATTTATTACGGCCGTTATAAAGACCGGGAACGGGAGATCCTGGGGCGCTATATCGATGAAGCGCCGAGAGAAGATTTCGCGGATATCCTGGATTCCATTGACCGTTTTATCTATTTTGAGAGCAGAAAGAAATGAGTGGAGACATTGATAATTCCGGAAAAGAAAGGACGCATGCTATGAAAGCGACGGTGCTGCTTGACAATATCGGGACGGAAGAGCTTGCCGGTGACTGGGGGCTTAGTTTCTATATTGAGTATGCGGGAAAGAAGATCCTGCTGGACGCGGGCGGCGAATCCTGCCTTTTCGCGGAAAACGGCCGGAAGCTGGGCTTAAGTCTTGCGGATGTGGACTGTGCGGTGCTGTCTCACGCCCATTATGACCATGCGGACGGAATGACGGAGTTTTTTGAAGAAAACCGGACGGCAAAGCTGTTTCTGCAGGCATCCTGCGGTGAGAACTGCTGGCGGGTCAAAGAAGACCATATGAAATACATCGGCATCCGGACCGGGATGCTGGAAGAATACCGGGACCGGCTGTGCCGGGTACAGGGAGATATGGAGCTCCTGCCCGGCGTCCGGCTGATCGGACATCACACGCCGGGGCTTGAAGAAGCGGGGAAACGGGAGAAGATGTTCCTGAAAGACGGGGAGAACTGGGTGACCGACTGTTTTGCCCATGAGCAGAGCCTGGTATTCGAGCTGGAGGACGGCATCGTTATATTCAACAGCTGCTCCCACGGAGGTGCGGACAATATTATCCGGGAAGCGGCGGCAGTGTACCCGGGGAGACGGATCCGGGCCATGGTCGGCGGCTTCCACCTGCACAATAAGACCGATGAATATATCCGGGCGCTGGCGCACCGCATGCGGGAGACCGGCGTGGAGGAGATCTACACCGGGCACTGTACCGGCGAGAACGGATACCGGGTGCTCCGGGAAGAACTGGGCGGCATGGCGCATCAGCTTCATGTCGGCCTTGAGATGGAATTTTAGTGATCAATCAGGATAAAGGACGAGAGAAGAAGTGACAGATATTTTATTAACAGCAACAGGAGCCTGCCTGGCAGGCTTCCTGTTAGATTTTTTGTTCGGGGATCCGGTCCGGATCTATCATCCGGTGCGGATCATCGGAAACGGGGGCGCGCTAGGGGAACGCCTGCTCCGGAAACGGTGCGGACAGGACAAACGCAGGCTGGCCGCGGCGGGCGGCGTCCTGTGGGTGTGTATCGCGGTCCTTTCATTTCTGGTCCCGCTGGCGGCGCTGGTTCTTGCATACAGGATCCATCCGGCGCTCTGGTTCGCGCTGGAGGCGTTCTGGTGCTTTCAGATCCTGGCGGCCCGCTCCCTGTGCAGGGAGAGCGGAAAAGTGTATGACCGCCTGAAGGAGAACAATCTGCCCGGCGCCAGGAAAGCCGTTTCCATGATCGTGGGCAGGGATACGGAAAATCTGACTGCGGAGGGTGTGACGAAAGCGGCCGTGGAGACGGTGGCGGAGAACACCTCGGACGGGGTGACCGCTCCCTTGATCTTCCTGCTGATCGGCGGCGCGCCGCTTGGATTTCTGTATAAGGCAGTCAATACGATGGATTCCATGATGGGATATAAGAACGATGCATACCTGTATTTTGGGCGGATCCCGGCGAAAATGGATGATGTTTTCAATTATATTCCGTCCAGGCTGACGGCGCTGTTTATGATTGCCGCGGCGGGATTATGCGGGATGGACGGCCGGAACGCATGGCGGATCTGGCGCAGGGACAGCCGGAAGCATGCCAGCCCCAATTCCGCGCAGACGGAAGCGGCATGCGCGGGCGCCCTGCGGGTGAAGCTGGCCGGAGATGCATATTATTTCGGGAAGCTGTATAAGAAAGATTCTATCGGGGACGGGATCCGCCCCATTGAACCAGAAGATATCAGAAGAGCCGGGCGGCTCATGTATGTGACGGCGGTTCTGATGCTGGCAGCGGGGATCCTGCTCAGGTGCGGGCTGGTGCTTGCCCTTGCACACTGACGCTAAGCCTGCGCAGGCGTCTTTTGGCAGACTTGAATGACGGACCAAAACAGATAACAGGAGACAGATTATGATATACGGACACGGAGGAGATATCTATACGCATAAGCCGGATCTTGATTTCTCCGTAAATGTGAATCCGCTTGGACCGCCGGAAGGCGTGGTCAGGGCGGCAAAGCAGGGAGCGGAGCGGATGGCGGCCTATCCGGACAGCCGGTGCAGGAAGCTTCGGGAGAAGCTGTCGCTAAAACAGGGCATCGCAGAGGATCATTATATATTCGGAAACGGGGCGGCGGATCTGATCTACCGGCTGGCGCTGGCGGAGAAACCGGAGCGTGCGCTGATCCCGGTTCCTGCATTTTCCGAATATGAACAGGCGCTGAAAACGGTCGGATGCAAGATTACATATTATGAGACGAAACCTGAGAGTTGCTTTTGTATAGATGAGCATTTCCTGAAAGAACTGGATGCGCAGTATGATATGGTGTTTCTCTGTTCGCCGACCAATCCGTCCGGACAGGTGATCGGGAAAGAACTGCTGATGGAGATCGTTAAGATCTGCGATGATCGCGGGATCCGGCTGGTGCTGGACGAGTGCTTTATCGGATTCCTGGAGAATGCAGATGAACGGTCTATGCTGAGAGAGACTGAACGGTATCCGCAGTTATTTCTGCTTCGGGCATTTACGAAGATCTATGCCATGCCGGGAATGCGTCTGGGATACGGCGTCTCTTCCGACCGGGACCTGCTGGAGCGGATGGAGGAAGCCGGACAGCCCTGGAGCGTATCTGTCCCGGCGCAGATGGCCGGGCTCGCCGCGCTGGATGAGGATGAGTATGTGTCTGAAGCACGGAGGCTGGTGCGCGTGGAGCGGGAGTTCCTCGAATCTGAACTGGCAGGAATGGGAATTGATTTTGTTTCTTCTGATGCAAATTTCATTCTTATACATGAGAAGACAGATCTTTTCAACCGGCTCAGATCCGGCGGGATCCTGATCCGGGACTGTGCAAATTATCCGGGACTTGGAAGGGGATGGTACCGGATCGCCGTGCGGACGCGTGAGGAAAACGCGCGCCTGCTGTCTGCCATAAGAGAGATAAAGGAGGCCGGAAAATGAAAGGTTCGATCATGATACAGGGGACCATGTCCAATGCCGGGAAGAGTGTGCTCGCAGGCGGACTCTGCCGGGTGCTCCGTCAGGATGGATACCGCGTGGCCCCTTTTAAATCCCAGAATATGGCGCTCAATTCCTTTATCACCCGGGACGGGCTGGAGATGGGGCGTGCCCAGGTGATGCAGGCGGAGGCGGCCGGGATCGAGCCGGACGCGGCCATGAACCCGATCCTGCTCAAGCCGACTAACGACACCGGCTCCCAGGTGATCATTAACGGACGGTCCGTCGGCAATATGTCTGCGGTGGAATATTACCGGCATAAGAAAGAATATATCCCTTATATCATGGAAGCCTATGAGAAGCTGAGGCGGCAGTATGATGTGATCGTGATCGAGGGGGCGGGCAGCCCGGCCGAGATCAATCTGAAGCAGGATGATATTGTAAATATGGGACTGGCAGAGCTTGTGGACGCACCGGTCCTGCTGGCCGGGGATATCGACCGGGGCGGCGTATTTGCCCAGCTCATTGGGACGGTCATGCTGCTGGAAGAACAGGAGCGGCAGCGCATCAGGGGACTGATCATCAATAAGTTCCGCGGAGATGTCTCCATTCTGGAGCCGGGACTGCGTATGCTGGAGGAGCGGGCCGGGATCCCGGTGACGGGGGTGGTCCCGTATTTTCATCTGGACATTGATGAGGAAGACAGCCTGACCGAACGTTTTCAGAAGAAAGACGGGGCGGGACTTTTAGAGATAGCAGTGATCCGGCTGCCCAGGATCTCGAATTTTACGGATATTGCCCCGCTGGAGGCCATGGAGGAAGTAAATGTCAGGTATGTCTCCTCGCCGGCGGAGTTCGGATCGCCGGATGCGGTCATTCTGCCGGGCAGCAAGAATACCATACAGGATCTGCTCTGGATGCGCCAGAACGGACTGGAGGCGAAGATAATAAGGCACGCTTCTTCGGGCGGCCTTGTATTCGGCATCTGCGGCGGCTATCAGATGCTGGGAGAGGAAGTATCCGATCCCTTCGGGGCAGAGCAGAAGGGGACTGTCCGGGGAATGGGGCTTCTGCCGGTGCGGACCGTTTTCAGTGAAGAGAAGACGCGAACGCGGGTTGAAGGGCGGTTCCTGAGCCCGGGCGGGATCCTGCAGGAATTAAGCGGAACCGCGTTTGAAGGATATGAGATCCATATGGGCGAGAGCGTCCTTCTGGAGTCTGATGATGCCGGCAGGACCGGCAGGCGGGCACTTGTGGAATTCTCCGCCCTGCAGGAGCCGGGGCGCAAAGCGCATACCGACGGCGCCTGGAGCGGGAATGTATACGGATGCTATGTCCACGGGATCTTTGACGCGCCGGGGTGCGCGAAAGGATTCGTAAGCGCCCTGCTGAAAGAAAAAGGGTATGATCCGTCCCGGGTCAAAGTGACGGACTGGAAGGCATACAAGGAAGAGCAGTATGATAAGCTGGCGGACATTATCCAGGAAAGCCTGGATATGGAACGCATTTATCAGATCATTGAAACAGGGAAATAGGAAGGGAATTCGATGCAGAAAACAGTAAGGATTGGAAGCAGGGAAAGCCTGCTGGCGGTGCGGCAGGCAGAGATCATCCGGGATCAGATCCTGCGTCTCTGCCCGGAGACGGAGGTTGAGATCGTGACCATGAAAACGACCGGGGATAAGATCCTGGATAAAAGCCTGGCAAAGATCGGCGGCAAAGGGCTTTTTGTAAAAGAACTGGACCGGGCGCTCATGGACGGACGGATCGATATCGCGGTCCACAGCTTAAAAGATGTGCCCATGGAGGAGAACCCGGATTTCCCGATCCTGGCCTGCGGGCGGCGGGAGGATCCCAGGGATGTGCTCCTTCTTAAACCCGGGCTTCACAAACTGCCGGAAGACAGTGTGGTCGGTACGTCCAGCAGCCGGCGGATGATCCAGATGAAACGGCTCTTCCCGGGCTGCTCTTTTCGCGGGATCCGGGGGAATGTCCAGACCCGGCTGCGGAAACTTGAGACAGAAGGATATGACGGTACGCTCCTGGCGGCGGCAGGATTAAACCGCCTTGATATGGCGCATGTGATCGGAAAATATTTTTCCGTGGATGAGATCATCCCGGCGGCGGGGCAGGGCATTCTGGCTGTCCAGGGCAGGAAAGACGCGCGCTGGGAGTGGCTGGATCAGATCAATGACCGGGATGCACGCGCAGCGGCGGAGGCGGAGCGGCAGTTCATCCGTGCGGTCGGCGGAGACTGTACGTCTCCCTGTGCGGCGCATGCGCAGATCCATGGCAGTGAGCTGAAGCTGACCGGATTATATTACAGTGAAAATTCAGCGGACTATGCGACGGATACGATCATAAGCGAGATCTCAAAGGCGCGTCAGGCGGGGGAAGAACTGGCGCAGAAAATGATGAGCCGGGCAGAGGGCTGACCGGGAAAGAAAGAGGCTATATGGAAACAGGAAAGAATCATTCAGAAAAATATACAGGACCGGCCGGGAAAGTCTGGCTGGCCGGGGCCGGACCGGGCGATGCGGGCCTGCTCACGGTGAAGGCCGCGGAGCTGATCAAAAGTGCGGATGTGATCGTCTATGACGCCCTTATCAGCACTGAGATCCTGAGCCGTATCCCGCCGGAAACGGAAGTGATCTATGTGGGCAAGCATGCAGGAAACCATCCGGTGCCCCAGGATGAGATCAACCGGATCCTGGTGCGGGAAGCGAAAAAAGGCAAAAAAGTGCTCCGTCTTAAAGGCGGAGATCCGTTCGTCTTCGGGCGGGGCGGTGAAGAACTGGAAGAACTGATCCGGGAAGGCATTTCCTTCGAAGTGGTCCCGGGCATCACATCTTCCGTGGCGGTGCCCGCTTATGCGGGAATCCCGGTCACGCACCGGGATTATACCTCTTCCTTCCATGTGATCACCGGACATGCCAGAAAGGACGGGACGCTCAATATTGACTTTGAGTCCCTGGTAAAACTGAACGGAACGCTTGTGTTTCTGATGAGCATATCTTCTATGGAAATGATCCTGAACGGACTGATGAACGCCGGAATGCCGTCCGTGATGCCGGCCGCTGTGCTGGAGCGGGGGACCACTGCGCGTCAGAGAAGAGTGACGGCTACGGTGGGAACATTAAAAGAAGAGGCGGACCGGGCCGGGATCCGCACGCCGGCGATCATCCTTGTAGGAAAAGTCTGCGCCCTTTCAGAACAACTGCACTGGGCGGAAGACCGGCCTCTTGGAGGGCGGCAGTTCCTGCTTACAAGGCCCCGCCAGAATATGTCCGTTCTGGCAGGACGGCTGAGGGATCTGGGGGCACAGGTCATTGAGATGCCGGCGATCCGGACAGAGATGATCACGCCCAATGAACCTTTGCGGGAGGCGCTCGTGCGGTTCGTTGAGATGAAACAGCAGAGGTGGCTTGTCTTCACAAGCCCGATCGGGGTGTCTGTATTTTTTGATCTGATCCGGGAGATGCGGATGGATCTTCGGGATATACTTGGACAAAATCGTGTGAAGATCGGCGCCATTGGATCCGCTACCGGGGCCGCGCTTGAAAAGCACGGTCTGTTTTCGGATGCGGTGCCGGACGTTTACAGCGCGGGACAGCTTGGTGAAAAACTGGCGGAGACCGCAGAAGCCGGGGATCATATCCTGATCGTCCGTGCCGAAAAAGGATCCGAAGAACTGATCCCGCCCCTTACAGAGGCGGGGCTAGAGGTTGCGGATGTCCCGCTGTACCGCACGATATACGAGATGGATCCGCTGCTCAGGGACGAGACAACGGAATTGTTCCGGAACGGAGAGATCGATGCCGTGACATTTACAAGCGGCTCCACTGTCCGCGGCTTTGCGGCTGCAATGAATGTCGGGGATGAAAAGCCGGGATTGGATTTCAGCCGGATCCGCGCCGTGTGCATCGGGGAGCAGACTGCACGTGCCGCAGCGGAATACGGAATGCAGATTGAGACCGCAAAGCAGGCGTCCATGGATGCGATGGTGGAGAAGATACTGGAACTGTACGGCCGGGGATGAAATCAGAAAACCGGAAGAAGAGCCTGTTAATCGGTATATTTGTCAACTATTTTATAAATCAAAAACAGCACAAGTATGATTAATGCTGCAAGTGCAAGATGAATATAAAATAGCTTAAAAGTTAATACCATTTTAACTATAAGGGACAATACAAGTGTGACAGCGATCAAAACCCCAAAGCCGATGTCCCATGAATGAGAGTCCTGAAAAGAATGCCTGCAGAGATAATTAATAAGTCTTTCAGCTGCAAATATGATCAACAGTCCGCTCAGAAGATCTCCGGCTGTTACGGGACAATAAAATGTCCGGAATATGCCTGCTGCAATACGGACAGAGCTCCCGAAAGTCCAGATGACAAGCAGGACGATCATTGCAGGAAGCAGATCTCGTATGTGACCGAGTATTTTCTCCTTTACACTTAACGGCGGAAGCTCTTTTACGATGTTGTCGCAGAATTCGCGGTAGTCGGGTCCGATAACATCATTTGCAGAACTGCCGCGCTGTTCTCCGTCGATCAGCATCCGTGTTACATCGCTGCGGATCATTTCCTGCTGATACATCGTAATCGGCATACCGCGAAGATAAACGATAATATCGGTCAGAACATGCTGTCCCTCTTCGGACAGCAGATCATTCATCCGGTTATTTTCTTTAAGTAAGTCTTTTACACGTCTGCTCATGGTTTCTTCTCCATTATATCTGCAAAAAGATGTTCCACAGCATTTGAAAGTTCACGATAATTTTCGGTGAAGTCCAGCAATTCCCCGCGGCCTTTTTCTGTCAGGAAATAATATTTCCGTTTCGGTCCGAAGTCGGACT
>DWVL01000006.1 GCA_019120275.1 Candidatus Mediterraneibacter excrementavium | reverse complement strand
AACCTTTCTACATTGAACAGTATAATATAGCGAATTGGAAAAAGCAAGAAAAACTTTCATAAAAGTAAAAAACATTTGAAAAGCGGTTGTGTTATAAAATGTGGAATAAAAAAGCGGTTCGGAGACATACTAAGACTGAACAAAAAAACAGGAGGGATTACTCATGGCAAAAAATTACAGTAATACAAACAATTCCAGCAGAAACTCAAATGCAAAGAACAGTTCTTCTTACGGAGACGGACAGAATAAGAACAGAAATGCTTCCAGAAACAGCAAATCCCGTTCGGATGTTTCTGACAGCAGAAACTGCGGCAGGAATGAAGATGCATTTGACGAGTCGGACCGTTACTAGGAAATACCGGTAATCCGGAGCAGGGACAGGTAAAGTTCAACTTTACTCTGTCCCTGATTTATAGTAATATGTATAGAGACAAAACGTAAGGACGGAGAGATTTCATGAATCAGATGGAATGGATCGCGCCCTGTCATTTCGGACTTGAGTCTGTGCTGAAACGCGAAGTGCAGGATCTGGGGTATGAGATCCTGCAGGTGGAAGACGGCAGAGTAACGTTTTCGGGAGATGCCGGAACAGCAGCCAGAGCCAATATTTTTCTGCGTACCGCAGAACGTGTGCTGCTTAAGGTCGGCAGTTTCCGCGCAGAGACATTCGAGGAGCTTTTTGACAGGACAAGAGAGATCCCATGGGAAGAGCACATACCTTCAGACGGGAAATTCTGGGTGTCCAAAGCAGCTTCGGTCAAAAGCCGGCTGTTCAGTCCTTCGGATATCCAGTCCATTATGAAAAAGGCGATGGTCTCGAGGCTTGGAGAGCGGTATCATATTGAGTGGTTCCCGGAAAACGGGGCGGCATATCCGGTGCGGGTATTCCTGATGAAGGATATTGTGACAGTGGGGATCGATACGACCGGAATTTCGCTTCACAAACGCGGCTACCGGCCGGCGGCGGGGAAAGCTCCGATCGCAGAAAATCTTGCGGCGGCGCTGATCATGCTGACGCCGTGGAAGAAAGACCGGATCCTGGTCGATCCGTTCTGCGGAAGCGGAACATTTCCGATAGAAGCGGCGATGATGGCTGCGAATATCGCTCCCGGAATGAACCGCTCATTTACGGCGGAAGACTGGACAAACGTTTTCCCGAAAAAATACTGGTACGAGGCGGTCAATGAAGCGCAGGATCTGATCGATGACCGGATCGTGACGGATATCCAGGGATATGATGCCGATGCGGATGTCCTGCGCACAGCGAGGAAAAATGCAGAGGCGGCGGGGGTAGAGCATCTGATCCATTTCCAGCAGAGAGAAGTAAAAGAACTGAGTCATCCGAAGAAGTACGGCTTTATTATTACGAATCCGCCTTACGGAGAACGGCTGGAAGACAAAGCGACGCTGCCGCAGATATACCGTGATTTCGGGGAGGCATTTCGGAAACTCGACAGCTGGTCGGCTTATATGATCACCAGTTATGAGGATGCACAGCGGTATTTTGGAAGAAAAGCCGACAGAAACCGGAAAATCTATAACGGTATGATACGGACTTATTTCTATCAGTATCCGGGTCCGAAGCCGCCGGGGAAGAGAAGAACAGAAGGTACAGTTTGATGATGAAGAGAATTATATTCGCAACAGGTAATGAAAATAAGATGAAAGAGATCCGCATGATCCTTGGTGACCTGGGAGTGGAAATCCTTTCCATGAAGGAAGCGGGAGTCGATGTGGATATTGTTGAAGACGGGGCGAGCTTTGAGGAAAACGCAGAAATTAAAGCGAGAGCAGTGGCAAGAGTTCTGACAAGCGATATTGTGCTCGCAGATGATTCGGGACTGGAGATTGATTATCTGGATAAAGCGCCGGGCATTTATTCCGCACGTTTTGCCGGAGAGGATACGTCATATGTCATTAAGAACAGCATTCTCCTTGACCGCATGGAGGGTGTACCGGAAGAAGAACGCACCGCACGTTTTGTATGTGCGGTGGCTGCCGTATTTCCGGACGGTACAGTGGACGTTGTCCGAAAAACCATTGAAGGGCGGGTTGCTTACGAATCAGCCGGTGAAAATGGGTTTGGATACGATCCGATCTTCTATGTTCCGGAGTATGGATGCACGACGGCACAGATGTCTCCGGAACAGAAGAATGAGCTTAGCCACAGAGGAAAGGCGCTGCGGGCAATGCGCGATGTACTGAAAGAGAAACTTGACGGGGGATTGAGATGAGGATTTTGATCGTCAGTGATACGCATGGCAGACACAGCGCTCTGGACCGCGCACTTAATGAGGCGGGAAGGATCGATGTGTTTGTCCATCTGGGCGATATAGAAGGCGGAGAGGATTATGTGAATGCAGTCGTGGACTGCGAGAAGCATATCGTCAGAGGAAATAATGATTTCTTTTCGGACCTTCCGAGAGAAGAAGAATTCCGGCTCGGAAAATATAAAGTGTTTATTACACACGGCCATGCATACTATGTGTCGCTTGATCCGGAATATATTGCAGAGGAAGCGCGTGCCCGGGATGTGGATATTGTCATGTTCGGCCATACGCATAAGCCATATTTTGAACAGAAGGATGGTCTGACAATCTTGAATCCGGGCAGTCTTTCGTTTCCCAGGCAGGACGGGAGAAAAGGCAGTTATATGATCATGGAGATTTCTGAAGACGGCAGCGCGCTGTTTGAGCAGAAATATCTGTCATAATCATTACGGACAGAGGATATTCTGGAAAACCGTATGAAAAATGAAAAAAGTTGTTGACATGCAGGAATCTGTATAATATAATAATCCATGCGCTGTGGGAAAGACAGGATCTCAGCGGAATGCACCGGGGTGTGGCTCAGCTTGGCTAGAGCGCCTGGTTTGGGACCAGGAGGTCGCAGGTTCGAATCCTGTCACCCCGATAATGTGCGGGTGTAGTTCAATGGTAGAACACCAGCCTTCCAAGCTGGATACGTGAGTTCGATTCTCATCACCCGCTTTCCTGCGGAAGATGCAGGATTATATGACGAAATGAGTCTGTAGCTCAGCTGGATAGAGCAACGGCCTTCTAAGCCGTAGGTCGTGGGTTCGAATCCCCCCAGGCTCGTTATGGTGGGTATGGTGCAGTTGGTTAGCGCGCCAGATTGTGGTTCTGGATATCGTGGGTTCGAGTCCCACTACCCACCCTTTTCTTTTATATTCATACTGGCATGCAGTGTCAGGTACAAGTCTTTAATGGGCTATCGCCAAGCGGTAAGGCACAGGACTTTGACTCCTGCATTCGCTGGTTCGAATCCAGCTAGCCCAGTTAAGGTTTACTTACGGGTAGGCTGAAAAAGAAAATAAGGGCGTGTAGCTCAGGTGGTAGAGCACTTGACTTTTAATCAAGTTGTCCGGGGTTCGAATCCCCGCACGCTCACGGCGGAACAGGTGCGGCGGAGGTCCTGAATTGCAGGATCTCCGCTGCTTTTATCAGACGGGAAAGATGATATGGAAGCGTTTTGCCCGTTGGTGTTTCCAGGTAACTAATAATGAGCGGATATGGCGGAATTGGCAGACGCGCCAGATTTAGGATCTGGTGTCTACGACGTGCAGGTTCAAGTCCTGTTATCCGCATTGCAAACGGCAGGATGCACATTTTGGCGCATCCTGCCGTTGTAATATAAATCAGGAGATGAGCAATATGACTACAGATATCGGACATGTTACCCATATTCAAAGCGTGCGTCTGAGCGATGACGGTACAGCGGTTGTTATCATTGACCAGACACAGCTGCCGAACCGGACGGAATATCTTACGCTGACCACGGCGGAGGAGATGTGGACGGCTATCAACCGGCTGCAGGTCCGGGGCGCACCGGCCATCGGCATCTGCGCCGGATACGGAATCTACTGCCTGGCGCTCCGGATCGAAGCGTCGGACTATGACGGGTTCCTGAGGGAATTCCGCAGACAGAAGGATTACCTTGACTCTGCCCGGCCGACGGCGGTGAACCTGAGCTGGGCCTTGAACCGGATGGAACGCGTGGTGACGGAAAATGAAGGAAAAAGGATCCCGGACATCCTGGAACTTTTGAAAGCGGAATGTCTGAAGATCCATGAGGAAGATATGGAGATGTGCCGCGCGATATCAGAATACGGGCTGTCGCTTCTTAAAGATGGCGACGGGATCCTCACCCACTGCAACGCCGGACCGCTTGCCACATCCCGGTACGGGACCGGGCAGGGACCGCTGTTTCTCGGAAAAGAGCGGGGGATGGAGTTCCGCGTCTTTGCGGATGAGACACGGCCGCTCCTGCAGGGTGCGCGGCTGACTGCCTGGGAACTGCAGCGTGCAGGGATCGATGTGACGCTGATCTGCGACAATATGGCCAGTATTGTGATGAAGAACGGCTGGATCCAGGCATGCATGGTGGGGTGCGACCGGGTGGCTGCGAACGGCGATACAGCGAACAAGATTGGCACCAGCGGCGTGGCGGTGCTGGCGAAGTATTACGGGATCCCGTTCTATGTGCTGGGGCCGACGTCGACCATTGACATGAACTGTCCCACCGGAGACGATATCCATATCGAGCTGCGGGATCCGGGAGAGATTAAAGAGAAGTTTTATGAGGAGCCGGTGGCTCCGGGGGATGTGAAATGCTATAATCCTTCCTTTGATGTGACGGATCACAGTCTGATCACGGCGATCATCACAGAGAAAGGGATCTGCTATCCCCCGTATACGGAAAGCCTTGCAAAGCTGTTCTGAGTTGTCTCCGGATCGGCAGCCAGAGATGCATAAAGGCTGTATCCGGTCAGACAGGCGAGAACGCTCCTTTCTGATAGAAACGAAGGAGGAAGAACGCGACAATAGCCGCGCAGATCTCCCCTGCCGGAAATGCGATCCAGATGCCGGCCGGCCCCATGAACCGGGAGAGGATGAAGCTGACCGGGATGGTGATCACGAACTGCCGAAGCAGAGAGATGGCAAGCGACCGCCGCCCGTCTCCAAGGGCCTCAAAAGTACCGGAATAGATCACGCCGATGGAGGAGATCAGGAATCCGGCGGAGATGATCCGGAGCGCCGATACGCCGGCTGACATGAGTTCTTCGTCCGCATCGAAAAGGGCGAAGATCTGCTCCGGGATCAGCAGGGAAAGAACCGTGCCAAGCAGCATGATCGCAGCGGCGCAGACCAGGCTGTAGCGGATGGTGCTGCGTACCCGGCGTGTCTCGCCGGCGCCGTAATTATAGCCGATGATGGGACGCATGCCCTGCACGATGCCGTTTGCAGGCATGTAGATAAAGGTCTGGAGCTTGTAATAGACGCCCAGGACCGCAACGTACAGATCAGAAAACGAGGCCAGGATCCGGTTCAGGATGCTGATCAGTACGGACGGCATCAGCATCATAACGGTAGAAGGAATTCCTACGCTGTAGATCTGGCGGATGATCTGCCAGTCCGGGCTTATATATTTCGCCCGGATATGTACGGCGTAGGATTTTCTCATATATACGACGATGTACAACAGAAAGGCGCAGATCTGTCCGATTACGGTTGCGATGGCTGCGCCCGCAACGCCGAGCGCGGGGAAGCCGAGAAGTCCGAAGATCAGGATCGGGTCCAGGATGATATTGATCACACAGCCGGCGATGAGGAGCAGCATGGTGATCTTCATTTTGCCGATGCTCTGAAAGATTTTCTCAAAGGCGATCTGCAGCAGCGAGCCGAATGACAGGCACAGTACAGTGCGGGTATAGCTGCACGCGTCTTCCAGGATAGCCGGATCCTTCGTGAAAAGCGACAGGAAGGGGCGGGTAATGAAGAGGCTTGCCAGGATGAACAGCAGACAGTGGAATACGGTCAGCACGATTCCCATAGTGGCCGCCCGGTCCGCCTTTTCCTGGTTTCCGGATCCCAGATGGATAGAGATGGCGGAGCTGATCCCCACGCCGATCCCCACGCCTGCGGATATGATGGCATTCTGCAGCGGGTAGGCCAGGGAAACAGCGGTCAGCGCGTCCGTCCCGAGCCAGGATACATAGATGCTGTCCACGATATTGTAGAGTGACTGGATCAGCATGGAGAGCATCATCGGCACCGACATGGATACCAGAAGCCGGAAGACCGGCCTCGTCCGCATGAATGAATTGTCCTGTTCCATGATTAAAAATCCCCTTTCATGATTGCTGCCTCCGGTGTATCTGGAAAGCATGCTTACTGCGTTTAAATAAAAAAAGCCATATGCCTGTTTGAATGCTGAAACAGGAAAACCATATGACTTAAAAGATCCCGAGATGCTCCAGCAGGATCTTGATCCCGAGAAGGATCAGGATCGCGCCGCCGGCAAACTCGGCTTTTGATTTATATTTTGTTCCAAATACATTTCCGATCTTTACGCCGATCGCGGAAATGATAAAGGTTGTGACGCCGATAAATGAAACGGCGGCAATGATATGCACATCCAGGAATGCAAATGTAATTCCTACCGCCAGGGCGTCAATGCTTGTGGCGACCGCCAGCAGGAACATCGTCCGGATATCCAGCGAGTCGTCCTCTCTCTCGCAGTCCTGAGAACAGGCCTCCTTGATCATATTGGCGCCGATGATCCCGAGCAGGATAAAGGCGATCCAGTGATCAATGGCAGTGATCTTATCCCTGAACTGATAGCCCAGCAGATAGCCGACGGCCGGCATCAGAGCCTGAAATCCGCCGAACCACAGGCCGACGATCCCAGCTTTTCTGACCGATATCTTCGGCATGGCAAGCCCTTTGCAGACGGATACCGCGAAAGCGTCCATTGATAACCCTACGGCAAGGATAAAAAGTTCCAGTAATCCCATAGTTTTTTCTCCTTCGTAGCCACCGTATTTTATCACCGGATCCGGAAGATTGCAAGTGGAAAATACAAAATGGCACAGTTTTTGCCGGTTCACAGGATTGACATATTTTTCTGGTAAACTTACACTGTTTACATAGTAAATAATGATCCGGCCGGGAGGAGGAGTCTGGAATGGAAAATATAAAAATACTGGTAGTTGACGATGAGAGCAGGATGCGGAAGCTGGTAAAGGACTTCCTTGTGCGGGAAGGGTACATGGTGCTGGAAGCCGGGGACGGCATGGAGGCGATGGATATTTTCTATGAGGATAAAGACATCGCGCTCATTATCCTGGATGTGATGATGCCGAAGATGGATGGCTGGCAGGTGTGCCGGGAGATCCGTGAATCCTCAAAAGTACCGATCATTATGCTGACCGCCCGCTCAGAGGAACGGGATGAGCTCCAGGGTTTTGATCTTGGCGTGGATGAATATATCTCCAAGCCGTTCAGTCCGAAGATCCTGGTGGCCCGGGTCAATGCGATCCTCCGCAGGACAAGGGGTACGACCGGCGGCGACGTGATCGAGGCGGGCGGCATCCGGATGGACAAGGCGGCCCATATCGTAGAGATTGACGGGAAGCCGGTCGAGCTGAGCTATAAGGAATTCGAGCTTCTTTCTTATTTCATGGAAAATGCAGGCATTGCTTTGTCAAGGGAGAAGATCCTGAACAACGTATGGAACTATGATTATTTCGGTGATGCCCGGACGATCGATACGCATGTGAAGAAGCTCCGGAGCAAGCTGGGCGACAAAGGCGAGTATATACGAACGATCTGGGGCATGGGTTATAAATTTGAAGTGGGATAGGCAGAACGTGTTATGAAATTGAAATATTCGATCAGAAGACAGGTTACAGCGCTGTTTATTGCGCTGCTTGCGTTTATCCTGGGCGGGGTGCTGGTCATTAACAGCGGGTTCCTTGTGTCGTATTATCTTTCGCACAAGACAGAAGAACTGGTGAAGACGTATAATGAGATTGACCGCACACTGCAGAACGGGGATCTGACAGATCTGTCTGTACTGAAGACGATCCTGGTCCGCACAGAGCGCGGGAATATTGATCTTGTGGTTGTAGACAGCAGCGGTAAGGCTCAGATTTCAACGATGGGGCAGGATGATCCCCGGTTTAATCAGATGGTGGGGGAGATCTTCACCCGGAATATCAACAGCGAGGATGTATTGCGAAGAGACAGCAATTTTACAGTGTACAGATCGAAGTCGCAGGGAATCAGCGGAAGTGATGTGGAGTATCTGAAGATGTGGGGCATGTTTTCGGACGGTTCATGGTTTGTGATGCAGAGTCCTTTGGCCAGTATTCAGGAGAGCGCGTCCCTTGCAAACCGTTTTTTGATCTATCTGGGCAGCGTGGGCATCATCCTGGGCGGAGTGCTGATCTGGCTCTTTTCCAGGCGGATCACACAGCCGGTCATGCAGCTTGCAGGGTTGTCCCAGGAGATGGCGAACCTGAATTTTGACGCCCGGTATACCGGCAGCGGACGGGATGAGATCGGCGTGCTTGGCAGCAATTTCAATAAAATGTCAGAGCAGCTGGAGAAGACGATCTCGGAACTGAAGCGCGCGAATAACAAACTGCAGATGGATATTGAGCAGAAAGAAAAGATCGAAGAGATGCGCAATGAATTTCTCGGAAATGTATCCCACGAGTTGAAAACGCCGATTGCCCTGATCCAGGGGTATGCGGAAGGATTGAAGGAAGGGATCAATGAGGATCCGGAGAGCCGCGAGTTCTACTGCGATGTGATCATGGATGAAGCAGACAAGATGAACCATATGGTGAAGAATCTTCTGACCCTCAATCAGCTGGAATTCGGTGCGGATGAGGTGCAGTTCGAGCGGTTTGACATCGTGAGCCTGGTGCGCGGCGTGATCGCAAGCTGTGAGATCCTGGCTCAGCAGGCGGGCGCATCGGTTGATTTTGTGGCGGATGAGAAACTGGATGTGTGGGCGGATGAATTTAAGACAGAACAGGTGATCCGAAATTATCTGACGAACGCCATCCACCATGCAGAAAATGAGAAGCGGATTGAGGTGCGGATCAGAAGAGAGGGGAAGAACGCACACATTTCCGTATTCAACAGTGGTCGGCCGATCCCGGAGGAGGATGTGCCGAAATTGTGGGATAAGTTCTATAAAGTGGATAAAGCGCATACAAGAGAATATGGCGGAAACGGCATCGGTCTGTCGATCGTGAAAGCGATTATGGAGTCATTCCATCAGAAATACGGAGTCCGGAATTTCAATAATGGCGTGGAGTTCTGGTTTGAACTTGATGCGGATACGGAAAACACTTCTTTACATTAAAGCGAAAATGCGGTAAAATATTAGCGTTTAGACGCGGTTTAAGGCATACAGCATGCCGGCCTGCAGGCGGGTGTGTGTATGCCTTATATCTGTTATAGAAGGAATGATTTATGAGAGTATGAGGAGGATTTCGTATGTACGATAAGATTTACGGCGTCATACAGTCAGTAGATGACTTTGTATGGGGATGGGGCATGATCGTGCTCCTTCTGGGCACCCACATTTTTATGACGATCCGGACAGGATTTATCCAGAGGAAGACGATCACAAAAGGCATCCCGCTGTCGGTTGCCAAGGAAGAGGATGCGGACGGGGAGGTGAGCCAGTTCGGCGCTCTTGCGACGGCGCTGGCGTCAACCATCGGTACGGGAAATATCATCGGCGTAGGTACGGCCATCGCGCTGGGCGGCCCGGGTGCGGTGCTCTGGTGCTGGCTGACCGGCGTGTTCGGCATGGCGACAAAATATTCGGAGTCTCTGATCGCGGTCAAATACCGTGTGAAGACGGCTGACGGACGTATGCAGGGCGGCGCCATGTATGCGCTGGACCGCGGGCTCCACATGAAGTGGCTTGGCATCATCTTTGCAGTGTTTGCAGGATTCGCCTCCTTCGGCATCGGCTGCGCGACGCAGGTCAATGCCATTGCGGAAGTGTGCAGTACGAACCTGGGGATCGATCCGTGGATCATCGGCGTGGTCGTGGCAGTGCTGACGGCATTCGTGATCTTCGGCGGCATCAAGTCCATTGCAAGCGTATGTGAGAAGCTGGTTCCGTTCATGGCACTGTTCTATGTGATCGGCTGCCTGATCATCCTTGGGATCAATTATGACTATATTATTCCAGCGATCCAGACGATCTGCCGGCTGGCATTTACAAAAGGTGCCGCTGCCGGCGGTCTTGTGGGCGGCGGGATCCGTCTGGCGATCCAGTACGGAGTGGCCAGAGGGCTTTTCTCCAACGAATCCGGTATGGGTTCCGCGCCGATCGCGGCTGCAGCGGCAAGGACGAAGAACCCGGTGCGACAGGCGCTAGTATCCTCTACGGGAACCTTCTGGGATACCGTTGTAGTCTGCCTGATGACCGGTCTTGTACTGGTGTCAACGATCATGAAGAATCCGGCCATCAATGCGGATCAGATCACGGACGGCGGTGAACTGACCACGCTGGCATTCGGACAGATCCCGTATTTCGGGCCGTTTATCCTGGTGGTCGGAATTATCACATTTGCATATTCAACGATCCTAGGCTGGGCGTACTACGGGGAGCGCTGCGTGGAATATTTCTCAGGAAAATGGGGACTGATCCCGTATAAAGTGCTGTATATCGCCGTGGCGCTGATCGCCCCGGTGCTGGCCCTTGATCTGGTGTGGAAAATCGCGGACATCCTGAACGCTCTGATGGCCATCCCCAATCTGATCGCCGTGCTTCTGCTGTCGCCGGTGATCGTGAAGGAAACAAAGAAATATGTCAACGACCTGGATGCGGTTGACGACACGCCGGTGCCGGTTGTGAAGACAGGAATCCGCGGAGAATAAGCAAGAGCAGGATGTGGAGGAACAGTTATGATAGCGATCATTGATTATGATGCGGGAAATATCCGGAGTGTGGAGAAGGCGCTCATCCTGCTGGGGCAGGATGTGAAAGTGACCGGTGACAGGGATGAGATCCTGGCGGCGGACAAAGTGATCCTGCCCGGGGTGGGGGCGTTCGGCGACGCCATGGCCACCATCCGGGAGCGGGGACTGGAGGAAGTGATCCGTCAGGTCGTGGATCAGGGAACCCCGTTCCTCGGGATCTGTCTGGGTCTGCAGCTCCTCTTTGAGCGGAGCGATGAGGCGCCGGGCGTGAAGGGCCTCGGCATCCTGAAAGGGGAGATCCTGAAGATCCCGGAGCAGGAAGGAATGAAGATCCCCCACATGGGGTGGAATTCCCTGCATCTTGAGCACGACGGACGGCTGTTCCGGGGGATCAGAGAAGGCGCTTATGTGTACTTCGTCCATTCCTATTATCTGAAGGCGGAAGACGAAGAGATCGTAAAGGCGTCCACGGAATACTGCACTCATATCCATGCCTCTGTGGAGAAGGGAAATGTATTCGCGTGTCAGTTCCACCCGGAGAAAAGCAGCGACGTGGGACTGCATATCCTGAAAAATTTCGTGGAATTGTAAAACGAGGCAAGAACGCGGCAAGAGCGGAAAGGGAACGGCTATGTTTACAAAACGGATTATCCCCTGTCTGGATGTGAACGGGGGACGGGTGGTAAAAGGTGTGAATTTCGTGGATCTTAAAGACGCCGGCGACCCGGTGGAGATCGCGAAAGCATATGATAAGGCGGGGGCGGACGAGCTGGTATTTCTGGATATCACAGCGTCCTCGGACGAGCGCCGCACTGTGATCGATATGGTGCGCAAGGTGGCGGAATGTGTGTTTATCCCGTTTACGGTCGGCGGAGGCATCCGCACGGTCGATGACTTCCGCGCCATCCTCCGGGAGGGGGCGGATAAGATCTCCATCAATTCATCAGCCATCAATACGCCGGAGCTGGTCAGCGATGCGGCGGATAAGTTCGGGAGCCAGTGTGTGGTTGTCGCCATTGACGCCAAGCGGCGCGCGGACGGCTCCGGCTGGAACATTTATAAAAACGGCGGGCGCATCGACGTTGGCATCGACGCGGTGGAGTGGGCCATGAAAGTGGAGCGGCTGGGCGCAGGCGAGATTCTGCTTACCAGCATGGACTGCGACGGGACGAAAGCCGGATATGATCTGGAACTGACAAAAGCCATCGCGGAGCATGTGTCCATCCCGGTCATTGCATCGGGCGGCGCAGGGACACTGGAGCATTTTAAAGACGCACTGACCGTCGGGAAAGCGGATGCGGCGCTGGCGGCATCTCTGTTCCACTACAAAGAGTTGGAGATCCGTCAGGTGAAAGAATATCTCCGGGACGAAGGCGTTCCGGTGCGGCTGTAGACATCCCCCGCCGGTCCGGGCGGGCGTAAGAATGTGAAAGAAGGAGAATGCGGTTATGGCAGGACTGAACGGCGACTGGTACGAAGCGCTGAAAGGAGAATTTGCAAAACCTTATTATAGGAAACTGTTTGAGACAGTCAATCAGGAATACAGGACGAGGCTGATCTTTCCGCCGGCGGATGATATTTTCAATGCCTTTCATCTGACGCCGCTGAAAAAGGTGAAAGTGGTGATCCTGGGACAGGATCCGTATCACAATAACGGTCAGGCCCACGGGCTGTGCTTCTCGGTAAAAAAAGGCGTGGACATCCCGCCTTCACTGGTGAATATCTATCAGGAGCTGCACGACGACCTGGGGTGCACGATCCCGGATCATGGATGCCTGACAAAGTGGGCGGAGCAGGGCGTGCTGATGCTCAATACGGTTCTGACCGTGCGGGCGCATCAGGCCAATTCCCACCGGGGGATCGGCTGGGAAGAATTCACGGACGCGGCGATCATGGCGCTCAACGGCCAGGACCGTCCCATCGTGTTCATCCTGTGGGGAAGTCCGGCCCAGCGCAAGAAAGCCATGCTGAACAATCCGAAGCACCTCATCCTGACAGCGCCTCATCCGAGCCCGCTCTCAGCGTACAGAGGATTTTTCGGCAGCAGACCGTTCAGTAAGACGAATGCGTTCCTGGAGAGCCACGGGATCGAACCGATCGACTGGCAGATCGACTGAGAAAGGTCTTGCAATTTAGAGAAAAGCGCGTTATAATTCATAACGTGCAGATGCAGATGTAGTTCATCGGTAGAACTCCAGCTTCCCAAGCTGGCGAGGCGGGTTCGATTCCCGTCATCTGCTTGAAAAGAGCCGGAAGCGCTGAAAAATCAGCGTTTACGGCTTTTTTGATATTGTATGGCTATTCTTCTATTACCTGTATTTCCAGATAATCAAAATCAATGGAATCCACGAAGCTATCCTGATAGAATCGCGCCTTCGAGTGGCGTTTGAATTCATTGATGGTGACGTCCAGCCAGATCGGCTTGCTCAGATCAAATTCGTAGCAGATCTGATCCAGCGCATTAAAGATCTTATGTGTACGGGTATCGTCTGTGTCATCACAGATCACGGTATCTCTCAGCATCCGGTTGTCTTTAAATTCTTTTCCCCATAAACGGAACATTTTTCACGGCTCCTTTCATCCTGTCACAGATGCTATTTTAGCATAGGACAGCGGAAAAGTCATTCAAAAAACAGTATTTGCAAGGTTGTACGGGAATATACTTTCTGTTATATTATTAAAGAAGTATGGTAGGGAGAGTGTGAACAAATGAAGAAATTTCTGGACAGGATATTTATTGACGGCCTGACAGGTATGGCCCAGGGCCTTTTTGCGACGCTGATCATCGGTACGATCATCCAGCAGATCGGGACATACTGCGGCGGGAATATCGGCGATCTGATCTTTACGCTTGGCAAGGTTGCCGCAGGACTTACCGGCGCCGGGATCGGCGCGGGCGTGGCGAGGAAGCTGGACGCGGGGCATCTGGTGATCGTGTCGGCGGCGGTTGTGGGACTGATCGGCGCGTTCGCCGGGGATATTATGTCCGGTGAGATCATGGTTGACGGCGCCCTTGTGCTGTCCGGACCGGGCGAACCGCTGGGCGCTTTTGTAGCCGCGTATATTGCGATTGAGATCGGCATCCTGATCTCCGGGAAAACAAGGCTTGATATCATTCTGACACCGCTTGTGTGCATCGGTTTCGGTTCGGTGGTGGGACTTCTGGCCGGACCGCCGATCTCTGGATTTATGGCATGGCTCGGATCCCTGATTAACTGGGGGACAGAGCAGCAGCCGCTCGTTATGGGGATCGTGGTTTCCGTACTGATGGGCATGATCCTGACGCTGCCGATCAGCTCGGCTGCGCTGGGCGTGATTCTGAATCTGTCTGGCCTGGCGGCGGGTGCGGCAACGGTCGGCTGTTGCTGCAATATGGTCGGTTTTGCGGTGGCAAGCTTCCGGGAAAATAAGATCGGCGGCCTGCTTTCACAGGGTATCGGAACTTCTATGCTGCAGGTGCCGAATATCGTGCGCCATCCGCAGATCTGGATCCCGGCGATCCTTTCCAGTGCGATCCTGGGGCCGGTCGGAACGATGGTCTTCCATATGACAAATAATGCCACCGGATCCGGAATGGGAACAGCCGGACTTGTCGGACCGCTGATGACCTGGCAGGTTATGACACAGACGGAGCCGGAGATGATCGTATTCATTAAGATCCTGCTCATCCAGTTTATCCTTCCGGCTGTTATAACGCTTCTGATTTCCGAATTTATGAGAAAGAAAAACTGGATCCGTTTCGGCGATATGAAGCTCGATTAGAAATGGAAAGATGATGGCGGGCAATCTTAAATAATCATTAAAAAAGAGTGAACTCGGTTAACAGAAAACACAAAATATGGTATACTTGAAAAAGCAAATAACCAATGGGGGATGTCCGCGATGAAAGGCAAACAAGAAGTTGAAGCTGCGCTGAAGAGCTACGAGGATGTCGACAGTTGGAAGACAGTTATATTTCTTTATAATGCAGCTTTGAAGGAAGTCGGCACAAAGCTGGAGATTCTGAATGATGAATTTCAGCACGTACACCAGTACAATCCGATCGAGCATATCAAGACAAGGATCAAGACTCCGGAAAGCATCGTTAAGAAGCTGAAGCGTTATGGATATGAGACATCGATCGAAAATATGGTCCGCTATATCAATGATATAGCAGGCGTCCGGCTGATCTGTTCGTTTACTTCAGATATTTACCGCCTGGCCGAGATGATCGGAAACCAGAGTGATCTGAAAGTGCTGTCGATCAAGGATTACATAAAGAATCCAAAAGAGAGCGGCTACAAGAGTTATCACATGTTGGTATCAGTTCCGATCTTTTTGTCGGACAGTGTGGTGGATACGAAGGTAGAGATCCAGATCCGTACGATCGCCATGGATTTCTGGGCCAGTCTGGAGCATAAGATTTATTACAAATTCGAGGGGAACGCACCGGATTATATCAGCCGGGATCTGCGGGAATGTGCGAAGATGGTTTCGGAACTGGATGAGAAAATGCTTTCGCTGAATGAGGCGATCCAGGAATGCATCGCACACCAGCAGAACAGAGACAATATGGATGATGTGCTGGATCATGTGATCGGGAACCGGAAAGAGCAGCCAAGATTACAGAATAATCAGTAAAAAATACAGGCCGTCTGCATGTACTGTGCAGGCGGCCCTGTTTGTTACGGTTTCTTTTCGCTGTCTTCCGCCACTTCCGTGATGGATTTGACAAGTCCGGCGATTCCCTGTATTTCTGAGGGGATAATGATCTTGGTTGCTTTGCCGTCGGCCGCTTTCTCAAATGCCTCCAGGCTCTTGAGCGTCAGGACGGACTGGTCGGCGCCGGCTTCTTTGATAAACTTCAGACCGTCAGCGGTTGCCTGCTGGACTTTCAGGATCGCTTCCGCCTGACCTTCGGCTTCTTTGATCATCTTCTCTTTTTCAGCTTCGGCTTTCAGGATCGCAGCCTGCTTCGCCGCTTCAGCTTCAAGGATCACAGATTCTTTCTGGCCTTCGGCAACAAGGACGGTTGATTTTTTCTCGCCTTCTGCGCGGAGGATGGCTTCACGTCTCTCACGTTCTGCCTTCATCTGTTTCTCCATCGCATCGCGGATCGCGGTCGGCGGGATGATGTTCTTGAGTTCGACCCGGTTTACCTTGATGCCCCAGGCGTCGGTCGCGCGGTCCAGTTCCGCCCGCATTTTCGTATTGATCGTTTCGCGGGAGGTGAGCGTCTGGTCGAGTTCCAGATCGCCGATAATGTTACGGAGAGTGGTCGCCGTCAGGTTTTCGATGGCGATGATGGGACTTGCCACGCCGTAGCAGAACATTTTCGGGTCTGTGATCTGATAGAAGATAACGGTATCGATCTGCATGGTTACATTATCTTCTGTGATGACCGGCTGAGGCGGAAAATCAACGACCTGTTCTTTCAGATCGATCCTGCGCGCAACGCGGTCGATGATCGGAAGCTTAAAGTGCAGTCCTGTGTTCCAGGTTGTCAGATATGCGCCGAGCCGCTCGACAACAACGGCCTGTGCCTGATGTACGATCTTCACGCAGGAGATCAGGATCAGGACGATGATAGCGATGATGATAATGAAAATGATGCCTCCAATGCCAATGACTATTGAATTCATGTGGGATCCTCCTTATATTTTTCTACGATCAGTTTAACACCGGAAATATCAACGACTCTGGCTTTGTCGCCGGGTTCCAGGATGTCTTCGTCATTTCGGGACCGCACGGTCCATTCCTGTCCGTCTACAGTGCTTTTCCCTGTCTGATTCAGGTTGTCGACCTTTTCTGTGATCAGGATGATCTTGCCGATCTCGCTCTCATAGTTGGTTCTGATCCGCCGGCGGTTGACATGTCTGGCTGCCCACGGGCGGGTGAAGATCAGCAGGATGCAGGATACAGCCAGGAAGATGACAATCTGAAGCGGGAGTCCTGCTCCGAGAAGATCCGCCAGAAAAGCTGCCAGTGATCCGATGGCAAACCAGATGGTGGTAAGTCCGACCGTGAATAGTTCGATCACCAGCAGTACGACGAACAGGATCAGCCAGATCAGGTTGAGAGAATCAGACGAAATTGTAATAATATCTGCATTCATGAATTTCCTCCTTCCAGATTTACTGCTGCGGATAACTGTCATAATCTACATCATAGCATCCCTGCCCCGGGGTCAGGATGATGTCCCCGTATTCAACAGAGACTTCCGTTCCGTCAGGAATAACGACATTTCTGACGCCTGCGGATGAATATCCGTCAATGGATGCGGCGCTTTCCGGTGAGTCCGCCCAGAAATATTCGGTCAGGCCGTCAGGGTAGAGCAGGCTGATGCTTGCGTATCCATAGGGCTCATCCGGGTCCGTATCAACGGAGATATCGTAGATCCCTTCAGGACATCCGTCTGTTCCAGCGGTGTATTCTCCTTCAGGAAGTGTGTATGCGTCGCTCTCTTCAGACGCGTAAGGCTGTTCCGTCAGCGGCTGGGCGTTCTCCGTGCTGAACCGGATGAGCACGCCCGCGTCTACCTTCAGTTCCGCGCCGTTGTACAGCCGGATGTCATCCAGGCCTGTGACTTCATCATATTCATCTTCTGTGCCGAAATAGGTGTAGTCATAGATACTGTTTTCGCTGTCTGTGATGCCTATGCTTCCTGTGCCGGCCAGAAGTTCTGCGCGGTAGATGCCTTCCGGGAGATGGATGCCTATCTGGTAAATGCCGGCTCCAATGACGGTTTCGTAAGTTTCCCCTGTTTCCGGGATGTCTCTTGTCACAAATTCGTAGGGATCCCAGTCGTAATCATCAGAATATGAGTCGTCGTATGTACTGCCGGACAACATAGAACTGAAATTGTCGAGCAGGGCAGAACCAATGTTGCCAAACAGGGGTACGATAATGAAGATCGCTGCGATAATGATGATCACCCGGGCGGCTCCGCTGCGTTTTTTTACCGGTGCTGCAGCACGCGGGGGAACGACATTGTTCCGGACGGGAGCTGTCTTCTGCACGGGCCGCGGCTGCGGAGGGGCAGATGTACGGGTCTGGGTCTGCGTCTGTGTGCCGGATGCGGCACGCTGCTCGACTCTGCGTTCGCTGCGCCGCTGTTCGGAGAATGCTTTCTGATATGAATGATCCCGGTCATAGCAGGAATTGTCCAGCCCGCAGAAGGTGCAGCGATTGTTGACAAGTTTCCCGCCGCACAGACGGCATCTTAATCTGGCCATGATCCACCTCCTTTTCAGTAATAAAGCTATAAGATCAATTTTGTCCATTGTAACACAAAAGATTATCTTATCATACAGTAATTAATGTTATTAATTGTAAAATTTTCTTAATATTCTCTGGTTGCGGATAAAAAATGTTGATGCTTCTGTCCATTTTCGTTATACTATAATAAGGAAAAAGTTTAGAAAGCCGAAGGAATAGGAAAATGACTGAACAGGCAAGAAAAAAAGGGATTGAGATCGGAGCAGGTGTTCTGCTCTATATTATTGCGTGGGTGGTGACGTCTTACTGGAGTGCCCCGGAGACAGCGGAGACGGTGCTGTTTTTCCTGGCATATGCAGCTTTGTCGGCGACGACTTACTGGGAGCAGCTGAAAAAAATCCTGAAGCGTCAGTTCATAGATGAGAACCTTCTTATGATCATTGCCACACTGGGAGCTTTTTTTGTCGACAGACACAAAGAGGCAGTGGCGGCAATGCTGTTTTATCAGGTAGGAAAATTCGTTGAGGAACTTTCGCTCGGGCGGACGAAGAAATCGATCGCGAAATTTATTGATATCCGTCCGGAATATGCCAACCTGAAAGTGGGGAATAAAGAAAAGGTCGTACCGCCGCAGGAATTAAAGCTGAAGCAGGTGATTGTGCTCCGACCCGGAGAGAAGATACCTGTGGACTGTGTTGTGACACATGGAGCCGGAACGATAGATACAAAGGCGCTGACAGGTGAGTCCGAACCGAAAGCGGTCAGGACCGGCGATAAACTCTACAGCGGAAGCATTAATATGAACGACGTGCTGGAGGCCAGAGTGATCAAGCTGTACAATGACTCTACGGCGGCCAAGATCATGCGCATGGTTGAAAGCGCCAATGAGAACAAAGCGGACAGCGTTCATTTTGCGGATAAATTTACCAGATATTACACGCCGATCGTGATCCTGATCGCATTGCTGACGGTTCTCCTGCCCCCGATGATGTTTATTGAAGCGAAATCCGAATGGATATACCGGGGGTTGATCATTCTGGTGGCTGCGTGTCCGTGCGGTCTTATGGTGTCGATCCCGATGGCGTTTCTCGGCGGGATCGGAGCCGCGTCAAAGCAGGGGGTTCTGATCAAGGGCGGCGCCTTTCTGGAAGAACTGACGAATGTGGATACATTTGTTTTTGATAAGACCGGAACACTGACGGAAGGTGTGTTTCATGTAAGGGAGATCGTCCCGCATAAGATGGGGAAAGAGGAACTTCTTGAAACAGCGGTGCTGGCAGAAGCCTATTCTAACCATCCGATCGCTCTGTCGCTCAGCGAAGCATACGGAAAAGAAACAGATACATCCCGTGTGACAGATATTGAAGAGCAACCCGGATACGGCGTGCATGCAAAAGTAGATGGAAAAGAAGTCTATGTGGGAAATACCCGTCTGATGAACCGCCAGGGAATCTTTTACAAGCCGGTGAACAAAGCCGGAACGGTCGTTTATGTCGCTGTGGACGGGAATTATGCGGGTTACATACTGATCTCCGATGTGATCAGGGAAGACTCCTTCAGGCTGATCCGCTGGCTGAGACGCAAGAATCTGGGAACGGTCATGTTTACCGGGGATAATGAGCGGGTGGCTGAAGAAGTAGCTTCCAGACTAAAGATCGAGAGCGTGTACGCGGAACTTATGCCTGCACACAAAGTAAGTCTTCTGGAAGAATTCCGTGAGAATCAGATGGAAGGGGAAAAGATGGCGTTTGTCGGAGATGGTATCAATGACGCACCTGTCCTGTCGCTGGCGGATATTGGTATCGCGATGGGCGGTCTGGGTGCTGACGCGGCGCTGGAGGCTGCGGATATCATCCTGATGGAGGATGAACCGTCCAGGATCATCAATGCGATCCGCATCGCAAAGGCTACACTGCGTTCTGTAAAACAGAATATGGTATTTGCGATCGGCATGAAAGTCCTGCTGGTCATTATGGCGTTCTTTGGCTTTGTAACGATGCAGAATGCGATCATTGCTGATATGGCGGTGATGCTGATCAATATTTTAAATTCGTTCTGGATGCTCCAGTATTCAGGACATTGATTCAGAGTGGTGGATATGAGAAGAAAATGGATAGCCGCACCTGTTGCGGCCCTGGTTGCGGCATCGGTGATATGCGGCTGCGCGAACCCGCAGAAAGCGGGGGTGAAAGCGCTTGAAGAAGGAAATTATGCGGAAGCGGAAACCCAGTTTCAGGAACTGACAGAGGCAGGCGGCGAAGACGCCGCTGCGGGCTGGCAGGGACTTGGCATGGCATATTATGAAACGGAAGACTATCAGGGGGCGCTGGAGGCATTTCAGAAGGCGGTAGAGAGCGGAATGAGTCCGAGTATTCAGATGTACAATCTGATGGCGGTCTGCGCCATGCAGATGAAAGAGTATGGGCAGGCACTGGAATATATCCGGTCCGGCCTTGCACTGGCAGATACCGCGTCGGAGGAAGAACAGCCGGACGCCGGTCTGATACAGGAAATGAAATTCAATGAGATCATCTGCTGTGAGAAACAGGCGGACTGGGAAAGCGCAAAACAGAAAATAACGGAATATGTGTCAGAGTATCCGGATGATGAAACAGCCCGTCGGGAAGCAGAATTCCTGGCGACCCGATAGACGGAGACCGATATGTTTGAGACAGAACACATTGAAGAAAGGATGATCCTGGTCGGTGTGGATACGGGAAACCCGGACGCCGCCGGGCGGTCGCTTGATGAGCTGCAGGATCTGGCGAAGACTGCAGGGGCGAAGACAGCAGGACGTCTGATCCAGGTCAGGGACAGTGCGCATCCTGCAACTTATATCGGCAGAGGAAAACTGGAAGAACTGAAGGATCTGTTATGGGAGACAGAGGCGGACGGCATTATCTGCGATGATGAACTAACAGGAGTGCAGATCGCGAATCTGGAAGCGGAGCTGTCCTGCAAGGTGATCGACCGGACGCTTTTGATCCTGGATATCTTTGCGGCTCATGCAGTGAGCGGGGAAGGCAAGATCCAGGTAGAGCTCGCCCAGCTGAAATACAGGGCGACCCGTCTGACAGGACTGGGAAGATCGCTTTCCAGGCTGGGCGGAGGGATCGGAACAAGAGGACCCGGGGAGAAGAAACTGGAGATGGACAGAAGACTGATCCGGGAACGTATCAGCCGTCTGAAGGCAGAACTGAGGGACGTGGAGAAACACCGGGAACTGATCCGCTCCCAGCGGCAGCGGTCAGGACTGAAGTCCGCGGCGCTGGTGGGATATACGTCAGCCGGAAAGAGCAGCATCGAAAACGCATTGACCGGCGCAGGCATCCTGGAAGACGCTATGCTTTTCTCGACGCTGGATACCACGACCCGCTCCCTTATGCTGGATCACACGCAGGAAATCCTGCTGACTGATACGGTCGGCTTTATCAGAAAACTGCCTCATCATCTGGTGGAAGCATTTAAAAGTACGCTGGAGGAGGCCAGATATGCGGATATTATCATCCATGTAGTGGATGCATCCAACCCGCAGATGGATGAGCAGATGCACGTGGTTTATGAGACGCTGCGGGAACTGGGGGCAGAGGGGCGTCCGGTGGTGACGCTTTTTAATAAACAGGATCTGCTCGTCGGGGATCAGAGGCAGAAAGATTTCCGCGCGGATTATTCCATCCCGGTGTCTGCAAAGACAGGGCAGGGACTTGCGGAATTAAAAAAAGCGCTCCTGGAGATCATCCGGAAGGATCAGATCTACATAGAGCGCCTGTATGATTTCAAAGAAGCAGGGAAGATCCAGCTGATCCGCAGCCGCGGCCAGCTTCTGGAAGAGTCGTATATACCGGAAGGGATCGCTGTTAAAGCTTATGTTCCGATGGATATATACAGGAAAATATAATACGGGATCGAAATTATCAGTATCACAGAAACGGTCTGGAGGGCGTCTCGGGATAGCTTCCCATGGAGATGAGCAGCTTCAGGCCGTTTTCTCTTGCGGTCAGCACAGCGGTTTTTACGGCTGACGCATCTCCGGTTACGGCAACGATCACTTCATTGGAATGGCTGGTGCCTCTGTCCGGCGTCATATAGCGGATCACTTCTACGGGAGAAGCTTTGAGCGCCAGATCAGCCATAACCAGGCCGATAGCCGCCGGAGAACCGCAGAAAAATCCGAACGCTCTGCCGATGGGCGCGCCGAAAGCCAGGTGCAGGGCCTGGTCTGCACTGGCAGAATAAGTGAATTCCAGATGACCGGCCTGACTGATGTACAGTTCACCGGCATACTTCCGGATATATTCAAGGGCAATTTCTACCGCCCGTCTTACATCTGATACGTGGTCTCCGCCGATGATGATAAAACAGCCGTGACCGCCCCAGCCTTTCGTATCGCGGGGAAGTTCAATGGAAACTACTTCCGTATTCGTTGATTTTACCGCTTCGTCTACTGCATTGATCTGGCCGGCGGCGCCGGTGCGGGAACTGATCAGTCCCAGGCTGCGGTAAGGTTTTTTCAGCTGCATCTGTTCCAGAAGCGCCGGATCAACTCCGGGGATGACAAGTCCGATAGTGTCGAGTACAGTCGTTCCCACGAATTCTGTCATGGTGCAGTCCATTGAAATTTTCGTCAGATCATTTACATCGATCATAAACAGTTTCCTTTCTCTAGATCATCCCGCCGTCTATTCCGATGATCTGTCCGGTCAGATAGGCCGGCGCTTCTGCCAGCATCATGACGGCCTGCGCCGCTTCCTCTGCGGTTCCGTACCGGCCTGCCGGGATCTCTTCCTCGAGGGCGGTTCGTTCTTCGGCAGTCAGCCGGCTGTTCATTTCCGTATCGATCACCCCGCATGCCAAGGCATTGACCTGGACGTTGCTGGGGGCAAGTTCTTTTGCCAGCGCCCGTGTCAGTCCGTGAAGGCCTGATTTCGCCGCTGAATATGCTGCCTCGCAGGAAGCGCCGGATGTTCCCCATATAGAAGAAATATTAATGATCCGCCCCTGCTTACGGGCGACCATGCCGGGGATCGCCTCCCTGCAGCAGTAAAATGCAGACGAAAGGTCAGTATTGATCACTCTCGTCCAGTCTTCATCCGTCATATCACTGAGCAGTCCGAAATAAGCGACTCCTGCATTGTTGACCAGGACGTCAAGTCCGCTGCAGACGGAAGTGATCTGCCGAAATATCCCGCGCACGCATTCGGGATCCGAGACATCCCCGGGGAGCATGGTGCAGCTTCCACCGGAAGATAATATCTGTTTGTTTGTTTCCCGGAGCTGGTCAAGGGTGCTCCGGCAGTTGATAAATACGTGATATCCGGCTGATGCAAAGGCAAACGCACAGGCGCGTCCGATGCCGCGTGATGAACCGGTTATCAGAACATGTTTTTTCTTCATGACATAACTCTCCACTCTTATAATATACCACAACCGGCACACAGACGGAATACGAAAACTGTAAGAAGTTCCGTGAGTTTTCATTGTACTTGCAGCGGCCTTGTGTTAAAATTTACATGACAACTGATATACGGGAATGGAAGCATCCTGTACAGGGTACAGAAAGGGATGCTGAGTACTTGGCGGAGGAATCGACATGATAGATGACGCGATGGATTTTGCGGCGAAGGCGCATGCAGGACAGTTTCGGAAAGGGACAAGGAGGCCGTATATTGTCCATCCCATTGAGGTGGCGGATATCGTGTCGACAATGACGAAAGATGAAGAAGTGATCTGCGCGGCGGTACTGCATGATACAGTGGAGGATTGCAAGAATATCACGTTTGATATATTGAAGCTTCGCTTCGGAGCACGGGTGGCGGATATGGTCGCGCAGGAAAGCGAGGATAAGACCCTGAGCTGGGAAGAACGGAAAGGCGCGACGATCAGCCGGCTGAAAGAAGCACCGGTTGAGGTGCAGATGATCGGCCTGGCGGACAAGCTTTCGAATATGAGGGATATCGACCGGGATTATCCCGTGGTGGGAGATGAACTCTGGAAGCGGTTCCGTATGCAGAGCAAAGCAGCGCTGGCCTGGTATTATAAAGGGATCCGGGATGTTCTGAAAGAGAATTTCAGCGGGATCGGCGCCTATGAAGAATACTGCAGGCTGATTGACAAGAATTTCGGGACAGAACCGGCACACACCGACTGGAAGAAAGGAGACAGATAACAGATGGGAGCGAAGACGAAAGTAATCTGTTTTGCAAATAATAAAGGAGGGAGCGGAAAGTCAACGACATGTTCCAACGTAGGATACGGTCTGACGCAGCTTGGACGGAAAGTCCTGCTGATCGACGGGGACATGCAGATGAACCTCTCCCTCTCTCTTTTTGATGAGGATACGGTGCTCGGATTTGCCCAGGGCGGAAAGAACATATATGAAGGCATTAAGAGACAGGATGATCTTACAGATTATATCGTTCATACAGCCTATGAAAATCTGGATCTGATCCCATCTTCCACGTTGATGAGCTCTATAGAATATGAACTGTTTACAAAGTGGCAGCGCGAATATATCCTGAGAAAATGCCTGAAAAATGTGATCGATTCCGGCGGATATGATTATATCCTGATCGATGCGCCGCCGACGCTGGGCGGCTGGGTGATGAATATCCTCTGTGCTTCAGACGAGATCATTATCCCGGTGGAGGCGTCGCCGTGGGGGTTGTTCGGCCTGGGAAATATGTTTGAATTTCTTGAGCAGGTGAAGGAAATCGCACCGGAGCTGAAGCTTGGAGGCATTTTGATCACAAAGGTGGATACAAGAAAGAATTATTTCAAACAGACGCTGGAAACGCTGAAAGAACTGGATGATGTAAAGGTATTTGATACATACATCCGTGTGGACAGCGGTGTGGAATGGTCGCAGGACAATAATGCGCCGGTGATGGCCTATAAGAAAAGCAGCCGCAGCGCGAAGGAATACATGGAACTGACGAAAGAGATCGATGCAGAGAAAGCGTGAGGTTCATGCACAGGGAATTGCTGAGAGAACTGTCCGTCATTACAGAGGAAGAACAACGCATCCTTGACGGCAGAAAAGAGATCGACCAGCAGATTTATACTGAAAAAAAAGATATGATCATTGACTGTAAAAAGCTTCTCCAGAAGGGGAAGCTTATTCAGGTGCGCCCGCACACAAGATTTGTCCATTTTCCAAAGCATACACATAATTATATTGAAGTGATCTATATGTGTCAGGGAAGAACGACTCATATCATTAACGGGAAAGAAGTTGTCCTGGAAGAAGGAGATCTGCTTCTTCTCAATCAGAATGCGGTTCAGGAGATCATGCCTGCAGGAAAAGAGGATATTGCGGTGAATTTTATCGTACTGCCGGAATTCCTGGATACAGCATTCTCGATGATGGGCGATGAGGAAAACCAGCTGCGGGATTTCCTTGTGGGAGCCCTTTCAGGCAGGGATGGCGAAACATCCTGGATGTATTTTCATGTGGCGGATATCCTTCCGGTCCAGAACCTGATCGAAAATATGGTCTGGACGATCTTTTATGATTCTTCCAATAAACGGAGCTGTACGCAGATCACGATGGGCCTTCTTTTCCTGCAGCTTCTGAACTGTATGGATAAAATGGAGACCGGCGGGTCAAAGTATGATGCCGAGATCACTGCTGCAGTGCTGCGTTATGTCAATGAGCATTATAAAAACGGAACACTGTCGGAACTGGCGGGGCAGATGGGTTATGATGTATACTGGCTCAGTCGCGAGATCCGCCGCAGGACAGGAAGAACTTATAAAGAACTGCTGCAGGAGAAACGGATGCAGCAGGCTGTTTATATGCTGATAAACAGTGAGATCCCGGTGACAGATGTGATTGAGTCCGTAGGGTATGATAATACAAGTTATTTCTACAGAAAGTTCCGGGAACGATACGGTGTGAGTCCGAAAGAATACAGAAAAGGAGCGGAGTTCCCGCATCGGTGACAGGTCGATCATCCAGTCCGCAAAGGAGCGGAGAAAATTGCCTTCGCTGAACTGAGGTACTTTTTCCGGATAGTTGCCATATACTTTTTCTATTATAAAATCTGAAAATGAAATAATACAGAGGGGGAAATGTATGGATAATAAAAATCCGATCCAGGTGGAAGACAGGTTCTTCGGTGTGTTGGAACTGAATAAGATGACGTTCCACCGGGTCCTGACGGCTTCGGAAAATGCTTTGAGGAAATTTTGTACAAATTGACTGTGTTATTTTTGTATAAATTGCAAGAAAGAACCCCAAAACATAATTATTCTGCAAATAAGGACGCTGTTTTATATAAATAGCGTCCTTTTTTTGCACTTTTTTACTAATTATAATGGATTATAGAAAATAAGAGAAGGAGGCACTTACAGATGGAAAAATATTATCTGGCTGTTGATATCGGCGCATCCAGCGGACGCCACATGCTCGCCAGTATGAAAGACGGAAAGATGCAGCTCGAGGAAGTGTACCGTTTCCCGAACGGAATGGACAATAAGAACGGTACGCTTTGCTGGGATGTGGACCGCCTGATCACCGAGATCAAAAACGGACTGAAAAAGTGTAAAGAGATCGGCAAGATCCCGGTATCTATGGGGATCGATACCTGGGGCGTGGATTATGTGCTGCTTGATAAGAATGACAATATCCTGGGCGACACCGTCGGATACCGTGACAGCCGCACAGAGGGGATGGATGAGAAAGTCTACGAAGTGATCCCGCAGGATGATCTGTATGCAAGGACCGGCATCCAGAAGCAGATCTTCAATACGGTCTATCAGCTCATGGCTGTGAAACAGTCCCATCCGGAATATCTGGAGCAGGCGGAGACGATCCTGATGATCCCGGATTACTTTAATTTCCTGCTCACAGGCGTGAAGATGAACGAGTATACGGAGGCTACGACCGGGCAGCTGATCAGCCCGAAGACCAATGACTGGGATTACGAGCTGATCGATATGCTGGGATATAACTCCAGGATGTTCCGTCCGGTATCCATGCCGGGAACCGTAGTCGGTGATTTTACGGACGATGTACAGAAAGAAGTGGGCTTCAACTGTACGGTCGTCCTGCCGGCCACGCATGATACAGGAAGCGCGGTGCTCGCAGTTCCGACCAATGATGATGACGCCGTATACATCAGCTCCGGTACATGGTCGCTGATGGGGATCGAACGCAAAGAGGCGGACTGCTCCATGGAGAGCATGAAAGCAAACTTCACGAACGAGGGCGGATATGACCATCGGTTCCACTATCTGAAGAATATCATGGGCCTGTGGATGATCCAGTCCGTGAAGAAAGAGTTCACGGAAGACCTGTCCTTTGCCGAGATCTGTGAGATGGCGTCAAAGGAGACCATCCCCTCCATCGTGGACTGCAACGACGACTGCTTCCTGGCGCCCAAGAGCATGATCGAAGCGGTGCAGAAGTTCTGCCGCGACACGGATCAGCCGGTTCCGGAGACAGTGGGCGAGATCTCATCGGTCATCTATAACAGCCTTGCAAAATGCTATGGCGATACAGTGGAAGAGATCGAAGCCATCACCGGTAAAAAATACAGCACCATTTATGTGGTGGGCGGCGGCTCCAATGCCGGATATCTAAATGAACTGACGGCAAAATATACAGGAAGAAAAGTTTCTGCCGGCCCGTCCGAGGCGACTGCCATCGGAAACATCATCGTACAGATGCTCCATGACGGCGTATTCGCGAGCCTCCCGGAGGCAAGGACATGCGTGAAAGAGTCATTTGACGTGAAAATGTACGAGTAAAAATAGAAATCATTTATATATAACAGGAGGTATACCAATGTTAGTTGACACAAAAGCAAGAGTAGGCGTATTTTCCATCGCGCTGGGCGCATATCTGCCCCAGTTCCCGTCACTGGTGCCGGAGTTCGAGGCTCAGTATGAGGCGTTCAAGAAGACGATCCCGGATACCGTTGAGATCATCGACGGCGGCATGGTGACGACAAAAGAGCAGTCCCAGGAAGCGGGCGACAAGTTCCGCGCGGCGGACGTTGACCTGGTGATCATGCAGCTTCTTACATACGCAACATCCTACAATATGCTGCCGGCTGTAAAGGATCTGGATGTGCCGGTTGTCCTTGTAAATGTGCAGAAGTTAAAAGCACTTGACTATGACCACACAGACATCGCATCCTGGCTGGGTGAAGGCTATGCATGCGGCGCTGTAGGCGAGATGGTGGCAGACCTTGAGCGCTACGGAAAGCGACATGCTGTGATCACAGGCGTCGTTGAGGGCGGAGACCCGGGCGTTCAGAAAGAGATCGAGGACTGGTGCCGGGCGGCTCAGGTAAGAAGAAGATTCCGCGATACGAACATCGCCCAGATCGGAAGACCGTATCCGGGTATGATGGACCTCTATATCGACGAGTCCAACCTGTACAGAAGGATGCACCTCTATACAAAACAGTTTGACTGGGAGAAAATGTGGGCGATCGCTGACGACATCACAGACGAGGATGCGATCCGCGCGAAAGCCCAGGACATCCTCGATACATTTGACATCGAAGGCGGCGGAAGCATCGAAGAAGTATGGGAGATGGCAAAATATGTCGTTGCATTCGAGAAATGGGTTAAAGATGAGAAGCTCGGCCTCATCGCATCCCACTATGACGGATTCGCACAGGGCAAGGCAGGCGTCCTTGACAGTATGCTGATCCCGGCGTTCTCCATGCTGATCAAACAGGGAACGGCGTGCGCGGTTGAAGGAGATATGAAAGTTGCCATGGCAATGAGCATCCTGAAGACGATCTCCGGCACAGGCCAGCTGGCTGAGATGTACTCCATCGACTTTAATGACGATATCGCGATCATCGGCCACAGCGGATCTGGCGATGCAGATATTTCCGATAAGAAACCGACCATGAAGATCGTGAAAGTATTCCACGGCAAGACAGGCGGCGGATACCTGACACAGTTCTATCCGTACACCGGCCCGGTCACATATCTTGCGATCACACAGGATGGAGACGGACACTTCAAGTTTATCGTGGCCGAAGGCGTGAACGAAGAGGGACCGATCCTTTCCTTCGGCGATACAAATATGCGGACACGCTTTACATGTGGTGCAAGAGAATTCGTCAACCGCTGGAGCGAGTGCGGCCCGACCCACCACTTCGCGGCAGCGACAGGAAGACATATCGATACGATCCTCAAAGTGGCCAAGATCTTCAATGTGCCGGTTGATATTGTGACAAGATAATTTTCTGTTTTCGATCAGGAGTCAGGTGATTGTTTTGCCTGACTCCTGCTTGATTCAGCAATTTTCATCAATTCATTTGTTTAAAGCCTGGCTTCACCATAATTCTTTCCCCATTGCAGAATTTTTTATATGCGTGGCGACATGTGCTGCAGTTGATCAGAGTTTATAATTTTTTTATTTGATATTCCGTTCCCGGTATGATATTCTTTTTTTACACTTTCCGGCCGGTGCATTTTCTGCACCGGCCCTGAGGGAGGAAAGCGTAAGCAGATGGGATGCGGTCGGCTTCTGTCCGATATCTAACCGCAGAGGGATCCCATTATCTTTTTGCCCGGCAGTCAGGGTATATTTCACAGAGTATTTTTAAAAGCAGAGTGCGCAGAGAAAGTGCGTCTATAGCTTGCATATGATCAGGAGGAAACAGGGTCAGCTGACAGATGTAAGAAAGGAGAGAGGAACAAATGAGATCAAAGTGCAGGCGTATTGCGGCGATGCTGATTTCAGCCGTACTGATGCTGTCGTTTCTTCCGACAGCAGTGAACGCAGAAGAAGGGGAAAGGATTTATGCAAAAAAGCTGCAGAGGAGTATATCCGAGATAAGCGTAGTCCGATATGATGCAGGCGGCTATGAAGTGCTGGATACATGGAAAGAAGGACTGTTGGGGCGGGATACCGGAGAATGGCTTTATTGCACGGAACCGGATATAAAGTTTAAGGAAGGGTATAAGACCGGGGTACGGGCGGAAAATCATATGTCCAGGCACACGATCGATCTTATAGGCGCGCTTATGTGCTGGTATGACAGCAATATGTGTACAGGAGTGGGGAGTACAGATGAGTATCTGTTCAAACAGGAGATCGTCTGGAATATTTTAAACCGTGAAAAGCAATGGCGCCCTGGGTGCATGTATGAGCATGGCTCCGGGGCATTCTGCGGTGCCGGGCACAGTCTTCAGAGCCATCGGGATCAGTTGTTCGGAGAAGGGCTGGAATGGGCCTCAGCCAACAAGGATCGAATCAGGACAGCCGCTACTGTTTACGAAGGTGAAGGACAGCCGCTTATGGATCTGTCGTATGAGTGGAAGCGGGGCAGTGCAAAGATCCGGAAAATATCAGCGGATCCCGCTTTTACGGATGGAAACGGATGTTACAGTCTTGCAGGCGCTGAATACCGGATCTATGCAGATCAGGAATGTTCGGACCAGGTCGGTGCGTTTACGACCGATGAAGAGGGAAATTCAGGTGCAGTGGAACTGAATGTGGGACAGTATTATGTAAAGGAATATAAATCTCCGGCCGGTTATGCGTCTGATCCAACGGTATATCCGATCACAGTTGCGGAAGGTCAGACGGTTGTACTGGAAGTCAGGGATATCCCGCAGTCCGCTCCGGTGGAGATCCTTCTGCAGAAGCTTGATGCGGAAACGGGAAAGAACGTTCCGCAGGGGGCGGCAACGCTGGCGGGAGGAGAATTCACAGTCCGCTATTATCCGGGCCTCTTCACAGATTTGACGTCGGAACAGCCGGCGAGGTCGTGGGTATTCCGTACAGATGAGCAGGGGCGTGCAATCCTTAATGAAAGCGGTCTTGTCTCAGGCGACAGCCTGTATACAGATTCCGGAGGAAAGCCGGTCCTGCCTCTCGGAACGGTCACGATACAGGAAACAAAAGCGCCTGCCGGATATCTGATCAATGATGAAGTGTTTATTGTTCAGATCACGTCAGACGGAAATGAAGAAAAAGTCGATACATACAACCGCCCGGAAGTGCCGGAAAAAGTTATCCGGGGAGAACTGCAGATCATTAAGATCGCGCAGGATGAGGATGAAAAGAAGGAACAGAAAAGTCCGCTGGAAGGAGTTGTGTTTGAGATTACATCGAAGACAACAGGAGAAAGCGTCAGGATCACGACAGATGAGAATGGATTTGCAAGTACGGAACAGGTTGGAAATCTGCCCTATGATACGTATGTGGTGTCGGAAGTGGTGACGCCTGACAGGTATGATCCCGTTGGTGATTTTGAAATTACGATCTCCGAAGAAGGGCAGGTGCTCCGTTATGTTCTTGAAGATAAACTGGTCGTAGCACCGGTACAGCTGGTTAAGCGAGATGCATCGACCGGAAAGACGATACCTGTGGAAGGAACGGAATTTCAGCTGTTGGATTCAGAAAAAAATCCGGTCAGTATGACAACGTATTATCCGAAAGAAGAGACGCATGATACGTTTATTACTGATGAGACGGGGTCATTTATTCTTCCGGACAAACTTCTGGCAGGAGTTTACTATTTCCGTGAAGTTAAGGCTCCGGACGGGTATCTGTTAAATCAGCGGGATATACGGTTTGAAATTTCCGAATCATACGACTGGGATGAGCCGCTTGTCATTATAGCGGAAGATACTCCGGCAATGGGCAGGATCTGTGTAATGAAAACAGATGAATATACCGGCAAGTCTCTTGAGGGAGCAGAATTTACAATTACGGCTGAAGAAGATATTGTAACGCCGGATGGGACGGTGCGTGTTCCGAAGGGGACAACTGTTGCGACGCTTACGACGGATAAAGATGGTCTGGCGAAAAGTCAGTTGTTATATCTGGGGAAATATATATTACGGGAAAAAAGGCAGCCGTCCGGGTATGTTTTGCCGGAAAACGCAGAGTGGAAGGTTGAACTGAAGTATCAGGGACAGGATACTCCCGTGATAACGGAAACGGTGAAAGTCCGGAATCGGCCGACAGTAGTGGTCATCGATAAAAAAGTAACAGGATCAGAACAAAGGCTTTCCGGTGTTAAATTTGTTATATGGAATAAAGACAAGGATGATCCGGTTGATCCGGGAATGACATACAAAGAACTATATAAAACGGACAGAAACGGTCAGATAAGACTGGAAGCACTGGAACCGGGCCGTTACTGCGTACGTGAAGTCGCAGGTGTACCGGGGTATGCGGTCGATCCGGAAATCCGTGAATTTGTCATCGACGGGGACGGACGGATAGAAGGACAGGAAGAGTATACGCTGACGGTAGACAATAGTAAGACAGAGATCACAGATACAACTGCCATATCTGCAGATACAGACAGTAAACAGTTATATCCGTGGAAAAGAGTCTTTGTGAAAGATATGGTAGATCTCGTGAATATCCAGCCGGGAGAAGAGTATACACTTGTGGGGATCCTGGCGGATGCCCGGACCGGTGAGCCGCTCCGGGAAGGAGATGATCCGGATGGCAGGGAACTGAGAAAAGAACTGAAATTTACAGGAACAGAGCCGGAGATGACGCTTGATATGGTATTTGAATTCGATGCTTCAGCATTTGCAGGATGCACAGGCGTTGTATATGAATATCTGTATCAGGGCGATGTAATGATCAGTGAACATGCAGATCCGGAAGACAGGGGGCAGCAATTCCATATCACCGCTCCGGAGATCAGTACGACAGCAGTTTCACCGGAAACAGGGAAGCACGAAGCAACTCCCAGGAAAAATACAGTGATCCGGGATACGGTAGAGTACAGAAATATGATACCGGGGACATATATTCTTAAGGGGATCCTGATGGACCGGGAAACAGGTAAACCGCTCCGGATCAATGGAGAAGAAATTAAGGCGGAGAAAACATTTGAAATTACAGAGGCGGGCGGAACAACAGAACTGGATTTTACAGTGGATGCATCCGGACTGGATGGCAGAGCGGTTGTTGTATTCGAGTATCTGTATCGGGAAGGATATGAAGAACCGGTGGCAGTTCATGCCGATATCATGGATGAGGGACAGACCGTTATGTTCAGAGAAAAAACAATTCCGGAGACAGGAGATGCATCAGATGTATTACAGGCATTGATCCTTGCAGCGGCAGGAGCGGCTGCTGCGGTAATTTTGCTGTTTATCAGCAAGAAAATGCATCAGGAAAGAAAAAGAAATGGTTGTAGACATCGTAAGAAAAAGGTGATAAAGTAGTTGTACTAAATGAACGGATCAATGAAAAAAGGGAGGTGGAGAGATGACAAATCACGAATTATTATCGGCAATATCAGATATGATGGATCAGAAATTCAAGACGGAACTCCAGCCCATTAAAGATGATATCCATGAATTAAAAGATGATGTGAAGGAGCTGCGGAGCGATGTAACAGACCTGCGGAGTGATGTAACAGACCTGCGGAGCGATGTAACAGAGTTACAAAGTGATGTAAAGGATCTGCGGAGCGACGTGACAGAGCTGCAGAGTGATGTGAAGGAGTTGCGGAGCGACGTGACAGAGCTGCAGAGTGATGTGAAGGAACTGCGGAGCGATGTAACAGAGCTGCAGAGTGATGTGAAGGAGCTGCGGAGTGATGTGACAGAACTGCAGACTGGAATGAATGAGTTGCGCGGCGATGTAACAGAGCTGCAGAGTGATGTGAAGGAGCTGCAGAGTCATGTAACAGAACTTCAGACCGGAATGAATGAGTTGCGCGGCGATGTAACAGAACTTCAGACTGGAATGAATGAGTTGTGCGGCGATGTAACAGAACTTCAGACTGGAATGAATGAGTTGCAAAGCGATATGACACAGCAGAAGACAAGTATGACACAATTGCTGGAGGATGTACATGGAATACATCTTTACCTCGAAAATGTGGTCGACTACAAGATCTCACTGCTGGTGGAAAATTATGTTCCAGCGGCAACGCGATTTGAGCAATCGTCATCCAGGATTGATGCGATGGAAGAAGATATCGGGATCCTGAAAACAGTTGTGGCACAGCATTCGAAAATGTTGCAGCAGCTTGCATGATCATTATAAAAAAGAAAGTTCTTCGGAACTTTCTTTTTTATAACCGGATATCGGAGAAATGAGGCTCATATAATGTGGAAAAGAATGTACGGGCGGATTTATATGAACTGGAAACACTTTTATATAGAAGCGGGACTGGCTGTGCTGCTCATGATTGCGCTTGGTATTGCCGGTGCGAAAGGAGTTTTATCATTTCAGACATCAGAATCTGATATGGATAAAAAAATGATTTCAGGGAATAAAAAGGAAGAAGATATTTTAACGAAAGAAGAAACAGAACTTCAGGAAACGCAGGCTCTGATCTCATCCGGCCAGTATCCGGTCATGGGCAGCAGTGATATTACCGTACAGGATATGGTCGATTATTTTAATGATTCAGGCGAAGAATATCCTTCGGAAGATCTGTCAGAGGGCGGTGCGGAATCTATTGAGGCATTTTGTCAGATGTATATTGATGAAGCGGCGGCGGAAGGTGTGCGCCCTGAAGTGGCGTTTGCCCAGACAATGAAAGAAACCGGGTTCCTGCAGTACGGCGGGGATGCTCATATTGAGCAGTTTAATTTTGCAGGACTTGGGACGACTGGAAACGGTGTGCCCGGCAATTCCTACCCGGACGTTCGGACGGGGATCCGTGCCCAGATCCAGCATCTGAAGGCGTATGCGACTGACGATGCACTGAACGGGGCATGCGTGGATGACCGGTATGTCTATGTGAAGAAAGGCTCGGCACCCTATGTGCAGTGGCTCGGGCAGCAGGAAAATCCCGAGGGGCTGGGCTGGGCAACCGGGGAGAATTACGGATATGATATTGTTGATATGATCAAAGATATGACGGATGCGTGAACCGATTCTTAAGTTTCCCTAAACTTCTTGACAAATTCTCCTCTTCCTACTATAGTATTTGATAGTTAATTTTTAGTTAATACTATTGTAACAAAGGTAAGGATGAAGAGGAGTACATGATCACTTCTGTCAGAGAGAACTGCCCGGTATGATGCCGGCTGGAAGGCGGTTTCGGAAAAGAGTCATGGAAGGTAGCTTCTGAACCGGATGGCTGAACAGCGATATGCAGGTAAGCTGTCCCGGAATGGTCCACGTTACAGGACTCAAGAGACATAAATTAAGGTGGTACCGCGGAGATTTCGCCCTTTACATTATGTAAAGGGCGTTTCTTTATGGAATTGTGAAGAAACCGTGAACACTGATGCAGTAAAGCGAGAAATGAGGGCAAAAGGAGAGCAAGATGAGCAAGGAACTGGCAAAGACATACGATCCGAAAGCGATCGAAGAGAAACTGTATGAGAAATGGTGTGAGAACAAATATTTCCACGCAGAGGTTGACCGGAGCAGAAAGCCGTTCACAACGGTTATGCCGCCTCCGAACATCACAGGCAAGCTTCATATGGGGCATGCCCTGGACAATACACTGCAGGATATCCTGATCCGTTATAAGCGGATGGAGGGATACAATGCACTGTGGGTTCCGGGAACGGACCATGCGGCCATCTCCACAGAAGTAAAGGTGACAAACCAGCTCAAAGAAGAGGGCATCGATAAGAAAGAACTGGGACGCGAAGGCTTCCTGAAGCGGACCTGGCAGTGGAAAGAGGAATATGCCGGAACCATCGAGAACCAGCTGAAGAAGCTGGGCATCTCCTGCGACTGGGACAGGGAGCGTTTCACAATGGATGAGGGCTGTTCCAAAGCCGTGGAGGAAGTGTTTATCAGCCTGTACAAGAAAGGCTATATTTACAAAGGCTCCAGGATCATCAACTGGTGCCCGAAGTGCAAGACGTCCCTGTCTGACGCTGAGGTGGAGCATGAGGAGCAGGAAGGACATTTCTGGCACATTAAATATCCGATCGTGGGAACAGACCGGTTCCTGGAGATCGCAACGACCCGTCCGGAGACCATGCTTGGCGATACAGCCATTGCCGTACATCCGGATGATGAGCGCTATACCGATATCGTAGGGAAGAATGTGATCCTGCCGCTGGTGGGCCGTGAGATCCCGATCGTGGCGGATTACTATGTGGACAAAGAGTTCGGAACCGGCGCTGTGAAGATCACGCCGGCCCACGACCCGAATGACTTCGAGGTGGGCAAGCGCCACAACCTGCCGGAGATCAACATCATGAATGACGATGCGACGATCAATGAGAACGGCGGAAAATACGCAGGCATGGACCGCTACGAAGCGCGGAAGGCTATTGTAAAGGAACTGGAGGAACAGGGATATCTGGTAAAAGTTGTTCCGCACACCCATGCGGTGGGCACCCATGACCGCTGCGGCACGACGGTGGAACCCCTGATCAAACAGCAGTGGTTCGTAAAAATGGACGAGCTGGCGAAACCGGCGATCAACGCGCTGAAGACCGGCGAGCTGAAGTTCGTACCGGACCGTTTTGATAAGATCTACCTGCACTGGCTGGAAAATATCAAGGACTGGTGCATCTCCCGCCAGATCTGGTGGGGACACCGGATCCCGGCATATTACTGCGACGAGTGCGGCGAGTTCGTAGTGGACCGCCACGCGCCGGAGAAGTGCCCGCACTGCGGATGCACACATTTTACCCAGGATGAGGATACCCTGGATACCTGGTTCTCATCCGCCCTGTGGCCGTTCTCCACGCTCGGCTGGCCGGAGAAGACGGAGGATCTGGACTACTTCTATCCGACAGATGTGCTGGTGACCGGATATGACATTATCTTCTTCTGGGTGATCCGTATGGTATTCTCCGGATACGCACATACCGGGAAATCCCCGTTCCACACCGTGCTGATCCACGGTCTGGTGCGCGACTCCCTGGGACGGAAGATGAGCAAGTCCCTCGGAAACGGCATCGATCCGCTGGAGATCATCGACAAGTACGGCGCGGACGCGCTGAGGCTGACGCTTGTGACCGGAAATGCGCCGGGCAACGATATGCGTTTCTACAATGAAAGAGTAGAGGCGAGCCGCAATTTTGCCAATAAAGTATGGAATGCATCCCGTTTCATCCTGATGAATATAAAGGATGAGATGGTGATCGGCAAGCCGGACGAGGCGTTGCTTACACCGGCGGATCGCTGGATCCTGTCCGCGGTCAATACGCTGGCAAAAGACGTGACAGAAAATATGGATAAATACGAACTGGGCATTGCGGTCCAGAAAGTGTACGACTTTATCTGGGACGAGTTCTGCGACTGGTATGTGGAACTTGCAAAAGACCGTATTTACCATGCGGAAGAATATCCGAAGTCTGCAGAATGCGTGCTCTGGGTGCTGAAGACCGTGCTCGGACAGGCGTTAAAACTCCTGCACCCGTTCATGCCGTTTATCACAGAAGAAATATACAGCGCCCTTGTACCGGAGGAAGAATCCCTCATGATGTCAGAGTGGCCGAAGTATAAAGAAGAGTGGAATTTCCCGGCGGATGAGAGCCTGATGGAGCATGTAAAGGCGATCGTCAGGGGAATCCGCAACATCCGCTCTGAAATGAATGTCCCGAACAGCAGAAAAACGAAAGTATATATCGTTTCCGACCAGGTGGAACTGTGCGGGGGGATCCCGGAACTTGCAGGATCTGTCATGCCTCTTATGATGGCGAATGAGATCGTGATCCGGCAGGATAAGGAAGAAATCTCGGACAATGCGGTATCCGTAGTGGTTCCGGACGCGGTCGTATACCTGCCGCTTGAGGATCTGGTAGATTTTGAGCAGGAAAAAGAGCGGCTTTCAAAAGAAGAGGAAAGACTGAACAAAGAGATCAAAAGGGCGCAGGGCATGCTCGCGAATGAGAAGTTTGTCAGCAAAGCTCCGGCGGATAAGGTTCAGGCGGAACGCGATAAACTGGAGAAATACATGCAGATGCTTGAACAGGTAAAAGAGAGAATGGCCGGTCTTTCAAAATAACAGAGAGTAATCCGTATCAAAGAGGCTTCATGCGCCGCACGGCGGCGCACAGAAAGGACAGAGATCACAGATGAAGCAGATTCATATCAGACGGCCTGATATTAAAGGCTTTTTTATAAAAGTTAAAAATCTGAAAAATCTGAAACCGGAAGATATAAAGCGACATTATAAAGAGAAAAAAGAGCGCCGGCAGCGGATCCTGGAAGAACGCCGGAACAGCAGATTCGCCAGGAAGATGCAGCCGGTGTATAAATGGATGAACCGTTTTTCCCTGCCGCTCCAGTTCCTGCTGGCGTGCGTGATCAATTTTCTGATCGAGACGGTTTCCCGGCTGTCATTTTTTGAGGCATGGGACTATATGACGGGTACGCCGCTTGTGTTCCTGTACAATGCGTTCATGATATTCGTGACGTTTATGATCGTTTATCTGTTCCGCAGGCGTGTGTTTGCCCGGATCCTGCTGAGCGTGTTCTGGATCTTCCTGGGGACCTGCAACGGCTATCTGCTGACAAAGCGGGTGACGCCGTTCAATGCCCAGGACCTGAAAGTGCTCTCGGATGCGCTGGAACTGACCGGGAATTATTTTAATGCATTTGAGCTGATCATGATCATCATCGGTGTGGCAGCTCTGGTGCTCTGGATCGTATCCATGTGGCGCAGAGGCGGTCAGTTTACCGGGAAAATGCACCGGATCATCGCTCTGGGCGGGGTGGCTGTATCATTTGGCGCCTGCCTGTGGCTGACAGATGAGGCGATCGACAAGCGGGTGATCTCCAATTACTTCGGGAACATCGCTTTTGCGTATGAAGACTACGGCTTCCCGTACTGTTTCTCAGCCAGCCTTTTTAATACAGGCATCAATGAGCCCGCCGGATACAGCGAACAGACGATGAATGAGATCAGTGACGGCGGAGAGATGACAAAAGCTCTTACCGGGCGTTCGGAAGATGAGCTGCCAAATGTTATTTTTGTGCAGCTGGAATCTTTCTTCGATCCGACGGAAGTGGAATGGCTGAGATTTTCCGAAGATCCGATCCCGAACTTGAGAAAGCTTTTCAATGAGTATTCCAGCGGATATTTCAAAGTTCCGTCTGTCGGGGCCGGTACTGCCAATACGGAGTTTGAAGTGCTTACCGGGATGAGTATGCGTTTCTTCGGGCCCGGGGAATATCCGTATAAGACATATGCCAAATTCAATCCGATGGAAAGCGCCGCTTCTGCGTTGAAAAATCTTGGCTACGGCGCGGAAGCGCTGCACAATAATGGCGGAAATTTCTACAGCCGTGCCCAGGTCTTCAACAACATGGGATTTGACCATTACACGAGTAAGGAATTTATGAATATCCTGCAGACGACGCCAAAAGGATGGGCAACCGATGACATCCTTGTGCCGAATATCATGGAGTCCATGGATACGACAGAAGGACAGGACTTCGTATTTACGGTCAGTGTGGAAGGACACGGGGAATACCCGACTGAGAAAGTACTGGAAAATCCGGAGATCATCGTCAGCGGCGTGGAAGATGAAGGGGAACGCAACGCCTGGGAATATTATGTGAATCTGGTCCATGAGATGGATAAGTTCGCCGGAGAACTGATCGAAGCGGTCCAGTCGAGGAATGAGCCGACCGTGCTCGTCTTCTATGGCGATCATCTCCCGACCATGGATCTGGAAGCGAAAGACCTGAAAAGCCGTTATCTCTATAATACGAATTATGTCATCTGGGACAACATCGGTCTGGAGAAAAAGGATGCAAATCTGGCGGCATACCAGATCATGGCGGAAGTATTTGACCGCCTGGACATCCATTCCGGAACTGTGTTCAATTATCATCAGCAGCGCCGTGAGACCAAAGATTATCTGGCGGATCTGGAACTGCTGCAGTATGACATGATGTACGGAGACCAGTATATTTATGATAAATACGGCGCTCCGGTCATTGAGCCGCATATGGTCATGGGAGTGAAAGATGCGGAGATATCGCAGTTTGTAGTGCAGGCTGACGGAACGACCTACACTGTATATGGAGAAAATTTTACAAAGCAGAGCAAGGTCTATATCAACGGAGAAAAACAGACGACGACATTTTTGAATAATACGAGGCTTGACCTGAAAGACTCGCAGATCGAAAACGGTGATACCGTAATGGTCGCGCAGGTGGGATCAAGCAATACCATATTCCGTGAATCCAGACTGTATGAGTACAATGACGGAGTCCTGACGGAAATCCCGCGTGACCCGCAGGAGCCGGAGAACGGACGTCAGGCATTTGCCGAACAGGAAGAGGAGCGGGAGGAACAGGACGAAGAACAGGCGGAATAATGACATACGACGAGGCAGTAAGATATATACTGGATATTCCGAAATTTACAAAAAAGAATGACGCGGTACACACGAAACTTTTCCTGAACTGCCTGGGCAGCCCGCAGCAGGCATATAAAGTGATCCATGTCGCGGGGACGAACGGAAAAGGTTCGGTGTGCGCCTACATGGATGCGATGCTCCGCGCGGAAGGAAAGCGGACAGGACTTTTTACATCGCCGCATCTGGTTTCCCTCAATGAGCGTATCGTCGTGGAGGGGATGCCTGTCAGTGATGAGGCGTTTGTCAGATGCTTCGGGGCGGCGCTGGACGCGGCCCGGAGGATGGAGGCGGAAGGGCTGCAGCATCCGACATTTTTTGAGTTCCTGCTGGGAATGGCTCTGTATGCGTTCCGGGAGTACGGAGTGGAGTATGCCATACTGGAGACCGGGCTTGGCGGCCGGCTGGACGCAACCAGTGCGGTGGAGCCGCCGGAACTGTGTGTGATCACCTCCATCGGTTATGACCATATGCAGTATCTGGGAAATACATTGTCTGAGATCGCCGCAGAGAAAGCGGGGATCATCCGGCCCGGCGTGCCGGTATTTTATGCCGCATCTTCGGAGGAAAGCGACAGTGTCATACGAAAAGCTGCGGAAAGCAACGGATGTTTCTGTAAAAAAATCGGGAAAGATGCGTACGAAATCCTGGGAACAGAAGATAAACATATTGCATTTTCCTGTACCAGTGATTATTATGGAAATACCACGTGGAAATTGAACAATATTGGAATATACCAGCCTGGAAATGCGATGCTTGCCATGGAAGCCATGCGCTGGCTGACAGGCGGCAAAGGGCATCCGGAGCGATGGCGTGAAAGCCTGTCTGATCTGAAATGGGCCGGCAGGATGGAGGAAGTGCAGTCCGGCGTCTATGTGGACGGGGCGCACAACATAAGCGCTGCGGAGGCTTTTGCAGAGACGGTTTCCGGCGACAACGCGGAGAAGATCATTGTGTTTTCCGCGGTAAAAGATAAAGAATACGAGAAGATGGCTCAGGTGCTTTGCAGCAGGGTGAACGCCGCATTGTATATAGTGACTCATATCGATGATCCGCGGGGGACATCTGCAGAGCAGCTGCGGGACATTTTCAGGAAATATACGGACAGGCCTGTGGAAATGAGAGCGTCGGTCGGAGAAGCACTTGCATATGCCCTTGCGGTGAAGGGGGAACGCAGTGTGTACTGCCTGGGATCGCTCTACCTGACGGGCATGATAAAGAAACTGATTCAGGAGGTCGAATAGATGCTGGACTACGAAGAAGAGATCAAAAAGTTTAAACCCAGCCTTGAGGTTGAGGAAATCGAAGACGCCGTGTATCAGGAAGATCTCACGGACATGACAGATCTGTTAAAACAGGTGATGGATCAGAAGAAATAGAAAGACAATGGTGGATATAGATGGATTACAGAAAAAAGATCGTATACCACTCTAATTACTGGTACAACGACGGCCTGCGCAAGGCCCAGATCCGGGATATGTCCGGGGCGATCGCCTCACTGCGCAGAAGCCTGCAGTTTAACAGGGAAAACGTTGCCGCCAGGAATCTGCTGGGACTGGTTTATTACGGGATCGGCGAAGTGCCGGAGGCGCTGGTGGAGTGGATCATCAGCAAAAATATAAGACCGGGGGATAATATCGCCAATTATTATATAGATACGGTGCAGTCCTCGGCAAAAGAGCTGGAAACGGTCAATCTGGCGATAAAAAAATATAATCAGTGTCTGACATACTGCCGTCAGAACGGGGAAGATCTGGCAGTGATCCAGCTGAAACAGGTGGTTGCGTCTCATCCTTCTTTTTTAAAGGCGCATCAGCTCCTGGCGCTGCTTTATCTGCATACAGGGCAGTACACACGCGCCCGGCAGATGATCCGTCAGGCACGGAAACTGGATACAGGCAATGAGATTACGCTGCGTTATATGCACGAACTGACTCATCAGCGGGGCAAACAGCGCCGCAGACCGGCTAAGCGGAAAGAAGACGCCGTGGAATACAGCCATGGAAATGAAACGATCATCCAGCCCAGATATCCGAAGCTTCGGGAACTGGCAGGGCATCTCGCCGTGGCAAATATTTTTATCGGAGCGGCGATCGGAGCAGCAGTCATCTGGTTCCTTGTGGCACCGGCTGTGAATCAGTCCACATCCGAGCGGCTGAACAGCCAGATGCGGGATTACAGCGATCAGATCCAGTCTCTGGAAGCACAGGTCAGCGCCCAGACCCGGACGCTGGACAATTACCGGGCATCAGGGGAAACGCTGGAGGCAGACGCAAATCAGGCGCAGACAGCAAGAGACAGCTATGAGAATCTGATGACGGTCTCGGATCAGTATGATTCCGGGGAGTACAGTGATGCGGCAATGGCGGATACGTTGATCGCAGTCAACAGGGATGCCCTTGGCGGAAGCGGTCAGGCGCTTTATGATGAACTGGCGTCAGAAATTTTTCCCAATGCCTGTGAGCGGAATTTTAATTCCGGTACAGAGGCGCTTGAGGCGGCAGACTATCAGACCGCTATTGATGCACTGGGGAAGGTCGTGCAGATGGATGCCGGATACAACGACGGAGAGGCGCTCTATGAACTGGGACGCGCATACTGGAACAGCGGAGATGCGGCCAGCGCCACAACGTATTTTCAGAGGATTGTGGATGAATACGGGGAGTCGGACCATGCGCAGGATGCACAGGCCGCCCTCGATGAGATCGCAGCTGCAGCGCCGGAGGAAGATACAGCCGGAGAAGAACAATAGAACAGAGGGACAATGATACGAAAGAAAAGGATATGCACAGGAGGCATATCCTTTTTCTGTGCAAAAGACATGAAAAAGTTTGAGGAGGAGCAGTATGAAATATCAGGTCCAGGAGAACTGTCTGACCATTTATCTGCCCGGGGAGGTGGATGACCACAATGCAGATGAGATCCGCCGGGAGGCGGACGCAGTGATCGGCAGGAATCATATCAGGTATGTGATCTTTGATTTTGAAAAAACTGATTTTATGGACAGTTCAGGAATAGGGGTTATTATGGGAAGATATAAAACGATCAGTCTGATCGGCGGAGAAGTGTGGGCGGTGCATGCCAATGAGAGGATCCGTAAGATCCTCACCCTTTCAGGGGTGACGAAGATTATGCAGATATATGAGGAGGAAACAGTATGAAAGGCACCAATGAAATGGAGATCAGATTTGACAGTCGTTCGGAGAATGAGGGATTCGCCCGCGTTGCGGTGGCCTCATTTATGACTCAGCTGAATCCGACGGTGGAGGAAGTGGCGGATGTGAAGACAGCCGTCTCTGAGGCGGTGACAAACGCGATCATACATGGGTATGACGGGCGCAGAACAGGGAAAGTGTGCATCCGCTGCAAGATCCGCGAAAACATCTTTACAGTAGAAGTAAGTGACAGTGGCAAAGGGATCAGAAACATTGCTGAAGCCATGCAGCCCATGTTTACGACAAAACCTGAACAGGAACGGTCAGGTATGGGATTCTCATTTATGGAAGCTTTTATGGACAGCGTGGATGTGGAATCGGAACCGGAAAAGGGAACCAGCGTGAGAATGACCAGGACCGTAGGAAAAGGAAGGGAGATATGGACCACACAATCGCTTTGATCAGAAAATCGCACGCAGGGGATAAAGAAGCGAGAGAACGGCTGGTGGAAGAAAATGTCGGCCTGGTCTGGTGTGTGGTACGGCGTTTCCAGGGGCGGGGGACGGAGTCGGAAGATCTCTTTCAGATCGGCAGCATCGGTCTTCTGAAAGCAATCGACAAATTTGATCTATCTTATGATGTAAAATTTTCAACTTACGCGGTCCCCATGATCTCGGGAGAGATCAAGCGGTTTCTGAGGGATGACGGAATGCTCAAAGTCAGCCGTTCGCTGAAAGAATTGTCCGGGAAGATCATGCAGGCGGGAGAAAAACTGACGACAGATCTGGGAAGAGAACCGACTATGTCCGAATTGTCCGCCGAACTGGGTGTGGCGAAGGAAGAACTGACAGCTGCTATGGAGGCCGGCGTGGAAGTGGATTCCATTTACCGTCCGATCCTTCAGAAGGAAGGGAAAGAGATCTGCCTGGCTGACCGGATCGAAGAGAAGAAGCGGGGAGAGGATGAAGTGATAGACCGGATGCTGCTGGAACAGCTTCTGGGAACTCTGACAGCGGAGGAGCGCCGCCTGATCTGGCTCAGATATTTCGCGGGGAAGACGCAGTCTGAGGTGGGACACATACTGGGGATCTCGCAGGTCCAGGTGTCCCGGGCGGAGAAGCGGATCATAGAATCTTTGAGAGAAAGAGGAACAGAATGACAGGAATCGCCAGGATCCTTTCCGTGTGATGTATATTTTTATGTAAATGCCGGATACTAAACCAGTATCAGCGATCCGTATGAAAGCTGAAAAGGCAAGTGGAGAAAGGGCAGGTGAGTGAGATGGAAGATGGAAGAAAAAAGATCTGGATCTGTCTTCTGGTGATCGTGCTGGCAGCAGTAACAGTCGGCATCCTTTATTATTTCAGCACGCCGGATACCTCCGGAAATGAAGGGTATCTGATCCGCGCTCCGTATACGTGCGGAGCGCCGGGAGGGAACGGCTGTGCGGTCTGAGAAAATAACGCTTTATATCAAAGGCAGCCGGAATACGGAGGTGACGGCTCCGGATGTGACCCTGGGGGATATCCTGAGCATGGAATGCGCGGATAAAATGACTCTGGCGAAACTCCGGACGCTGAAGATCCTGAAATTCCAAAAGGGCAGAAGGGGCAGGCGCGTCCTGTCCGTGCTGGAGCTCATCGCGCGCATCCATGGGGAATTCCCGGACCTGGACGTCCGGAACCTGGGCGAGACGGACATGCTTATCACTTATGAAGAACAGAAGACGCCGCCGCGTATCTGGCATTTGATCAAAACGGCATTTGCGGCAGCGGCGGTTTTCTTCGGCGCGGCTTTTTCCATCATGGCATTTAATAATGACGTGGATGTGACGAAGCTCTTCGGACAGATCTATGAGCTGGCAACAGGGTATGAGACCAGCGGGTTTACCGTACTGGAAGTTTCCTACTCCGTCGGCGTCGCGGCGGGCATCCTGATCTTCTTCAATCATTTCGGGAAAAAGCGTTTTACGGTGGACCCGACGCCAATGGAAGTGCAGATGCGGCTGTATGAGAATGACATCCAGACAACGCTGGTCGAGAACGCAGACAGGGAAGGAGAGGAAATCGATGTGGATCCGTGAGATCCTGCTGGCAATAGCGGGACTTAGCGCAGGGGTCGCTGTGGCAGGCGGCCTTTTTTCATTTATCGTGGAACTGGGGGTGATCGCGGACTTCGCAGACCGGACCCACACAGGAGATAAAGTGCTGTTTTATGAAGATTGTGCGGCGCTGGGCGGCATCCTCGGCAATCTTGTTACGGTTTTTCATACCGGCATCCCGGCGGGGCTTCCGGGACTTGCCGTGTTCGGGATCTTCACGGGGATCTTTGTGGGATGCTGGGCCATGGCGCTGGCGGAGATCCTGAACGTATTTCCGGTGTTCATGCGCCGGGCGCGGATCACCCGGTATCTGTCTTTATTTATCGTCTGCCTGGCTGCAGGAAAAGGGCTGGGGGCATGTCTGTTCTTTTTCAGAGGGTGGTAGAGCATCTGATATAATCTGAAGCGTAATAAAACTTTCATAAAATGTATTTACGAAAATTTTACTTACATTTTATTGGTTCGTGATATCGCCGGTATTCTCATTTATCTATAATAAGCACTGTGGTCAGCTGATAAAGCTTTGTGAAAATGCGAAGCGGTTCGGAGCTGATAACAGAAAAACAGATGAAACAAACGAGTAAGAGAGTAACGGAGGAAATGATCATGAATTCACAGAATAAGATTTCTCAGTCACAGAAATTAATGGTATTTGTCCTTTCCATGTCACTGTACGGGCTGGCGACTCTGTTCACGGAACTGATCCCGTCTTTTCAGGTGGGCATCGTAGAGTTCTCGGTAGAGTATTTCCTGTTTATCCCGCTGACGCTGGCGATGCTTTTTGACCCGCTGTCCGCCGGCCTGGGAGCTGCGACCGGCGAACTGGTATTCAGCGAGATCATGCTGGGACAGTTTGGCGGCCTTG
>DWVL01000051.1 GCA_019120275.1 Candidatus Mediterraneibacter excrementavium | reverse complement strand
ATTTAAAAGCAATGAAGCTGTTATCTGTGAATATGCACCGGATACGGACGAGTTTACTATTTTTGACGAGAAAATGAGGGTGAAACAGGAATTTGCAGATTATCTGGATTATCTGGATCACCATACAATAGTGCACCCTGAAGACCGGCAGAAATTCCGGAAACTTCTGCTGGGCCAGGTGAATGAAAAAATAGAAATACGTGTAAAAAAGGGAGACGACTGGGCGAGACTGCTCATACGAAGGCTTGAACTTGATGAGAAAGAAGAATGCGGCGGCGTACGGATCCCCTTTATGGTCAGTGATATCACAGAGGAAAAGAACAGAGAGAGGAATCTGGAGGAACAGGCGTCAAGAGATTCATTGACATCGCTTTATAATTATTCTTACGGGCGGAAACTTGTCGATGAGTACCTGCAGAACATGGATCCCTATGCGACCTGCGGCATGATGGTGATAGATATTGACTATTTTAAATATGTGAATGATACATTCGGCCATCTTTTCGGAGATTATGCCCTGACGGAGCTGGCGCGTCTTCTGCGGGAATTTTTCTATGAAAAGGATATCGTGATGCGTTTCGGCGGGGACGAGTTCGTGATCTTCCTCAAGGATATCAGTCATGCTGATCTTGTGAAAAAAGGGATGCAGCTGATCTATGCGATCCGCGCGCTTAAATTTGAAGGCAGGGATTATTCCATGACATGCAGCATCGGCATCTGCTATCTGCCGGAAAATGAGGCTGGATACACATATGACCAGCTGTTCGGGAATGCAGACTGGGCGCTCTATCAGGCGAAGGAGAACGGACGCGACCGCTATGTTTTCTGTGATAATCTGCGCCGCTTTGAGATGGTTGAGGAGACATTGCCTGCAGATAAAACAATAGATGTAAGATACCTGCATAATGATATTATTTCGACTGCGTTTGAAGTGTTTGAAAAGACAAACAGCTTCAAGGCGGCGATCGAACAGCTGATGGAGATCATAGGATACCGGTTCCGCCTGGACCGGATCACGGTGATACACACAGACATCCAGAAGAAGAATACCGGACGTCAGTATCAGTGGACTTCGGAATATGCGCCGGAAGTTCTGGAGAAGAAGGCGGAATTTACAAAAGAGGATTTCCTGACGCTTTTCCGCAGTTATGACGAATACCAGACGGTTGTGCTCCAGCATGACAATATGTCGGCATATTCCCGGCAGGGGGCTGAACTTCTGATGCAGGGAGGCGCCAAAACGGTCATGTATGCGGCGATGTACTGCGAGGGTAAATATACCGGCGCCATCTCGTATGTCAGCTGCCGTGAGAAGCGGTACTGGACGCGGCAGGAGCGAAAAGACCTGGGCGAAGTGACAAAGCTGATCTCGGCGCATCTGGCAAGAGCTCAGGCGATCAATGAGATACGGAGCGATCTGCTGAACGGGCCGGAATATGACAGCCTGACCGGACTGATCTCCTTTTCCAGATTCCATGTTGAACTGGAGCGGCTGATCATTGGGAATTATGCAACTTCAGATTATCTTCTGTACATGGACATTGCAGGATTTAAGTACTTTAACCAGAAGTATGGATATCACCGCGGCGACAGGATCCTGAGAGAGCTGTGCGGTTATTTTATAGAAAATCTCCAGAACAAAGAGGGCGTTTATTTTACAAGGGTTGTTTCCGATCAGTTTCTGATGCTCCTGCCCTCGAAAAATCAGGGGGATATCGTGAATGAACTGAAAAGGCTCTGTGAAGGATTTGCTGAACTTGAGTCAAAAAGGGTTAAAGGATACAGGCCGCGGCTCCGTGTAGGCATTTATCAGATCGAACAGGACTGCCCCGGTGCATCGTATGCGATCGATGCGGCAAATTATGCCAGAAAGCAGACGGCTGGGAATGCAGGAAGTCCCGTGCGTATTTATGATGAGGGACTCGGAAAGCAGCGCCAGCTGGAAAATGCGATCGTCAATGAAATCGGTGATGCGATCAGGGAAGGCCGGTTTATGATCTATCTGCAGCCGAAGATATCTCTGGAGAACGGAACCGTAATCGGTGCAGAAGCGCTGGCGCGCTGGCGGATGAAAGACGGCAGGATCATAAGCCCGGCCCAGTTTATCCCGCTGTGCGAATCTATCGGACAGATCGAGGAGCTTGACTTCTATATTTTTGAACAGACGGTTAAATTTCTGCAGAAAAATCAGAGGATGGGAAGGAAGCAGGTCCCGATCTCTGTGAATATCTCCATTCTGCATGCGGCTAATGAGCATGCGGCGGAACGGTTCCTTTCCATTCTTAAAAAGTATAATGTGGAGCCGAAATATATAGAGATTGAACTGACCGAGACGGCAACGGTGAAGGAATATAATGAAGCAAAGCGGCTTTTCCGCCAATTCCAGGACATGGGGATCCACACGGCTATTGATGATTTTGGCGCGGGATATTCCGTGCTGAATTCGATTATTGATATTCCTGTAAATACGATGAAGCTGGACCGGATTTTTATTAATAACTGCAACTCGGGTACGCGCGGGGTTTTCTTTTTGAAAAGTGTGATCGAGATGATCCGCGGACTTGGCTATCATGTAATCTGTGAGGGCGTTGAGACGGAAGATCAGGTCCGGCTTCTGCAGGAAGCAGACTGTGCGGAGGTGCAGGGTTTCCTGTTCTCGAAGCCGCTTCCTATTGAAGAATATGAGGCGATGGTATACCCGGATCAGAAAGAATGATCTTATAATCGGATAATGGTGAAAAATGTAAAAAAATCAGGCGGAATGTAATAATAAACATTTCGCTTGATTTTTGTTTTTTCAGATGGTAATTTAGTCCGCGGACTATATGAGAAGGAGAGAAAAGAATGAGAAAATACGTAGCAGAATTTATTGGAACATTTGTACTGACGTTTGTAAGCTGCGGTGCGGCTGCTATATCAGGCGGCGTTGACGGAGTGCTCGGTATTCTCGGCATTGCGGTTGCGTTTGGTCTTTCAATCGTGGCAATGGCTTACTCTATCGGAAATATTTCCGGATGCCATATCAATCCGGCTGTATCTCTGGCGATGCTGATCAGCAGGAGAATGGACGGCAAAGATTTCGTTGGTTATGTGATCGCACAGGTGATCGGCGGTATCGCGGCTGCAGGTCTTCTGAAGGCTGTAGGCAGTATGTGTGATCCGGTGATCACAGGCCTTGGAACAAACGGATACGGCGAGGCGTCTTACGTGGGCCTGAATATGACAGGCGCGCTGAGCGTTGAGATCGTACTGACGTGCATCTTCCTGATCGCGATCCTGGGCGTAACTTCCAAAGAGTCATTCTCAAGCGTGGCAGGACTGGTGATCGGTCTGACACTGACATTCGTACACATCATCGGCATCCCGCTGACAGGTACGAGCGTTAACCCGGCAAGAAGCCTTGGCCCTGCACTGCTTGCAGGCGGCGAAGCGCTTGCTCAGGTATGGGTATTTATCGTTGGACCGCTTGTTGGAGCAGCGATCGCAGCTCTGATCTGGATGTTCTTAAATACAGAGAGCGAGAATAAATAAGAAAGCATTTAAGCGCCCAGAACGGGCGTGCTGATCACGGGGAGCGGCACGACGACATTGAATGTGATTCAATGTTGTTCTGCCGTTTTTCCACGTATACACGCAACAGATAACCTGGGCCAGAAAAGAAACAGGAGGACAGGGAATGAGAAGGAAAGGAAGAACTGCGGCGCTGCTGACAGTGTTCGCGATGGCTGTGATGACGGCGGCGTCCGGCTGCGGAGGAGGATCCGGAAAAGGGACTCTCAGAGTAGGTGTGCGCGATGATATCATGAATTTCGGATATCTGAATGAAACCACGGGTAAATATTACGGCCTGGAGATCGATATTGCAGCGGAGATGACAGACAGAATGGGGTATTCCGATGTGGAATATATTACGGTGACGCCGGACACGCGGAAAGATATGCTGCTTGCCGGTGATGTGGACTGTGTAGTGGCCACATATTCAATCGCAGATACCAGACTTGAATATTTTGATTTCTCGGATCCGTATTATACGGACAACACAGTTGTAGTAGTGGAGAAATCTACGATGATCGAAGATATCTATGACCTGAAGGGACTGAATATCGGGACGATGGCAGGAGCGAACGCATCTCCGCTCCTTGCAACGAAACTGTTTGAACTTGGGATCATCGGGGAAAATGTTATTTCAAACACAGATACCTTTACCCAGTATGAAGGCGTCAGCGTGACGAAAGCGCCCTCTTATCAGGATCTTGATGTCCTTCTGGAACAGGGGCGCGTGGATGCGGCCTGCATGGACAGCTGCATTGCCCAGACATATATGGATGATGACCGGATGTTCCTGGATACCGTTATTGCAGAGCAGGAATACGGTGTGGCGACGCAGAAAGGATCAGATCTTTCCGGTGAGGTTAAAAGCGCGATCCGCGAGATGCTGGATGACGGTACTATTGATTCGCTGATCACGAAATGGAATTGGGAGAAGTAGTTATGAAGAAAGAAATGAGAATGAAAGAAGCCTTTATGGTCGGTGTGGGGATCGTTTTTCTTGTCCTGCTTGGCGCATTGCTGTTCTTCATGCAGACGAATCTTTCCCTGGCGAATCAGAGGGAAAGTTCAATGGACAAGCTCCGGCAGGTGGATGAAGTGATTGCGGAGGCGCACCAGTCGGAAATAGATACAACACGGTCTTTTGACGAAATCCAGCAGTCCAAGGTGGCCAGCATGGTGTACATGATCCGGAATGGCGTGCTGGACGGTTATTCAGAGGCAAATCTTCAGACCTGCGCGGAACTTCTTGACGCAGAGAATGTATACGTCCTGGACCGGGATGGGAATATCCTTGGAGCATCCCGCACTACGGCTACAGATTTTACATGGATGCGGTTTAACCAGCTCAGGAATGTGTTTGGAGAGTCAGAACTATCAACGGCGTTTGAGGTGGAGACGGATCACGGGGATTTTCGATATTATGGCTGCAGGATCGATGATGATACGATGGCGGTTCTGGAGAAGAATCCGGAGGAACTGGACGAACTGCTTGCATCGACTTCCACGTGGGAAGCGATGCTTAAGTCTGTAACTGTCGGTCTGAGCGGTTTTACTTTTGCGGTTTCCGATAAGGATTACACATTTCTGTATTATCCGAACGAGGAACTGGTCGGGATGGACGCTCTGTCTTCAGGGATCCCGGTCGGGGATCTGTACGATGGCAATCATACGTGGATGACGATCCGGGGAGAACGTCTTTACTGCGGCATATCTCACGTGGACGATGCGTATGTGGTCTGCGCGGTTCCGGCGGATGAGATCCTTTCTTCCAGGGACATAACGGTAATGATTATTTTATTCTCATTCTTTGTGGTTATTACGCTTGTTATTACATATGCGTTCTTCCTCGTGCATCAGGAGAAACGTTCCGAGCGCAGAAAACTTGCGGGAAAGATTTACTATAATGCAGGCGTCGGACGGAAGATCGGAACGATCTCTGCGGTCGGCCTGATCTGCATCCTGCTCGTATCGTTTTATATGCAGACGCTGTTCGCGCTGTCCCAGCAGTCGATCAGCAATAACCAGAAACTCGCTGAGATCGAACGCGAAGTTAATAATTATGAAGAACAGCGGACCAGTGTTACAGAGCAGTATGACGAACGTTATTTGAATAAAGCGCAGATCGCCGCGTATATCCTGACGGAGAAGCCGGAACTTGCCGACAGGGATTCGCTGGCGGAACTGAGTACGATCCTCGGAGTGCGTTCAGTCAGTGTGTTCGATAAGGATGGTGAACAGCTGGCGACGAACTCTCCGTATACAGAGTTTCGGATCAGTGACGATCCGGAGGACCAGTCTTATGATTTCCAGAAGCTCCTTGTGGGAATGGACTACCTGATCCAGGATGCGCAGGTCAATGAACTGACGGAAGAATATGAGCAGTATATCGGTGTTACCCTGCGGGATGAGAAGGGAAATGCCAATGGATTCGTACAGATCTGTATTGAACCGTCTCTTCTGGAAAATGTTCTTGACAGCATGCAGCTGAACTCGATTTTGAGCGGAACAAGAGCCGGAAATAATGGGATTGTCTTTGCGATCGATTCGGAAGAAGGAACGTTTACTTATTATCCGGTGGAGAAGCTGATCGGCAGGGAGGCTGTTTCCTACGGAGTGGAAAAAGCTCAGCAGATGGATGTGTACACGGGTTATCTTACGGTTAATAACGGCAAATATTATGCATCTTCGCTCGAGGTCGACAGCAATTATATTTACATTGCCGTACCTTCGGAGAATGTTGCCGGGAACCGGCTCCCGCTGACGATCGCCTCGGGGATCGCCAGCCTGCTGGCTCTTCTGATTCTGTTCGCTCTGCTGACATTCAGCAGGAAAGAACCGGAGAAGATAGCGAACAGTGAAAAAGGCAGTACGGATCATATCCGGACTGATGACGGAGAAGACGGCCAGCCGTCGCGCCGGGTGACATCCGCAGCAAGCCGCTGGCAGAATACGACGATTGACTGGAATGAAAAGACACCGGAGCAGCAGATTCTTGTTGTGTTTAAGACATTGCTTGCAGTGCTTGCGGTTGTGATCTGTATCGCGGTATTGTTCCAGGACAGATTCTTTGACAGCCAGTCGATCTTCCGGTTTGTGCTGAGCGGGGACTGGGCCCACGGGCTTAATATTTTTGCGTTTACCTGTTCGCTGCTCCTGATCTGTGTGGGAAGCGTGATCACGATGGCGGCGCAGAAAGTGCTGTCACTGCTGGCCAGGACATTCGGAGCGAAAGGGGAAACGATCTGCCGTCTGCTCCAGAATTTCCTGAAATATATTTCCGTGCTTGCGCTGTTGTTCTACTGTCTGTCGCTGTTTGGTATTGATACGGCAACACTGCTGGCATCGGCCGGAATCCTGACGCTGATCGTCGGACTTGGCGCGCAGACGCTTGTATCGGATATCCTTGCCGGACTGTTCATTATTTTTGAGGGCGAGTTTCAGGTGGGAGATATAGTAACCATCGGCGATTGGAGAGGTACAGTTGTCGAGATCGGCATCCGCACGACCAAGATCCTGGACGGAAGCGGCAACATCAAGATCATCAGCAACAGTGATGTGACCGGGGTTATCAATATGACAAGGGAATACTCCTACTCCTGGGTTGACGTCGGGATCGAATACGGCGAGTCGCTGGAGCGCGTGGAAAGCATCCTGGCGGATGAGTTTCCGAAGATCCGGGAGCGCATCCCGAATATTCTGGACGGTCCGTTCTACAAAGGCGTGGTATCGCTTGGCGACAACAGCGTGAATATCCGTATTATGGTCCTCTGTGCAGAAGGCGACAGGGTGCAGATGGAGCGTGACCTGAACCGGGAGATGAAGCTGATCTTCGACAGACACAATATCAGCATCCCGTATCCGCAGCTGGTTCTCAACCGGCCGCCGAAATTCCAGGAAGCGACTGCCTGGGAAAAATATAAATCCGATAAATTTGCCAAAGAACAGAGGGATGTTTCGGGCAGCTATGTAGAGGAAGACGAAGAAGAGCATTGATCAAAAAATCTCTTACATTTGTGTTAAATCTGTGCTAAAATATATCATAGTGAGACCAGAGGAAGGCCGTACAGTTTGTACCGGTCTTTCTTTGGCTATACTTACAGAAGAACATTGACAGACCGGCAAATAAGATAAGGAGGAATTGGATGCTCAGCAGAGGAGACGCAGTCGTTTATAAATGCAGAGGTTTGTACAAAGTGGAAGAGATCGGGACCCTTGATTTTTCGTTTGTTGATAACGAGAAGCAGTATTATACCCTTCAATCTGTGGAGGATGCTGCGGATAAGGCATATATCCCGACGGAAGATGAGTCGAATATCCGGCGGCCGGTGAGCAGGGAGGAGGCCCTTACGCTGATCGGACGGATGCCGCAGATCGAGGAACTGGAGATCAAGAATGAAAAGCTGCGGGAGCAGGAGTACCGGAACTGCATCGCGGATTTCTGCCCGGAGAACTGGGTCCGTGTGCTTAAGACTACTTATAACCGGACGAAGACAAGGGGGAGCATCACGAGCCTGGACCGGAAGTACCAGATGATGCTGGAGCATGCCCTGTACAGTGAGTTCGCATTTGCGCTCGGGATACCGGCTTCGGAAATGCAGCAGTTTATAGAAGACCACGCGGAGCGTTCCGGAAGCCGCGGACAGAAAAATTAACAAGCTTGCGTAAAACGCAGGCACATGATATACTTCTCCTGATATATTATTTTATTTATTAGGAGGAGTTATTTTTATGGACGGGGACCCTGCCGGGAACACTATTTTATTTGATCTGTTACTGTTGTTGTTCTTTACTTTGATGAACGCGTATTTTGCCGGAGCTGAGATGGCGGTTGTATCGGTTAATAAGAACCGGATACGAAGCCTTGCGGAAGAGGGCAATAAGAAAGCGAAGGTCATTGAAGGACTGTTTGACGACTCGACGAAGTTCCTATCTACGATCCAGGTGGCGATTACATTTGCCGGATTCTATTCTTCGGCGTCTGCGGCGGCCGGACTTTCACCGGTTCTGGCAGAGTGGATGGGCGCAGCCGGGATACCGTACAGCTCTCAGATCGCCCACAACGGGGTGACGCTGGTGCTGATGTTCTTCAACCTTGTATTCGGTGAGCTGGTGCCGAAGCGGATCGCACTGCAGAAAGCGGAAGCGTTCAGTATGCTGACGGTGATGCCGATCCACTACATTTCGATCATCCTTTCACCGTTTATCAAACTGCTTTCCGTATCCACCAAGCTGGTGCTGCGGATCCTTCACATGAAGACGGAGGATCAGGAGGAAGCGGTTACCGAGGAAGAAATCAAGGCGCTTCTGAAGATGGGAAATGAGAGCGGTACGTTTGACGATGACGAGCGGGAGATGATCGATTCCGTGTTCGCATTTGACGACCGCACCGCGCGTGAGATCATGGTGCCGCGAAGAGATGTGGTGACCATCGATATTGAGGAGCCGTTCGAGGAGATCATCGATGAGATCCTGGAGACAAGACACAACAGGATTCCAGTCTACGAGGAAAATATAGACAATATTATCGGTGTGCTGCATGTGAAGGATGTAATGATCGAGCTGCGCAAGAACAGCCCGGAGCAGATGGACATCCGTGGAATGCTGCACGAGCCGTATTTCGTGCCTGAGACAAAAGAGGCGGACGAGCTGTTCCGCACCATGCAGGCTGACAGACGCCATATGGCGATCCTGGTGGATGAGTATGGCGGATTTTCCGGTATCGTGACCATTGAGGACCTAGTTGAGGAGATCATGGGCGATATCAACGAAGAATACGAAGAAGTCGTTCCGGAGATCGAGGCGGTCAGTGAGGATGAATACCGGTTGGACGGAGGCATTCTGATCGATGATCTCAATGAGGAACTGGGACTGAAGCTGGAGACGGAAAATTATGATACGCTTTCCGGCTTTCTGATCGAGAAGCTGGGGCATATCCCGGCGAAGGACGACAGGGATGTGATCGAGGAAGGCAATCTGGTCTTTACGGTCGGTGAGGTGAAGGATAACCGGATCACCCAGGTCGGCCTGAAGATCCTGCCTGTATCTGAGACGGAAGAGGAAGAAGAGGAAAAAGAGTGAAAGGAGATGCAGTGAGCATGAAGAAACTGTCAATCGAAGAAGAGCTGAAGAATAATTCATATCCCGGAAGAGGGATCATCATCGGCAAGACGCCGGATGGGAAGAAAGCTGTCACAGCTTATTTCATCATGGGCCGCAGCGGGAACAGCCGTAACCGTATCTTTGTGGAGGACGGCGAAGGCATCCGCACCCAGGCGTTCGATCCGTCGAAGCTGGAGGATCCGAGCCTGATCATCTACGCGCCGGTGCGCGTGCTGGGCAACAAGACCATCGTGACCAACGGTGACCAGACGGATACGATCTATGAAGGGATGGATAAGCAGCTTACATTTGAGCAGTCTCTTCGTACAAGAGAGTTCGAGCCGGACGGCCCGAACTATACGCCGCGCATCTCCGGCATCATGCACATTGAGAACGGGACATACAATTACGCGATGTCCATCCTCAAGAGCAACAATGGCAGTCCGGACGGCTGCTGCAGATACACATTTGCATATGAGAATCCGGCGGCGGGTGAAGGACATTTCATCCACACCTATATGTGCGATGGCGATCCGCTTCCGAGTTTCGAGGGTGAGCCGAAGCTGATCGGCGTGCCGGACGACATGGAGGCGTTTACGGAGCTGCTCTGGAACAGCCTCAATGAAGAAAACAAGGTTTCGCTTTTTGTCCGCTATATTGATATTGAAACGGGAAAATACGAGACAAAGATCGTGAACAAGAATCAGTAAATAATAAAGGAGCGGATAGAAATGAAAGAACTGGAACTGAAATACGGATGCAACCCGAACCAGAAACCGTCAAAGATCTATATGAGCAACGGGAGTGACCTCCCGATCACGGTGCTGTGCGGACGCCCGGGCTATATTAATTTCCTGGATGCGTTCAACGGCTGGCAGCTGGTGTCTGAACTGAAGAAGGCGACCGGTCTTCCGGCAGCCACGTCATTCAAGCATGTGTCTCCGGCCGGAGCGGCGGTAGGGCTTCCGCTGTCCGGGACGCTGGCGAAGATCTACTGGGTGGACGACCTGGGTGAGCTTTCACCGCTTGCAAGCGCCTATGCGAGAGCGAGGGGCGCGGACCGTATGTCCTCATTCGGTGATTTTATCGCGCTGTCTGACGTCTGCGACGTGGACACGGCTAGACTGATCAAGAGAGAGGTGTCCGACGGTGTGATCGCGCCGGGCTATGAGCCGGAGGCGCTGGAGATCCTTAAACAGAAGAAAAAAGGAAACTACAATGTGATCCAGATCGATCCGGACTATGTGCCGGCGGCGCTGGAGCACAAGGAAGTATACGGCATTACATTTGAACAGGGAAGAAATGAACTCAATATCGACAAGGATTTCTTCTCCAATGTAGTGACGGAAAATAAAGAACTGACAGACGCGGCGAAGATGGATCTGGCGATCGCCATGATCACGCTGAAATACACACAGTCCAATTCTGTCTGCTATGTAAAGGACGGACAGGCCATCGGCATCGGCGCGGGGCAGCAGTCCCGTATCCACTGCACCCGTCTTGCCGGACAGAAGGCGGATAACTGGTGGCTCAGACAGTGCCCGAAGGTGATGGCGCTTCCGTTCAAGGAAGGCATCAAGCGTGCGGACCGCGACAATGCCATCGATCTGTATATCGGTGAGGAGTACATGGACGTGCTCGCGGACGGCGCGTGGGAGAATATTTTCACAGAGAAGCCGGATGTATTTACGCGTGAAGAGAAGCGTGCATGGCTGGACAAGCTGACAGACGTGGCACTGGGTTCCGATGCATTCTTCCCGTTTGGCGACAATATCGAGCGCGCGCATAAGAGCGGTGTGAAATATATTGCGCAGCCGGGTGGTTCGGTCCGTGATGATAACGTGATCGAGACGTGCAATAAGTACGGCATGGCTATGGCATTTACAGGGATCCGTCTGTTCCATCACTAGGAGGAGGTGCCGCATGGTACTGGAGACGAGAAGTCCTGAAGAGACATTTAACGCAGGAAAAAGATTAGGTGAACAAGCGATTCCCGGGCAGGTATTTACCCTGACCGGGGATCTTGGCGTGGGGAAAACTGTATTCACCCAGGGCCTGGCAAAGGGACTTGGGGTCGAAGAGCCGGTGAACAGCCCCACATTTACGATCGTGCAGGTGTATGAGGAAGGCAGGCTCCCGTTCTATCATTTCGACGTGTACCGGATTGGCGACGTGGAAGAGATGGATGAAGTCGGGTTCGAAGATTATGTCATGGGGGACGGCGTGTCCCTGATCGAATGGGCGAACCTGATCGAAGAGATCCTTCCGGAGAAGCGGACGGATATCCTGATCGAAAAGGATCTGTCACAGGGATTTGACTACCGGCGGATCACGATCAGGGAGATCGGATAAGGAGACGGACAGAATATGAGAGTACTGGCTATTGACAGTTCCGGGCTGACAGCTACGGTGGCGGTCGTAGAGGATGACCAGACGATCGCGGAATATACGACAAATTATAAAAAGACGCATTCGCAGACCCTGCTCCCGATGATCGATGAGATGGTGAAAATGATCGATGCGGATCTGACTTCCATCGATGCCATCGCGGTGTCGGGCGGACCGGGGTCTTTTACAGGACTCCGCATCGGTTCAGCGACGGCGAAAGGGCTGGGACTGGCGCTTGATAAGCCGCTGATCCACGTGCCGACTGTAGAGGCAATGGCTTACAGCATGTATGGGTGTGAGGATATCATCTGTCCGCTGATGGATGCCAGAAGAAAGCAGGTATATACCGGACTTTATTCGTTTTCACACAGGAAAAAAGAAGAGACAGGACTGTATGATGAGCCTGTTTTCCAGATCCTTCGTACGCAAATGGCTGTATCGGTGGAAGAACTGATCCGCCATCTTAACGTTTACCGGAGACGGGTTGTGTTTCTTGGAGACGGAGTGCCTGTTTATAAAGAAATGCTCACAGACGGTCTGAAGGTTCCGTACTGGTTCGCGCCGTCGTTTATGAATCGCCAGAGAGCGGCCGCGGTCGGAAGTCTTGGGATCCGCTATTATGAAGCGGGGAGATATGAAAGCGCGGCTGAATTCCGTCCGGAATATCTGCGCAAGTCTCAGGCGGAACGGGAACGGGCAGAACGTGAGAAGAATGCAGTTCCGCAGGTGCGGCGGATGACCTGTGAAGACGGAGCGGCCGTGGCAGAGATGGAGCACCAGCTCTTTTCAGATGCATGGAGTGAAAAATCCATACTGGAGACACTGGAACAGCCGAACAGTATCTGTCTCATCGTGGAAAAAGCGGGCAGGATTACGGGATATCTTCTGGCATATAAAGCGGCGGATGAGGCGGAGATCGCACGGATTGCAGTGGTAAAGGAATTTCAGAGACAGGGGGCAGCCCGTGCGCTCCTTGCTGAATTGGAAGCGATATGCGGGTCGGATGGGATAAACAGGATCCTCCTGGATGTCCGCTCCGGCAATGCGGCCGCAAGGAGTCTGTATGAAAGCGCTGGATTCAAAGAGGACGGGATCCGCCAGCGGTTCTATGAGGATCCGGTGGAAGACGCGGTTCTTATGAGCAGGGATCTGCCAGCAGTTCCCACTGTAAATCGGGCGGAGATTTCGATATAATTCAGGCGTAGCGTCAGTGTACAAGGGGACAATACGGTCGTTGGAGCGTATTACCCCTTGTACACTGACGCTGGCAAAGATTAAAAACTGTAAAAACACAGGAGGAGATCATATGCGCCGGTATAAGATGAAAGAGACAGAAGAGATCAGCGGGATCATCTGCAATCAGTGCGGAAAAGAGATCAGGGTCGTAAACGGCAGGCCGGAAGAAGAGGTTCTCAGTGTGGATCACACATGGGGATATTTTTCGGAAAAGGACGGCGAACGCCACAGCTTCGATCTGTGTGAATCCTGCTATGATAAACTGCTTGCTTCGTTTAAGATCCCTGCCGATGTGCGGGAATAGATGGAGGATATAGATGTTAGACGTTTGTTTGCTCGGGTGCGGCGGCATGATGCCGCTGCCTTACCGGTATCTCACAGCGCTGATGACGCGATATAACGGCAGCAGTCTGTTGATCGACTGCGGTGAGGGAACCCAGATCGCGATAAAAGAAAAGGGGTGGAGTTTCAAGCCGATCGATGTGATCTGCTTCACCCACTATCACGGAGATCATATCAGCGGCCTTCCGGGCCTGCTCCTTACGATGGGAAATGCGGACCGGACGGAACCCCTGACGCTGATCGGGCCCAAAGGCCTGGAACGGGTGGTGGGCTGTCTCCGGGTGATCGCGCCTGAGCTCCCATTTCCCATTATTTATAAAGAAATCCAGGGAGCGGAGCAGACATTCGAAATGAACGGCTACCGACTCCGGGCGTTCCGCGTCAACCACAATGTGCTCTGTTACGGCTACACGATGGAAATCGACCGGGCCGGAAAATTCGACGCGGCACGGGCGAAGGCGCAGGACATCCCGCTTCCCTACTGGAGCAGGCTCCAGAACGGCGAGACGATCGAGGACAGCGGCCGGATCTATACGCCGGACATGGTACTGGGACCGGCGAGAAAAGGGATCAAGCTGACGTATACCACGGATACGCGCCCGACTGCATCGATCCTGGAAAATGCAGAAGGTTCAGATCTGTTCATCTGCGAGGGGATGTACGGTGAGAAAGAGAAGGCGGCGAAAGCATCCGAACATAAACACATGATGTTTTATGAGGCGGCGGCCCTCGCGCGCGACGCGCATGTGCGCGAAATGTGGCTGACCCATTACAGTCCTTCCCTGACCAGGCCGGAGCCTTACATGGATGAGGTGCGGGAGATATTTCCCGCGGCAAAGGCGGGCAGAGACGGAATGTCGGCGGAACTGATGTTTGAAGATAAAGAGGCGTAATAATGAGAGAAATCAGAGATCTGAATATCCTTGCGATCGAGAGCTCCTGTGATGAGACGGCTGCGGCAGTCGTTCACAACGGCAGGGAAGTCCTGTCCAATGTTATCTCTTCACAGATCGACCTGCATAAGCTGTACGGCGGAGTGGTCCCGGAGATCGCATCGAGAAAACATATAGAGAAGATCAACCAGGTTGTCGAGGAGGCGCTGAAAGAAGCGGATGTGACGCTGGATGATATCGACGCCGTGGGCGTGACCTACGGGCCGGGGCTGGTCGGCGCGCTGCTGGTTGGCGTTGCGGAGGCGAAGGCGATCGCATTTGCGCGGAACCTTCCGTTGGTCGGCGTGCACCATATCGAGGGACATATTTCTGCAAACTATATTGAACATCCGGATCTGGAACCGCCGTTTCTCTGTCTTGTGGCGTCCGGCGGACATACCCATCTGGTGTGCGTGAAAGAGTACGGCAAATATGAGATCCTCGGACGCACGCGGGATGATGCGGCGGGAGAAGCTTATGACAAAGTGGCGCGTGCCATCGGTCTGGGATACCCGGGCGGCCCGAAGATCGACCGGATCGCGAAAGAAGGAAATCCGGACGCGGTAAAATTCCCGAAAGCACACATCGACGGCGCGGAGTATGACTTCAGCTTCAGCGGCCTGAAATCCGCAGTGCTCAACTATATCAACGGCTGCAGGATGAAAGGGGAAAGTTTCGATCCTGCCGACATCGCTGCTTCATTCCAGAAAGCGGTGGTGGAAGTGCTGGTGGAGAATTCAATGAAAGCGGTAGATGATTACGGCATGTACAAGTTCGCCATTGCCGGCGGCGTGGCGTCCAACAGTGCGCTCCGTGCGGCGATGAAGCAGGCCTGCGAGGAAAAAGGCGTGAAATTCTATCATCCGTCCCCGATCTACTGTACGGACAATGCGGCGATGATCGGCGCGGCGGCGTTTTATGAATATCTCGCCGGGACAAGGCACGGCTGGGATCTCAATGCGGTCCCGAACCTGAAGCTGGGAGAAAGATAATGGCGAAAACATACTGTACCGCGATCGTGCTTGCGGCAGGCAGCGGAAAGCGGATGGGGACAAAAGTGCATAAACAGTATCTGCTCATGGGCGGCAGGCCGGTGCTTTATTACTCCCTGCATACATTTCAGGAATCGGTCCTGATCGATGAGGTCATCCTTGTGTGTGGCAGTGGAGAGGAAGAGTACTGCCGACGTGAGATCGTGGAGAAGTACGGCCTGACAAAAGTCGCGAAGATCATTCCCGGAGGCGCAGAGCGCTTCAATTCGGTCTGGAACGGCCTGAAGGAAACAAAAGGCGGCTATGTCTATATCCATGACGGGGCCCGCCCATTTGTCGATGAAGAGATGATCGCCCGCGCTTATGAATGTGTATCCGCATGTCATGCATGCGTGGCCGGAATGCCGTCGAAAGATACGGTAAAGATCGCTGATGAAACGCAGACGGTACAGCAGACGCCGGACCGCAGCAACGTCTGGATTGTGCAGACCCCTCAGGTGTTCGACACAGAACTGATCCGGAAGGCATATAGTATGCTTATGGAGCAGAAGATCATAAATGTAACCGATGATGCGATGGTCGCAGAGCAGATGATCGGCTGTCCCGTGAAACTCTTTCCCGGCTCCTATGAGAACATCAAGATCACCACGCCGGAAGATCTTGAAATTGCCGAGGTTTTTTTGAAAAGAAAGTCTTGACACGGTTTTTGCTGATGTGATAGAATAGTCCACGTCGCATAAAGAAAAGATAATCGTGACAGCGTACTTGGAGAGGTATCGAAGTGGTCATAACGAGGCGGTCTTGAAAACCGTTTGTCCGAAAGGGCGCGTGGGTTCGAATCCCACCCTCTCCGTTATGGAGAAGTACCCAAGCTGGCCGAAGGGGCTCCCCTGGAAAGGGAGTAGGTCGTTAATAGCGGCGCGAGGGTTCAAATCCCTCCTTCTCCGTTTGATATTATCCTGAAAAACTACTGGAGAGATCCCGGTAGTTTTTTATATCCCATCAGGATTTTAAAGGCTGACCTGTCGGATCCTGGTGTAAAGGATAAGAAAATTGTAGGATAATATCATGTAAAAATACCAGATATAGTACTTGCTGGAAACCGGCAAAAAAAGTTGAAAAAACTTGTAAAAAACGGTTGACAGATGGTAGAAATAAATGGTACTATATCTAAGCTGACCCGTTGGGGAGAGCAAAAAAATAAAAAAGTTCTTGACAAACGAAATGAGCTTTGATATACTATTAAAGCTGTCGCTTGAGAGAACGACAGGAACCTTG
>DWVL01000050.1 GCA_019120275.1 Candidatus Mediterraneibacter excrementavium | reverse complement strand
CCGTTCATATCTGTATTTGCAGAGCAGTGCATAGAAGCGATGCCCTTCAGCGGCAGATAGTAGTTCATCATGGAGAACATACCTTTCTTCATCTCTCCGCCGTACCATGTGTTCGCGATCACCTGCTCGCGGCTTGTGATGTTGAACATAACCGCTGTCTCAGATCTAAGGCCAAGCTCTTTGTAGTTCTCTACTTTTGCCTTGGAAGCGTTGTAAACAACGAAGTCCGGTACAAAGTTCTCAAGTTCTTCCGCTGTCGGACGGATGAACATGTTCGTTACGAAGTGTGCCTGCCATGCAACTTCCACGATGAAACGGATCGCCATACGTGTGTCTTTGTTAGCGCCGCAGAATGCATCAACAACGAACAGTCTCTTATTGGAGAGTGTTTTGATCGCAAGGTCCTTTACAGAATCCCATGCTTCTTTTGTTGCAGGATGGTTGTCGTTCGGATATTCCTCAGTTGTCCACCATACAGTGTCCTTGGAATTCTCATCCATAACGATATATTTATCTTTCGGTGAACGACCGGTGTAGATACCTGTCATAACGTTAACTGCACCGAGTTCACTTTCCTGACCTTTATCAAAGCCTTCAAGATTCGGGTTTGTCTCTTCCTCGAATAACATCTCATAGGAAGGATTGTGAACGATTTCCGTAGTTCCTGTAATGCCATACTGAGTTAAATCAATATTTGCCATACCTCTTCTACCTCTCTCTTTCTATAAATCTTCTTTGGGCCTATCGCAATCCCAATTGAACTCATTATACCTAAGAACGATTGAAAAAGCAATAACAATCTTGCGAATTTTCAACTTTTTTATGAAAGAATACTATTTTTATAATTCATTTATTTTCTTTCATTCTCCGTTTCTATCGGATTTTTTGCATAATAAATGCAGGATTTTATTTTAAATCCTGCATTTTCTAAAAGATTAATATTTTTTTAACAAAGTTATTCAGAACATTTCCGGCAGGAGTTCCGCCAGTGTGTAGACTTTATACTCTTTTTCCGACCTGGCGCAGACGATCTCAAACCCGTCCGGATCGCAGAACTCCGCCATGACCTGCCGGCAGACGCCACACGGATAACACCACACGGTTTCTTTCTCTCCACCTGTAATCGCGATGGCGGAAAAATCCCGCTTCCCTTCGGAAACAGCCTTAAAAAATGCGGTCCGTTCCGCACAGTTTGTCGGCCCGTAAGCTCTGTTCTCTATGTTGCACCCTGTGCTGACGCTGCCATCACTGCAAAGCAGGGCGGCGCCCACGCGGAAATGTGAATAGGGACTATAGGAATATTTCCTGGCATCCAGCGCCTGCCTGATCAGTTCCCGATACTCCGCATCTGTCCGCTTCACTGCAGACCCCCTCCTTCCGTTAGCGTCAGAAATATCTGCGTTTCAGCTTCGTCGTATAAACCGCGAAAGCCACCAGTACAATAAAGAAGATCACCATCCCCACTGTGTCAACAAGAGGCATCGGATATGCATAGCAGTGGATCACATCAAGTACGCCATACGCAAGCGCCACAAGTCCGAATCCGAGAAGCGCCGGCGCGGCCTTTCTGATATATTCGTCTTTATTCTTACATTTTTTATACATAAAATCTTTTCCCAACAGAAGAGACGCATTAATCTCACCTGTAGATTTCATTTTAAAAAACCAGTAAAGTGCGTACACTCCGCAGGCACATACGATGACTCCAATAAAGCCCCACATACTGTTCATGTTTTCCATATCCATAGCTTTTCTCCTTACACTCCAAGAATCTCTCTGACTGCCTGCTTCATCTCTGCAGCATCGCACTCCCGCGTATGGCGGATATCAGCGTTTCGGATCTCTTCGATTGCTTTCGGGATCTCCGTGCCGGAAATGCGGCTCAGTTCGTCCACCAGATCGAACTCGTCCGCGGATGCATATTTTTCATCGATCGCTGTCATAACGCTGTGGATGAATTTGTACGGGCTTGCAGTCGATGCCACCAGGCATTTCCTGCCGTCGCCGCTCTCCTTCCGGTACTGCGCGCACACATAAGCCGCTACAGCCGTATGAGTATCCATCACATATCCGGTCTTTGCGAATGTATCGTGGATCGCTTCTTTCGTTTCCTCCTCGGTGGCAAAACCGCCCTCGAAATCTGCCAGGCGTTCCCGCATTTCCGGCGTGATCTCATAGGATCCCTTTTCTCTGAGCTGCACCATCAGGTCAGCGGTCTTTTCCGCATCCTGTCCGGCGATCGTATAGATCAGGCGCTCCAGGTTGCTGGAAATCAGGATGTCCATGGATGGGGAAGACGTGAGGATGAACTCACGATTCTTATCGTATACACCCGTGCGGAAGAAATCAAAAAGCACTTTGTTTTCGTTGGATGCACAGATCAGCTTCGCGATCGGCACGCCCATCTGCTTCGCATAATATGCCGCCAGGATGTTGCCGAAGTTTCCGGTCGGGACCGTCACATTGATGGCTTCCCCGGATGCGATTTCTTCATTTTCCAGAAGCTTCGCATATGCATATACATAATAGACCACCTGGGGAACGAGACGTCCGATATTGATGGAGTTTGCCGATGAGAACTGATAGCCCGCATCCGCAAGCTCTTTTGCAAACCCGGCGTCCTCGAAGATCTCTTTCACGCCGCTCTGGGCATTATCAAAGTTTCCGTGGATGGCCACTACTGAAGTGTTTTCCCCTTTCTGAGTCACCATCTGCAGCTCCTGCACCCGGCTTACGCCGCCCTTCGGATAGAAGACGATGATCTTCGTCCCCGGCACATCCGCGAATCCGGCCAGGGCCGCCTTGCCTGTGTCGCCGGACGTGGCGGTCAGGATCACGATCTCATTGGTCACATGATTCTTCTTCGCCGCCGTCGTCAGCAGGTGCGGCAGGATGGAAAGCGCCATATCCTTAAAGGCGATGGTCGCGCCGTGGAACAGCTCCAGATGATACGTGTCCTCCACCTTCACCAGCGGGGCGATCACTTCCGTATCAAACTTGGAATCATAGGCGCTGTCGATGCAGTGCTTCAGTTCTTCTTCTGTAAAATCCGTCAGGAACTGCTTCATGACCGCATAGGCTGTCTCCTGATAGCTCATCCCCTTAAGCTGGTCCATGGTCACGTCGAGCTTCGGGATCCGCTCCGGAACGAACAGGCCGCCGTCCGCCGCAAGTCCTTTCAGGATCGCCTCGGATGCAGTCACCGCAATGTCAGAGTTTCTTGTGCTGTTATACAGTAGATTCATCTTCTCAACCTCTTCATTTCTATCGTTTGGAAATTATGATCGCTCCGATGCCGCATACCGCCATCAGGATCGGATAGATCAGGTACGGCATCATATCAAACGGCGTCAGCCCGGTAAGCGTCGCCGCCGAGAGGAGCTGCGCTCCGTATGGGATCAGTCCCTGTCCCACGGAAGTAAACATATCAAGCAGGGATGCGGACCGTTTCGGCTCCACCCCGAACTCGTCGCAGATCTCCTTCGCGATCGGGCCGGACATGACAATGGCCACCGTATTGTTCGCCGTACAGAGATCCACCAGAAGCGCCAGCGCCGCGATGCCTGCCTGGGCACCCCGCTTTCCGCGGATCCGGCTTTTGATCAGATCCAGGATGAACTGAATGCCGCCGTTCGCCCGGACAAGGGAAACGATGCACGCCACGATGATCGAGATCACCGTGATATCATACATGGACGTAACGCCGTCGCCCATCACCGTAAACATTTCCGAAACGGCAATAGTCCCCGTCCATACCCCGACCACGATCGACAGGACGGTTCCCGCGATCAGCACCAGGAAAACATTGATCCCGATCAGCGCCCCGATCAGGACGACCAGATACGGGATAACCTGAAACAGGTTATACTCGCCGCTGGCGATATTGTAGCTCATGTCTCTTGTGACGAACCAGAAGAAAACAATAGTGATCACCGCCGCCGGAAGTACGATCAGGAAATTCGCCTTGAACTTGTCCTTCATCTCGCAGCCCTGCGTCTTGACCGCCGCGATCGTCGTATCCGAGATCATAGACAGATTGTCTCCAAACATGGCGCCGCAGACAACCGACGCGATGCAGACCGCCATCGGGAATCCCGCCTCATTGCTGACGCCCACTGCGATCGGAGCCAGCGCCGCGATCGTTCCCATGGATGTCCCCATGGATACTGAGATAAAGCAGCTGATGATAAAGAGTCCTGCCACGATAAAGTGAGCCGGAATCAGCGACAGTCCCAGATTAACGGTGCTATCCACGCCTCCCGCCGCCGTAACAGCTCCGGAGAACGCACCCGCACAGAGAAAAATGAGGCTCATGGTAATGATGTTTTCCTCACCCACACCCTGTGCGATGATCTTTACTTTCTCGTCAAAACTTACTTTCCGGTTCTGCAGAAACGCCACAAACAGCGCGATCAGGAATGCAACGATGGCAGGCATCGCATAAAAATCCTGAAAAATGATCCCTGCGCCCAGAAAGATAACGAGGAATACACCGATCGGCAGGAGCGCCGACAGTTTCCCCTGATTCTGATTTTCCATAACTTCTTCCTTTAATAACTTCCCAATTAGTTTTTCTTTTTATTATTCGTATAATTCACAAGCCCGCCTGCGGCGATCAGCTTCTGCATGAATTCCGGGAACGCCTGTCCCTGGTATTCCGTGCCTTTCGTGCGGTCATAGATCTTCCCGCTGTCAAAATCCACTTCCACCTCATCACCGGCCTCAATGTTCTGTGCCGCCTCCGGGCACTCGATGATCGGAAGACCGATATTGATCGCGTTCCGGTAGAAGATACGCGCAAATGTCTCCGCAATGATGCAGCTTACGCCCGCCGTCTTCAGGCAGAGCGGCGCATGCTCTCTGGAAGAGCCGCAGCCGAAGTTCTTATTTGCAACGATCATGTCGCCCGGCTGGACTTTCTTCGCGAAATCCGGATCGATATCCACCATGGCGTGGCTCGCCAGCTCCTGCGCATCGAAAGAATTCAGATATCTTGCCGGGATGATCACGTCTGTATCCACATTGTCCCCATATTTAAAAACATGTCCTTTTGCTCTCATTACAGGTCACCCACTTTCTCAGGATTTGCGATATAACCGGCGATAGCGCTTGCTGCCGCCACCTCGGGAGACGCCAGATAGATCAGGGAGTCCACATGTCCCATGCGGCCCACGAAATTGCGGTTCGTCGTAGAAACACATTTTTCTCCTGCCGCCATAACACCCATATGGCCGCCCATGCACGGTCCGCAGCTCGGCGTATTCACCGCGCAGCCCGCGTCAACGAAGATTTCCAAAAGTCCTTCTTCAATACACTGTTTATAGATCTTCTGCGTCGCCGGAACCACCATCACGCGCACATCCGGATGAACCGTATGTCCTTTCAGGATCGCGGCCGCCTTGCGCATATCCTCCATCCGGCCGTTGGTGCAGGATCCGATCACTACCTGGTCGATCTTGATCGGCTCCATCGCCTCCACCTCATCGATGGTCTTCGCATTGCCCGGAAGATGCGGGAATGCCACTGTCGGGCGGACCTCAGACAGATCTACCGTGATCACATCGTCATATTTTGCATCCTCATCCGCCTCGTAGATCGTGTACGGCTTCTTCGAATGCTCCTGAATGTATGCAAGCGCCTGGTCATCCACCGGGAAGATGCCGTTCTTCGCGCCCGCCTCGATCGCCATGTTCGCCATCGTAAAACGGTCGTCCATGGACAGGTTGGTAATGCCGTCCCCTGTGAATTCCATGGATTTGTACAGCGCGCCGTCCACACCAATGAGCCCGATGATGTGGATAATGATATCCTTGCCGCTGACATATTTTGACGGTCTGCCCGTCAGCACAAACTTGATGGCACTTGGCACTTTGAACCAGATCTCCCCGGTCGCCATACCGGTCGCCACGTCCGTTGTACCCATGCCTGTCGAAAATGCGCTCAGTGCACCGTATGTACAGGTGTGGGAATCCGCACCGATGATGCATTCCCCGGCCGTCACCACGCCGGCTTCCGGCAGGATCGCATGCTCCACGCCCGACTTGCCCTGCTCGAAATACCAGGTCAGTCCCTGCGCCTTCGCATACTCGCGGATCGCCTTGGAGTTCTCCGCGGATTTGATATCCTTGTTCGGTGTAAAATGATCCGGAACAAATACCACTTTATCCTTATCAAACACATGATCCGACATCTGCTTAATAATCGGCAGTGCCATCGGCCCTGTGATATCATTCGCCATGACAACGTCCAGCTTCGCCTCGATCAACTGGCCCGCCTCCACGTGATCAAGTCCCGCGTGGGCCGCCAGGATCTTCTGCGTCATAGTCATTCCCATGCTAAAACACCTCCTGAAATTGTGAAAATTCTGTGTTCCGGGACGTAGTCATTTTCAATTTTACTACGTCCCAAATTGAATTTTGCCCTGTCCCTTTTTACTTTTTCGCGATGTATCCCTTCGCGGTCAGCGCCTCTGCGCACAGTACCGCGCCGCCTGCAGCGCCTCTTACGGTGTTGTGTGACAGACCGATGAATTTGAAGTCATACATGCTGTCTTCTCTCAGACGTCCGATGGATACGCCCATGCCGTTCTCGTAATCCACGTCCATCGTTACCTGCGGACGGTTGTCCTCTTCCATGTACTGGATGAACTGCTTCGGCGCACTCGGAAGCTCCGCCTCCTGCGGGAAGCCCTTGAAGTTCACAAGCTTCTCGATGAGCTGTTCTTTCGTCGGTTTCTTCTCAAAGTTGATGAATACCGCTGCCGTGTGGCCGTTGAGGACCGGCACGCGCACGCACTGGCAGGTGATCTTCGGCAGTTCGGCTTTCACGATCTGTCCGTTCTCTACTTTACCGAGCACACGCAGCGGCTCCTGCTCGCTCTTCTCTTCCTCTCCGCCGATGAACGGAATGATATTTCCAACCATCTCCGGCCAGTCTTTGAATGTCTTGCCGGCTCCGGAGATTGCCTGATAGGTCGTTACCACAAGTTCTTTCGGGCCGAATTCCTTCCATGCAGCCAGACACGGAGCATAGCTCTGGATGGAGCAGTTCGGTTTTACCGCGATGAATCCGCGGGTTGTACCAAGGCGTTTCTTCTGATCCGGGATCACGTCGAAATGATCTGCGTTGATCTCCGGCACGACCATCGGCACATCCGGCGTCCAGCGATGTGCGCTGTTGTTGGATACGACCGGCGTCTCTGTCTTCGCGTACTCTTCCTCGATGGCTTTGATCTCATCCTTGCTCATGTCAACTGCGCTGAAAACGAAGTCAACGGTGGATGCCACGTGTTCCACATCATTTACGTTGAGAACAACAAGGTTCTTCACAGCCTCCGGCATCGGCGTGTCCATTTTCCAGCGTCCGCCTACTGCCTCTTCATAAGTCTTGCCTGCGGAACGGGGGCTTGCCGCCACCGTCACCACCTCAAACCACGGGTGATTCTCCAGCAGAGAGATAAATCTCTGGCCTACCATACCTGTTGCTCCCAGAATGCCTACTCTTAATTTCTGATCCATTTTTCTGATCCTTCCTTTCTTCTGTTCTTTCTGAATGTTTATTTCTTATTATAATGCATCTTCTTATATGCAGCTTTCAGAACCATCTGCGTCTCACTCCGCCGCCAGGTACTCTTCCTCCGCCCGGATGACCTTCTCCATGGCCGCCCGCCCCGGCGCGCCGATGGTATTGCGCATCTCCACGCAGGTCTTCATACTGATGGCGTCGTAAATATCTTCCTCAAACACAGGCGAGATCGCCTTGAATTCTTCCAGGCTCATATCATCCAGCGCGATTCCCTTATCAATACAGTAGAGAACGAGCCGTCCGACAATACCGTGGGCGTCACGGAACGGCACGCCGTGATTCACCAGATAATCCGCCGCATCCGTGGCGTTGGTAAATCCGTGCTTCGCGCTCTCCTCCATGCGCGGCGCATTGAACTTCATGGTCTTCAGCATGCCCGTGAAGAGCGCCAGACATCCCTTCGTGGTGTCGATGGCGTCGAATACAAACTCCTTATCCTCCTGCATATCCTTATTATATGCAAGGGGCAGTCCCTTCATCGTGGTCAGCATGGACATGAGCGCCCCGTAGACGCGCCCCGTCTTGCCCCGCACCAGTTCCGCGATATCCGGGTTTTTCTTCTGCGGCATGATGCTGCTGCCCGTACTGTAGGCATCATCGATCTCCACGAATTTATACTCATTTGTATTCCAGATGATCACTTCCTCGGAGAACCGGCTCAGATGCATCATCACCGTGGACATGGCCGACAGAAGTTCAATCAGGTAATCCCGATCGGACACGGAATCCATGCTGTTCAGCGTTGGTCCGTCAAAATCAAGCAGCTCTGCCGTATACTCGCGGTCCAGCGGATAGGTGGTCCCTGCCAGCGCTCCTGAACCCAGCGGGCAGAGATTCATTCTCCTGTAAATATCTTTCATGCGGGAGCGGTCGCGCTTAAACATCTCGAAATATGCGCCCATATGGTGTGCCAGCGTGATCGGCTGCGCTTTCTGAAGATGGGTGAATCCCGGCATAAATGTCTCGAGATTGTCCTTCATCAGCCTGAGGAGCACTTCCAGCAGCTCCTTCAGAAACCCGTCCAGCTCCACGATTTCATCTCTCGTGTAAAGCTTCATGTCCAGCGCCACCTGGTCGTTCCGGCTGCGCCCGGTGTGCAGCTTCTTGCCCGCATCACCGATACGGTCGATCAGGTTGGCCTCCACGAAGCTGTGGATATCTTCGTATTCTTCTGTGATCTCAAGCGTCCCGTTCTCCACATCCTCGCGGATCCCCTCAAGACCCTTTATGATCTGCTCCTTCTCTTCTTCCGTCAGGATGCCCTGTTTCGCCAGCATCGTCACGTGCGCGATGCTGCCGCGGATATCCTGTTCCCAGAATCTCCGGTCAAAAGAGATGGAAGCGTTGAAATCATATACCAGTTTGTCCGTTTCCTTGGTGAAACGGCCGCCCCATAACTGTGCCATTTTTCTTCCTCTTTTCTGTCTCTTGTGTGCGTTCCGCCCGGCGGCGGAAATAAAATACAGTCCGGCATATTCAGACTGTACTCTATATCGACTTAGTTTAACACATTAAAGCGTCATATGTCTACTTAAAAGTGTGTTTCACTCAGGCTTTTTCGAATCCCGCATGGAAAACTCGCATCCGCAGTAGTCCTGCCGGTACAGGCCGTACTCCTTTGACAGTTCGATGGAGCGCTTGTACCCGTTTTTCTTCTTGAAATCCGAGACCAGATATTCCACCCCGTATTCCTTCCCGATACGGATGCCGATCTCATTCAGCTTCTGTGCATTTTTCAGCGGGCTGATGCTGAGCGTGGTCGTAAAATAGTTGAACTCTCCTGCCGCCGCCTGCGCCGCCGCTTCCCGGAGCCGCAGCTCGTAACACTTCATGCACCGGGCGCCGCCTTCTCTTAAGTCTTCCATCCCCGCCGCCATGTCGTAGAACTTTTCCTTATCATATCTGCCCGCCAGAAATGAGACCGGATACCGGAACTTCATCGCCCAGATCAGATTCTGCTGCTCCAGGATCCGTTTCGTATATTCGCTTTCCGGATAAATATTGGGATTATAATATAAAACCGTGATCTTAAAATAATCCGAAAGATACTCCAGCACATAACTGCTGCACGGCGCACAGCAGCTGTGGATCAGAAGGGTCGGCACCTTCTGTTCCGCCTCAAGCTGCTTTAAAAGCTTTTCCAGTTCTTTCTGATAATTGATTTTCTGTATATTCATCAAATGATCTCCTGTATCACATCCGCACGCATGGTATCGTGTGCGCACCTATTGTACCACATTTTCCCTGAACGGAACACACCATACCCTCAATATTTTCATACATTGATTATAGATATACCCGACGGATGGAAGTGAATTCATGACTCCGATTCTGGAATTAAGAAATATCGATTATTCCTACCATACATTGGACGGGGAAACCAAAGCCCTGTCCAATATTTCATTTACCCTGACTAAAGGCGAATTTGTCTCCGTAGTCGGTCCCTCCGGCTGCGGCAAATCCACCCTCCTCTCCCTGATCGACGGCCTCATGCAGCCGGAAAGCGGTGAAATGCTACTAAAAGGACAACCGCTGACCGAGAATTCCGATCAGATCGGCTACATGCTGCAGCACGACCACCTCTTCGAGTGGCGGAGCATCTGGCGAAATGTCCTGCTTGGCGCAGAGATCAGCCGCCGGCTCACCCCGGAAACAAAACGGCATGCAAAGGCCATGCTCGAACAGTATGGCCTGAAACAGTTTGCCCGCTCCAAGCCTTCCGAGCTGTCCGGGGGCATGCGCCAGCGGGCCGCCCTCATCCGAACCCTGCTCATGGAGCCGGAGCTTCTTCTCCTCGATGAACCCTTCTCCGCCCTGGACTACCAGACCCGGCTCACCGTCAGCGATGATATCGGCCAGATCATCCGACGATCCGGCAAGACCGCCCTCCTGGTCACCCACGACCTCTCCGAGGCCGTCAGCCTGGCGGACCGGGTCATCATCCTCACCCGGCGCCCGGCCAGGATCGCCCGCATCATCCCGGTCACATTCGACCTGGCGGATGATACGCCGCTGGCCCGGAGAAATGCACCCGAATTCAAAACCTATTTTAATGAAATATGGAAGGAGCTGAACCGTGATGAACAGACTGAACCGGGACCGAAACCGGCAGATAAATCCTGATCCCGCTTCCACCGGGCAGGAACGCTTTGTCAGGAGACTCCGCCGCCACCGCATCACCGTGCAGGCTGTTCGGATCCTCATCCTGATCCTATTTCTGTTGCTCTGGGAGATATGTGCGGACCGGGGCATCATTGACTCTTTCATCTTCTGCAGTCCCTCACGGATCTTCCTGTGCCTGCGGGATATGGTGGCCGACCGATCCATTTTCCTCCACACCGGCGTCACACTGTATGAAACTATCGCAAGTTTCCTGCTGGTGACGGCCATCGGGATCCTTGCCGCCGTGCTGCTCTGGTGCAGCCGGAGCCTCTCGGAGATCCTGGAACCCTACCTGGTCGTTCTGAACAGCCTGCCGAAATCTGCGCTTGCGCCCCTCCTCATCGTATGGCTGGGCGCCGCGCCGGCCACCATCATCGTGGCCGGCATGTCCGTGGCCATATTCGGCAGCATCATGAACCTGTATACCTGCTTCACGACCGTTGATAAAGAAAAGATCAAACTGATCCGGACCCTCCACGGGAACCGGCGGCACGCCCTCTTCAAAGTTGTACTCCCCAGTTCCGTGCCCGCCGTCATCAGCAACATGAAAGTCAATATCGGCCTCTGTCTGGTGGGCGTAGTCATTGGGGAATTCCTGGCCGCAAGGAACGGACTCGGCTACCTCATCATCTACGCCAGTCAGGTCTTTAAAATGGATTGGCTCATCCTTTCAATCTGCCTGCTGTGCATCATGGCAATGGCGCTGTATGCCGTGATCGGGGTGGTGGAGAAAATGTACCGGAAACGATTTTGAAACCTGGAACAGAAACTGATATCCCCTTAGACAGTTTTTCTCCAGTACTGTCTGAGGGGATATATGTTTTTTCTGTATTAATACAATTTATTCTACACCATGCCCAGTCAAATATTCTCTTATCAGCGGAAGTATATATTCAACCGACTGAAGCCATCGCATATAAAGCATCGCTCGCGGGCTGCGCCCTATACAAGAAAAAAGAGGCGCTCCCTATTCGTGTAAACACGATAGGGAAGCACCTTTTTCTCCTTGTGCACGGCTTAAGCCTAACCCGCAAATTTGCTCCAGTATCCCTGTACGAACAGGAAGATTACGATGAGCGGTATGATGTATGTTACGTATGGTCTTACCCATTTCGGGAATTTCAATCCTTCGCCTGTATTTGCCTCGTTCACGAAGTTGTTCCAGCCCCAGCCGTACCGGCTTGTACAGAACAGCACATAGATGAGGCTGCCCAGCGGGAGCAGGTTGTTGCTGACGATGAAGTCTTCCAGATCCAGGATCGCGGATCCCTCGCCGAACGGTGCGAATCCGCTCAGCACGTTGTAACCAAGCACACACGGCATGGACAAGATCAGGATCGCAACAAGATTGATGGCTACGGCTTTCTTCCTGGAGCATCCGGTCAGATCCATGGCGAATGCGATGATGTTCTCGAATACGGCGATGATCGTGGACACTGCGGCGAAGAACATGCAGAGGAAGAAGATCGCGCCCCACAGTCTTCCGCCCGCCATGGAGTTAAAGATATTCGGCAGGGTGATGAAGATCAGGTTCGGGCCGCTGTCCGGGTTTACGCCGAACGCGAAACTTGCCGGGAAGATGATGAGTCCGGAAATCAGCGCCACACAGGTGTCGAGCACGGTGATCGCCACGACTTCTCCCGCGAGCCTTCTTTTCTTTTCGATATAGCTTCCGAAAATCGCCATGGCGCCGATGCCAAGGCTCAGGGTGAAGAAGGACTGGTTCATGGCCGCCGATATAACTTCCATGATACCCGCTTCTTTCATCTTGCCGAAATCCGGCAGAAGATAGAACTCAAGTCCTGCCATCGCCCCGGGCAGGAGGATGGAACGGACTGCCAGAATGATCAGCAGGATGAAGAGCATGACCATCATGATCTTGGTGATGCCTTCCACACCTTTCTGGAGTCCCAGATTTACAATGGAAAAACACAGAACGACAACCACTGCCATGCATATGGTCATGAGCACCGGCTGCCCCATCAAGCTCCCGAACTCGCCCTCGATCTGCGCCGCATCCATTCCTTCAAAGCTTCCGGACGCCATCTTGAACAGATAGATCAGAAGCCAGCCGCCGATGGTCGTATAGAACATCATCAGCAGATAGTTTCCGGCGATGCCGAACCATTTGTACCAATGCCATTTTGTTCCCAGCGGCTCCAGACGGTCAAGCGCTCTGGCAATACCACAGCCTGCTGCCCGTCCTACAGAAAACTCCATTACCATGATCGGAAAACCAAGCAGCACCAGGCAGCACAGATAGATCAGCACAAATGCCGCCCCGCCGTACTGTCCCGTGATATACGGGAAACGCCATACATTCCCAAGTCCGATCGCGCAGCCCGCAGAGATCAGGATGAACCCGATGCGGGATCCGAATTTTTCTCTCTTCATTTGTCACTTTCCTCTTTTCCTTTTATTCAAGCCTCATATGTCAGTCATTCCTGCTTTAGCAGGCAAGATAACCTATTTCACTTCGATCAGCTCATATTCCCTGCTGCCAAGTCCCAGCTCAACCGCATGTGCCAGACAGGTTTTCCACTCACTCTCAGGCGTTGTGTTAATGAAATGATCATGGTGATCACAGAATCCTTCTTCATGGATATGTTCATCCAGAAGGCTTCCGCGCATCGGCTGCTGTGCATTGCAGGCATCCGCGCACGCCTGATCCAGAGCCACCGGATCAAAGCTTGCGAACATTCCCACGTCCGGAAGGATCGGCACATCATTTTCCGGATGGCAATCGCAGTACGGCGACACGTCGATCACCAGATTGATATGAAATGCCGGACGTCCATCAACAACCGCTTTGGTATATTCCGCAATCTTTACATTCAGGTCGTGTACAGCAGATGAATTCGCATTGTAAATCGCGTCAAAATTACATGCGCCAAGGCAGCGTCCGCAGCCTACGCATTTTTCGTGATCGATAACCGCCTTTTTCTCCGGAAATGAGATCGCATCATGCGCACAGTTCTTTGAACAGACACGGCAGCCCACGCAGACAGACTGATCCACCGCCGGCTTCCCGCTGTTGTGCTGTTCCATCTTACCGGCGCGGCTTCCACAGCCCATGCCGATATTTTTAAAACATCCTCCGAAGCCGGTCGCTTCATGCCCTTTAAAATGACTGAGGCTGATAAACACATCAGCATCCATCACTGCCCGACCGATCTTCGCCTCTTTGACAAGTGTGCCGCCTTTCACCGGAACACTGACATCATCCGTTCCCTTCAGTCCATCCCCGATAATGATATGACATCCGGTAGACAGAATATTGAATCCGTTCTCATATGCAGCGCTCAGATGTTCCAGCGCATCTTTTCTTCTCCCCACATACAGGGTATTGCAATCCGTAAGGAAAGGACGGCCGCCCAGTTCCTTAACCACATCCGCCACGGCTTTGGCATAATTCGGCCGCAGGAAAGAGAGATTGCCAGGCTCACCGAAATGAATTTTGATTGCAGTGATCTTCTTCTCGAAATCAATCTCGCCGATTCCCGCTTTGCGGATCAGTTTTTTCAGCTTCTCCGGAAGATTCGTTCCGGGAAGAGCACGCATGTCTGTAAAATACACTTTTGATTTTGCCATAAGGCACCTCCTTTTTATCACTTCTTTGCCACGCAGTATGTCGTGGCTGTAACTGCAGCGGCCAGATTCCCGTATCCGTCTTTCACATCGATCCGGTAATATCCGGTCATCCTGCCATTTTTCACGCAGAACGCTTCCGCTGTAAGTACATCTCCCTTTGCAGCAGTCAGGTATGTGATCTCCGAGTTCAGGGAGACATTTCCCAGTTCCTGCCAGTTGCTGGCCACCGCCAGGGCGAAATCGGCCAGCGTAAAATACACGCCGCCCATCACCGCGCCCATGGCATTCCTGTGGCGGTCTTCTATCTTCAGGCTGCATTTTGCATAGTGGTCATCCACTTCCTCGATCACCGCTCCGTTCTCTGTCGCGAACCGGTCATTCTGAAAGAGGCGGATCGTTTCCTCTGATGGTTTCACTGTACTGTCACCTCCGAATTTCAACTAAATAAGTATACAAAAAGTCAACCGCCCGACACATAAGCATCGGGCGGCATCTCTAAAGCCGGAAATCAGACTTGAACTGACGACCCCTTCATTACGAGTGAAGTGCTCTACCGACTGAGCTATTCCGGCATTCGGCCCGTCAAACGAGCCTTTGCTATTATATCTCTTTTCTTTGAGAATTTCAATAGTTTTTTTTAATTTCTGTTTTCTTCATTCCGCACATGCACTGTAACATGATTATACGGAATCTCGATTCCTTCTTTATCGAAGGTGAGCTTGATCTGTTCCATCAGCCGCCACCGCGTATCCCAGTATTCCTCCGTCTTTACCCAGGCTCTGACCCCGATGATCACCGCGCTGTCTCCCAGAGAGTCAACGAACACTTTCATCTCCTCGTCTTTCATGATGGCGGGATCATTATTGAGCATATCCTGGATCAGATCTTTCGCCTTCTTCAGATCCGCATCGTAGTCAATACCAACTTTCAGGTCCAGCTGCCGCTCCGGTCTTGCGGTCACATTGGTCAGGCTGTTGTTGGTCAGGATGCTGTTTGGCACCACGACTGTCTGGTTATCCACGGTTGCCAGCTTCGTATAGAAGATCTGGATCTCCTTTACAGTGCCTTCGATATTTTCCTGTGTGACGATGATATAATCGCCCACAGCAAAAGGCTTCAGAAGAAGGATCAGCACGCCGCCGGCGAAATTCGAAAGGCTGCCCTGCACTGCCAGACCAATGGCAACACCGGCGGAAGCGATAAGCGCTGCGATGGAGGATGACTCGATCCCGAAGTTCGAGGCGATCATAAAGATCAGCAGCACGTAGAGTCCGAATTTCAGCATGGAATCCACGAACTGGATCACGCCCGCGTCCACATTCGTATGTTCAAACGATCTCCGGACAATCTTCCGTAACCATTTGATCAGCTTGCTGCCGATAAAGAAAAACAGCAGCGCAAGGAGCACGCGGATCCCGAAGCCTACGATATTGGGGATATTATCCTGTATCAGCTGAAAGAACTGGTTTACATCCTGCGCCGCATCGCCGGTCACTTCCGTGGCCGTATCGATCACATCGCTGACCGATTTATCCGACACATTTCCCGTACCTGCGGCAGCTGTAAGGACTGTTGCTCCTGCCTGCGCAAATTCATGGATCATTCCGCTCACTCCTCCTTCTTATCAGAACATCATTTCAGTGCGAGAAATGCACAGAGGTTGCCCCGCTTATCTCCCATTGCCCGGTGAGAATAAAGGATCCCGCTGTTGCAGTGCGTGCACACATTAGTTACTGCGATATGCTCCCGGCGGATGCCGGACTCCAGAAAGATCTTTTCATTTGCTTTCCAGAGATCGAGCTGGTATTTCCCATCCGGTTTCTCATAGAACAGTTCATCCCACACGGACCGGTCGAAAACTTCCTTAAACCGGCCGATCACGTCCGCACTCACTTCATAGCAGTCCTGGCACACGGACGGTCCGATAGCAGCCAGGATATCAGCCGGTTCCGAACCGAATTTCTCCTGCATAAGCATCACTGTTTTTTTTCCGATCTTCCCCACAGTCCCCCTCCATCCGGAATGGCTGAGGGCGATCACCTTCTTCACCGGATCCAGGAAGTAAAGCGGCACGCAGTCCGCATAAGTCGTAACAAGGCAGATGCCCGGAACATTTGTGATCAGTCCGTCTACGTCCGTGTAATCCCGCTCTCTTGCAACTCCTTTCCCCCGGTCCTCATCTGTCACGATCCGGATATTGGTCGTGTGGGTCTGCTGCGACAGAACCATATCCTCGCAGCGTATGCCCAACGCAGCGCCCATGCGACGGAAATTCTCCGCCACCGCTGCACGGTCATCTCCCCGGTCAAAACTTAAGTTAAGAGAAGAAAAATATCCTTCACTCACTCCGCCGAGCCGGGTGGAGAATCCGTCCGTCACAAGTCCGGTATCCCGGAACAGATGAAATGAAAGATAAGGCACTGCGCCTTCTTTTTCATCAAAAATATGTTCTTTATTTTTATATTTTAGTCCGAGACTCATCCTGTCACCCCGCAAATGCATCTTTAATATGCGTGATCTCTTCACCTGCGATACCAATCACATCAAACCGGCAGGGTACATCCTGCATATGGTGTTCCGCCAGATAAAACTGAGCGCAGCGGAAGATTACCTGCTGTTTCTTAAAGTCCACCGCTTCCAGAGGACTCCCCGCCCGGCTGCCGGACCGGTACTTCACTTCACAGAATACCACATAGTTCCCGTCTCTGGCAACGATATCGATCTCGCCCATCCTGCAGCGGTAATTCATCTCCAGGATCCGGCATCCGGTTTTTTTCAGATATTCCGCAGCTTTCTGCTCATAGACGGCGCCCGTCTGTCTCCTGTTCATCTTTTTCTCCTGATCAAAGAAAATTTTTGATAAATGTCTGACGGTGGATCGGCGTCGGCCCGAGACGCCGGATCGCCTCGATATGCTCTGCAGATCCGTATCCTTTATGCTTCGCGAAACCGTATCCCGGCAGGATCTCATCATACTGAACCATCAGCCGGTCCCTGGTCACTTTGGCGATAATGCTTGCCGCTGCGATGGATACGCTTTTCGCATCCCCTTTGATGATGGGCACCTGGGGGATCTCAACATCCGGAATGGTGACCGCATCATTCAGCAGCAGATCCGGTCTGACACCCAGCTTTTCGATAGCCTGCCGCATGGCCTCATAAGTTGCCTGCAGGATATTGATCTCATCGATCCGGGCCGGACTTGACATGCCGACTCCAACTGCTGTCGCCTTCTCCATGATCTCATCATAAAGAAGTTCCCGTTTCGCCGCTGAAAGCTTCTTGGAATCATTCAGATACAGGATCGCACAATCCTTCGGAAGGATAACGGCTCCGGCCACCACCGGACCCGCCAGCGGTCCCCGTCCCGCCTCATCGATGCCGCAGATCAGCGCGCAGTCCGCGTGCTGTCTCTCATAGGTTTTCATCTGTTCCAGCCGCTCGCGTTCATGCCGGAGCGCCTCTTCTTTCTTCCGGTACTGTGCGATCAGGTTCTGCACTCCGGTGCGCGGATCTTCACCATATGCCGCATACAGAGCAGGCAGTCCCTCCGGGCCTGCCTGTGCAAATTCTTCTTTTATCTGTGCGATGCTCTTACTCATGTTTTATTACCCCGAATTTATCAAACGGCCAGATCCGGATCCAGGCCCGCCCTAGAAGTTCATCCCGGTGGAGCACGCCTACGTTGGATACACGGCTGTCCTGACTGTTATTGCGGTTATCGCCGAGGACAAAATACTCATCATCCCCCAGCGTGATCGGATCCGCCGCAAGTCCTGCATTTTCCATCGGTTCATTGCCGTAATGCTCTCCCAGGAGCTTCCCGTCTATGTATACTTCGCCGTCCACGATCTGTACGGTCTCACCCGGCAGTCCGATGATCCGCTTGATATAAAATGTATTTTCTTCATAGTGGTAGGGAAATACAACGATGTCATACCGTTTCGGATCGCTGAACCGGTAGGATATCTTATCCACGATCAGCTGATCCCCGTGTGAGAGCGTTGTCTCCATAGAATGGCCGCTCACCTGCGTCCGCTGCCCGATAAATGTAACGATAAACCAGGATGCCGCGATCACGATAAAGATGAACACCAGCCATCCCAACAGCTCTTTTATAATCCCTTTCATATCCAATCTGCCTTCTCTCCAATCCATAAGCCTGTCCCGGAAATTCTCTATGCTTCCGGAGCCTCCAGCGTAAACCGGCCCAGCTTTCCGTTCCGGAATTCATCCAGCAGGATCGCCGCCGCCTTCTCTGTATCGAGCTCGCTCCCGCGCACCAGACAGTGCCGGCTCTCTGCAATACTTTTCAGTCCTTCGTACGGATCCTCAAATGCCGGGATCCCGTATTTTTCTTCCAGCACGCCCGGATAGGCGCTGTTCATAAATTTCATCAGTTCCGCAGCCAGTTCTTCCGTCTGCAGGATCTCATCTTTGATGGATCCGATAAACGCCAGCCGCATCCCCGCCGTCTGGTCTTCAAATTTCGGCCAGAGGATTCCCGGTGTGTCCAGAAGTTCCACGCTCCTATTGAGCCGGATCCACTGCTTTCCTTTTGTTACACCGGGTTTATTTCCCGTCTTCGCGCAGGCTTTTCCGGCCAGCGCATTGATAAATGTCGATTTGCCCACATTGGGAATACCTACGACCATGGCGCGCACAGGCCGGTTCAGTATTCCTCTTTTCCGGTCGCGCTCCGTCTTCTCCTTACACGCCTCCTGGATCACACCCTGGATGGACTTGATCCCGCCGCCCTTTTTTGAATTGACTTTCACCGCAGAGAAACCCTTCCCCTTAAAATACGCCAGCCATTCATCATTCATGCGCTCTTCCGCCAGATCCGCCTTATTCAGCAGGATCAGCCGGGCCTTTCCTTTTCCCAGTTCGTCAATGTCCGGATTACGGCTGGACATGGGCACCCTGGCGTCCACCAGTTCGATCACCAGATCGATCAGTTTTATATTTTCCTGCATCATCCGCCGGGCTTTCGTCATATGTCCCGGATACCATTGAAAATGCATATCATTCCTCCTCAGATATAAATCCGAAATCTTTTCCCGGACTTACGATGAACCACGCTTTACCAAAAATATCGTCTTTTTTAATATTACCGATGCTCGGAAGACGGCTGTCATCGCTGGCGGCGTGATTGTCGCCCATGACAAAAAACTCATCCTCTCCCAGCTTCACCGGTTCCTCTGCTTCCCCGGCATATTCAATATCAGATACATAGATATCTTTATCCGGTTCCCTGCCGTTTATCAGCACTTTCCCTTCAGAGATCTGCACCGTCTCTCCGGGAAGTCCGACTACACGCTTGAGCATATAGTGTCTGGTTTCGTCCTGCCGGAATGCAATAATATCACCTCTTGCCGGATCTTTGAAATTATAAATGAAATGATTTACAAGAACCACATTGCCGTTTTTCAACACCGGCGACATGGAGTCGCCCGCCGTACTGACACGCTGTCCCAGCGCAGCTACAAGGAGAACTGCTGTCATGCAGACGATCAGGATCTCCAGGATCCAGAGGAAAAGGCTTCCGGCTTTATTTCTTCTCGGTCTTTTTCTCCGCTTTCTGCGGAAATTCAAATCCTGACTCATACTACTCTCCCGCTTCTGTACTCGATCCGCTTATTTGCTGCCCGCCTCCTGCCGACGGGAGCCGCCATCCTTCTGAGATGTAAAAAGGGACAATATACAAACTCTGTAATTGTCCCTCTCAGTTACTATTTTACTAATTCTTTTACCTTTGCAGCTTTTCCTACACGTTTTCTCAGGTAGTTCAGTTTCGCTCTTCTTACCTTACCTCTGCGGACAACTTCTACCTTCTCTACATGCGGAGAATGAAGCGGCCATGTCTTCTCAACACCGATGCCATTGGATGTTTTTCTTACTGTAAATGTCGCTCTCGCGCCGCCGCCCTGTTTTTTCAGGACTGTTCCCTCAAAGACCTGGATCCTTTCACGGTTACCCTCTTTGATCTTTGCGTGAACTCTTACCGTATCACCGACATTGAACTCCGGTACATTCTCTTTTAACTGCTCTGCTTCGATCTTCTTAATGATCTCGTTCATTTTGTGTGACCTCCTTCATATTTGACGTTCTTAACACATCTGCGTGCCAGAGGACCATCGCTCTTCTTTTCACAACTGTTGTAGTTTACCATACTTTCCCGGGATTTGCAAGTCCTAATCTTCTTTTTCGCCATCCGGCACTCCGGTCCCGCTGTCTGCATTTTCCGCAGTCCGATCTTTCAGCCACTGGCGGAACCACTTCCGTTCCTTTTCCGTAAGTTCGGACTGTTCCAACAGATCCGGACGGCGCTCGTAGGTCCGGATGATCGACTGCTCCCGGCGCCATTTCTCGATATTGGCGTGATGCCCGGACAAAAGGACCGGCGGGACTTTCTTCCCGTGCCACTCCTCCGGCCGGGAATACTGCGGGTATTCCAGCAGATTGTCCTGAAAAGATTCGAACTCCGCCGACACATCATTATGAAGGACGCCCGGCACCAGCCTGGATATGGCGTCCACCATCACCATGGCCGGAAGTTCCCCGCCGGTCAGCACATAATCACCAATGGAAACATAATCCGTTACGACCTCTTCGAGCACACGCTCGTCAATCCCCTCATAATGGCCGCAGAGAAGGATCAGATCTTCTTCTTTTGAGAGTTCCTCCGCCATCTTCTGGTCGAATACATCGCCCTGGGGCGAGAGGTAGACCGTCCGCAGCCGCTTCCCTTCCGGAAGCTCTGCCGCCCCGGTGCGCTGCCGGATCTTCTCCGCCACAGCCTCGTGCGCCAGATAGACCGGCTCCGCCTGCATCAGCATGCCGGCCCCGCCGCCATACGGATAGTCGTCCACGCTCTGATGTTTATTAAAGGCATAATCCCGGATATTGACCGCCTCGATCGAGAGAAGCCCGGCATTGACCGCGCGCCCGATGATACTCGTATTCAGCCCGTCCATTACCATCTCCGGAAAAAGCGTCAGTATATGAAAATTCATCTGTTGTCGTCTCCTATCAGCCCGTCCATCAGCCGGATGGTCATCCGGTTCTGCTCCACATCCACATCCAGCACGCACTGCCGGATCGCCGGGATCAGCACCTCACCGTGGCTGTCCGAATCTATAATGTACACCTCGTTGGCCCCCGTCTCCATGACATCACGGAGCACGCCGAAATGTCCTTCCTCCGTAAATACATCCATACCGATCAGGTCGCCGATGTAATATTCATCCTCATCAAGTTCCGCCGCCTCTTCCCTGGAAATATAGAGGCTGCACCCCTTGTATTTTTCTATATCATTAATGTTGTCGATGCCTTTGAACTTTACGATCACAAACTGCTTGAAGAACCGGACAGACTGGATCTCCAGTTCCATCCGTTCTCTGCCGGTGTCAAGAAACACCTTCCGGATTTCTTTAAAGCGGGCGGCATCGTCCGTGGTCGGGAATACTTTCACCTCACCCCGTATTCCATGAGTGGATGAGATTATCCCTGCTCTGAGAAACTGTTCCATTTCTTTACTCCTGTTTTAATTGTTCATATGCTGCACCGGAGCGCAGATAAGAAAAGGGGCAGTCATTCCGCAGCGGAAGGCTGTCCCTTTTTACTACTTATCTTATACAATATCGACAACGACTTTCTTGTTCTCTCTGGCTGCGGCAGCCTTTACTACGGAACGGAGCGCTTTGGCTATACGTCCCTGCTTGCCGATCACCTTGCCCATGTCGCCGTCTGCCACATGCAGCTCAAGCACTGTAGTGCGGCCTTCCTTTTTCTCATTTACAGAGACTTCTTCGGGATGGTCAACGAGTGCTTTAGCAATCACTTCCACTAATTCTTTCATTGTGTCCGCACCTCCGCGAAGTCCGATTATTTCTCGATGCCTGCCGCCTTGAAGATCTTTCCTACTACTTCTGTCGGCTGAGCACCGTTGTTGAGCCATTTCTTAGCTGCTTCCTCGTCAACTTTGATCGCGCTCGGCTCGCAGTTCGGATCGTATGTTCCGATCTCCTCAATGAATCTTCCGTCTCTCGGGGAACGAGAATCAGCTACGATGATTCTATAAAAAGGAGCCTTCTTCTGTCCCATTCTTCTTAATCTGATTTTTACTGCCATTTC